>JAUIJH010000006.1 GCA_030431335.1 Alphaproteobacteria bacterium
GCACCTCGTCGATCATCTCCGCGATGCCTTGCATCACCGCCTCGCGCGGGACCACGTTGGCACCGGCCTCCATCAGGTCGGCGACGGAGCGGCCGTCGCGCGCCCCTTCCATCACGAAATCGGTGATCAGCGCGATGGTCTCGGGGTAGTTCAGCTTGACCCCGCGTTCGCGCCGGCGACGCGCCACCTCGGCGGCCATCGCAATCATCAGCTTGTCCTTTTCGCGCGGCGATAGGTTCATGGGTCCCGTCCGAGGATCAAATCTGCCAGGAGTGGGGCGCGGGCGCCCCGGTCAGCGCGGTGAGAGCCCGCGCGAGCGCATCCTGAAGCGCTCCGTGCGTCGGCGCAAGGATTCGCGACACCACGAGCCCGCGAACGATGCTCACCCCCGCGGCCGGCGGCAGCACCTGCCGCACCGCCTCGCAGGCGCCCTTGAGGTCGCCGCCGCGGTGCAGGACGAGCCCCGCCGCCCGGTTGCCGCCCAGCATCGCCGGCGACCCCGCGTCCGCGAGCCCCTCCGTGTCGAGCCGCAGCGCGTCGACCAGGGCGAGCGTGCCGTCCACATAGACGTCGGTCCGATCGCGCAAATGCACCGAGCGCACCGTCTCGCCCATCGCCGCCCGACCGAACACGAGCCCCTCGCAGAAGGTGAGCTGCGCGTCGGCGGCCAGGTCGATGCGCGTGCGCCGCACCAGCGCCGCCGCATCGAACAGGATGGTCGGCTGCGGCGCGTGCACCAGGCTGCCCCCGGCACCGACGCGGAGCGTCTGGCTCACCCGCGCCGCCCCGCCCTCGGCGCGGTAGACGCGCTCGCTCGCCTGGGTCGACAGCGTGAGCGGGCGCCCGGCCACGGTGGCGCTGAGCTCGAACCGGTCGCCGCCGGCAAGCCCGCCCGCCGTGTTGAGCACCAGCGCCTCGACCGCGTCGTGCACGGTCCGCAGGAAGCGGAGCTTGCCGCTGCCCCCCTGGTAGGCGCGCCGCACACTGGCGCGCCCGTCCCGCTCGGCGACCTCCAGCTCGATGCGCCCCGTGGAACGCTGATAGAGCGTCGTCGCGTGCGGCGCGTTCAAGCGCGCTCGCGCGACAGCCGCACCGCCGCCTCGATGAAGGCAACCCCGGCCACCCCGTCCGCGATGCCGGGAAAGTCCACGCCCGGATCGGGCGGCGTGCCGTCGCGGTGGGCGCGGATCGCCCGCGCGGCCTCCTCGTAGATGTTGGCGAAGCCTTCCAGGTAGCCCTCCGGGTGGCCCGCCGGCACGCGGCTGACGCGCGCGGCCACGGGCCCCGCCCCCGCGCCCATGCGGGTGATCTTGCGCGCCGGCTCGCCCAGCGGCGTGAACCACAGCTCGTTGGGGTTTTCCTGGCGGAAGGCGAGCCCACCCTTTTCGCCGTAGACGCGCAAGGTCAGCGCGTTCTCGTTGCCGCTGGCCACCTGCGAGCACCACAGCGAGCCGCGCGCCGCGCCCGCCCGCAGCGTGATGAAGGCGTTGTCGTCGAGCTTGCGGCCGGACACGAAGCTGTGCAGCTCGGCCGCGCTCACCTCGAAATCGAGCCCGCTCACGTAGCAGGCGAGCTGGTAGGCGTGGGTGCCGATGTCGCCGATGGCGCCGCCGGGGCCGGACTGGGCGGGATCGGTGCGCCAGCCGGCCTGCTTGTTGCCGGTGTCCTCCACCCGCTCGGCCAGCCAGTCCTGCGCATACTCGGCCACCACCACGCGGATCGCGCCGAGCTGGCCCTCGCGCACCATCTGCCGCGCCTGCCGCACCATCGGGTAGCCGGCATAGTTGTGGGTCAGCGCGAAGACGAGGCCGGTCTCCTCGACCAGCGCCTCCAGCGCCTTGGCCTTCTCCAGCGAGGTGGTGAGCGGCTTGTCGCAGATCACGTGGATGCCGGCCTTGAGAAAGGCCTCGGCCACGTCGAAGTGGAGGTGGTTGGGCGTCACGATGGCGACGGCCTCGATGCCGTCCGCGCGCGCCGCCTCGGCCGTCGCCATCTCGCGGAAGTCGGCATAGGCGCGCTCGGGCGCGATGCCGAGCGCCGCCGCCGAGGACGCCGCCCGCGCCGCGTCCGAGGACAGCGCCCCCGCCACCAGCGTGTAGTGCCCGTCCATGCGCGCCGCGATCCGGTGCACCGCGCCGATGAACGCCCCCTCGCCGCCGCCGACCATCCCTAGTCTGATTGTCATTGTCGTTGCCTCACAGTCCGAGAAAGCGCCGGCCCACCGGCCGTGCGCGCGGGTCGAGCCGCTCCGGCTGCTCGCCGAACCAATCCTTCTGGCCGCCGCGCAGGAAGTCGACCGGGAAGCCGAGCGGCCGCGCGCTGACGGCCTCCAGGCGCGCCATGATCTCGTCCGGCACCACGAGCTCGGCCGCCTTGAGGTTGTCCTCGATATGGCGGACCGAACGCGCGCCGATGATGGGAATGTGCATGTCCGACTTGGCGCGCAGCCAGGCGAGCGCGAGACGCGCGGGGCGCGTGCCCAGCGCCTCGGCGCAGGCGATCAACTCGCGCACCACCGCGTTGGTGGCCTCGGCCTTGTACTTGTCGAAGTTGCGGGCCACCACGCCCGACGCGACGCGGCCCTGGTAGTTCTCGTCCGGGTCGGGCGCCACCAGCTTGCCCGACAGCGCCCCCGCCCCCAGCGGCGACCAGTCGAGCACCGACAGGCCCAGCGCATCGGCCATCGGCAGGAGCTCGCGCTCCGCCTCGCGCATGGCGAGGTTGTACTCGATCTGGATGCAGGCCGGCCGGGCGAAGCGGGCGAATTCGGCATAAAGGTCCGCCCGCGCCACCAGCCAGGCGGGAAAGTCCGACAGCCCGACATAGAGCACCTTGCCCGCGCGCACCGCGTCGTCGAGCGCGCGCACCGTCTCCTCGATGGGCGTGAAGCCGTCGTACATGTGGGTGTAGTAGAGGTCGACATAGTCGGTGCCGAGCCGCTTCAGGCTGGCATCCAGCGCATGGGTGAGGCTCTTGCGGCTGTTGCCGCCGCCGTTGGGGTCGGTCCTGTCGCGCGAGACGGTGTATTTGGTGGCGATGACGAAGCGCTGGCGCGCCTCGGCCACGAACTCGCCCACCATCCGTTCCGAGGTGCCGCGGGTGTAGCCGTCGGCCGTGTCGATGAAGTTGCCGCCGGCCTCGACATAGGCGTCGAAGATCCGGCGGCTCTCGTCCTTGTCGGCGCCCCAGCCGTTCTCGGTGCCGAAGGTCATCGCGCCGAGCGCGTACTCCGACACCTTGAGCCCGGTGCGACCCAGAAACGTCGTCTTCATCCCGCTACCCCCGCCTGGCGGGCGGCTAAACCGTCATCGGCTCGATCACCACCCGATCGGTCTCCCCCGCCAAGGTCGAGACAAGCACGATACCGCCGCCTCGCTCCACCAGAATGCGCCGCGCGGTCTCCAGCGCCTCCTCGCGCGTGTCGAACACGTCGCTGGAAAGGCCGGTCGCCGCGTCGTTGACCACGAAGCCCTCGAACACCTCCACCACGTCGATGCGGTTTTCGGTGGGCTTGCCGGCGGCGGCGGCCATGGCGCGCTTCAGGTCGGGCGGGGTCGCCTCGGCGACCAGCTCGGCGATGGCGCTCGTCAGCGGCACCGTGCGGCTCTCGCGCGAGCCGAGCCGGCGCACGTTGACCGTGCCTTCCTCCGCCTCGCGCGCTCCGACGACCAGGATCACCGGCACCTTGGCCGCCGAATGCTCGCGGACCTTGTAGTTGATCTTCTCGTTGCGCAGGTCCGCCTCGGCGACGAGCCCGGCCGCCCGCGCCGCCGCCGTCACCTTGCGCGCATAATCGTCGACGTCGGAGACGATGGTGCACACCTTGACCTGCAGTGGCGACAGCCACAGCGGCAGGTGCCCGGCGAAGTTTTCGATCAGGATGCCGAGGAAGCGCTCCAGCGAGCCCACCATCGCGCGGTGGATCATCACCGGCGTGTGCTTCTCGCCGTCGGCGCCGATATAGAATGCGCCGAGCCGGCCGGGCATGTTGAGGTCGACCTGGACCGTCCCGCACTGCCACTCGCGGCCGATGGCATCGCGCAGCGTGTACTCGAGCTTGGGCCCGTAGAAGGCGCCCTCGCCCTTGTTCAGCGTCCACTCCTGCCCGATCCGGTCGAGCACCTCGCGCAAGGCGGCCTCGGCCGCATCCCAGGCCTCGTCCGAACCCACGCGCACGTCCGGCCGGTCGGCGAACTTGATCACCACGTCCGTAAAGCCGAGGTCCTGGTAGATCGACATGATGACGTCGTTGATCTTCACGCACTCGGCCGCGATCTGCTCCGTGGTGCAGAAGACGTGCGCGTCGTCCTGGGTGAAGGCGCGCACCCGCATCAGCCCGTGCAGCGCGCCGGACGGCTCGTAGCGGTGCACCTTGCCGAACTCGGACACCTTGTGCGGCAGGTCGCGATAGGACTTGAGGCCGTTCTTGAACACCTGGACGTGGCCGGGGCAGTTCATCGGCTTGATGGCGTAGGTCCGCTCGTCCGGCGTCTGCGACAGGTACATGTTGTCGCCGAACTTTTCGGCGTGGCCGGAGGCCTGCCACAGCGAGATGTCCATCAGCTCGGGCGTGTTCACCTCATGGTAGCCGGCGGCCTCGTTGCGCCGGCGCACGTACGAAATGAGGGTCTGGAACAGCCGCCAGCCCTTCTCGTGCCAGAACACGGCGCCGGGCGCCTCCTCCTGGAAGTGAAAGAGGTCCATCTCGCGTCCGAGCCTGCGGTGGTCGCGCTTTTCGGCTTCCTCCAGCATGGTGAGGTGGGCGTCGAGCGCCTTCTTGTCCGGCCATGCGGTGCCGTAGATGCGCGTCAGCATCTCGCGGTTGGAATCGCCGCGCCAATAGGCTCCCGCCACCTTCATCAGCTTGAACGCGTCGCCCGCGTTGCCGGTGGACGCCATGTGCGGGCCACGGCACAGGTCGAACCACTCGCCCTGGCTATAGATCTTGAGGTCCTGATCCTCCGGAATGGCGTCGATCAGCTCGACTTTGAACTTCTCGCCCATCCCGGCGAAGGTTTCCTTCGCCTTCTGCCGCGACCAGACCTCTTTGGTGAAGGGTTTGTTGGCCTGCACGATCTGGCGCATCTTCGCCTCGATCTTCGGCAGATCGTCGGTGGTGAAGGGCGTATCGCGATAGAAATCGTAGAAGAAGCCGTCCTTGATCACGGGGCCGATGGTGACCTGCGTGCCCGGGAACAGGCTCTGCACGGCCTCGGCCATCACGTGGGCGGCGTCGTGGCGGATCAGCTCCAGCGCCTCCTCGTCGGTGCGGGAGATGAAGCGCAGCGTGCCGTCGTGCTCGATGGGATCGGCGAGATCGTGCAGCGTGCCGTCGAGCGTCATCGCGACGGTCTTCTTCGCCAGCGACTTGGAAATCGAGGCGGCGATCTCGGCGCCTGTGGTGCCGGGCGCATACTCGCGGCTCGCACCGTCGGGGAACGTGATTTTCATGGGCCTGTCTCCAGCTCACTCACTGCCTACAATGCAGGTAAGCGGGGCCTGCCTACCCCCCGGCGCGAGCGATTGCAATCGCCCGTGCCGCCGCTTCCCCTCGCCGGGCCGCCCCCTCGCACCCGCGCACCGCACAGACAGGACGACCGCACGATGCCGACCGACCTCGCCGCCTTCTACCGGGACTATATTGCCTGCCTCAACGCGCAGGACTGGCCGGCGCTGGGCCGGTTCGTCGACGCCGGGGCCATCCACAACGGCCGCGCCCTCGGCCTCGCCGGCTATCGCGCCATGCTGGAGCACGATTTCGCCACCATCCCCGATCTGCGTTTCGACATCGCGCTCCTGGTCGTCGAGCCGCCGCACATTGCGGCCCGGCTGCAATTCGACTGCTCGCCGAAGGGCGAGTTCCTGGGCCTCGCAATCGGCGGCAGGCGGGTCGCGTTCAGCGAAAACGTCTTCTACGCGGTGGCGGACGGCCGGATCGCCGAGGTCTGGTCGGTGATCGACAAGGCGGCCATCGAGGCTCAGCTCTAGGTCCGTTCGGGCCCACTCGTGTTCGCCCGAACCGCTCCAGCTTTCTTGCTGGCCGCGTTCTTCCGAGTCGCTTGCCGGTTCCGACAAGCTCGAAAACGCTCTGGCTATTTGAGCCGGTCGGCGGGGGGCATGTGGCGGCCGGTCCAGCGCGCGTAGGCCCAGGGGCGGCGCGCGGCCTCGGGCGGCAGGTCCGGCACCGGGTCGAAGCCGGCGGCGCCGAACGGGTTGCAGCGCAGGATCCGCGCCAGCGCCAGAAAGCCGCCGCGCCAGGCGCCGTGGCGGTGGATCGCCTCGTCGGCATATTCAGAGCACGTCGGCAGGTAGCGGCACTGGCGGCCCAGAAGCGGCGACAGCGTGACCCGGTAGGCGAAGATGAGCCCGCGCAGCGCGCCGGAGACCGGCCTCATGCGGCCTGTGCGAGGCTCGCCTTGCGGGCCGCCTCCAGGGTCGCGCCGAAGGTGAGCAGCGTCGAGGCGTGGCGCGATTTGTGCTCGGCGACGGGTGCGAGGACGGCAAAGTCCGCGAACTTGCCGTCCGGCGGGGGGCCGCCGGCCTTCAGCATCGCGCTCACCGTGGCCTCCAGCGCCTCCAGCTCGGGCACGGTGAGGCCGATCACGTTGTGCGCCATGATGGCGGACGAGGCCTGGCCGAGCGCGCACGCCTTCACGTCGTGCGCGAAGTCGGCGACGCGCCCGTCCTGCATTTTCACATCCACCGTCACCTGCGAACCGCACAGGCGCGAGCGGTGGGTCGCGCTCCCGTCCGGATGCTCCAGACGGCCCAGACGCGGGATGTTGGCCGCATAGGCCAGGATCTTGTCGTTATAGAGGTCGCTCAGCATGACATCCTCCGCGACGCGGAATATAGGGTTCGATCATGCAACACGAAAGCCGTGCGTTGACCCCGTTTGCCGCACCCTCCCCCGACAAGACCGAGCAGGAGCGCGGCACCACCTTCCGGCCCCGCTTCGGCGCCGATGGGCTCGTCACCGCCATCGCCGTCGACGCGGCCGACGGCACCATCCTGATGGTCGCCCACATGAACGCGCAGGCGCTAGAGGCCACGCGCGCCACCGGCATCGCCCACTATTTCAGCCGCTCGCGCAACGCGCTCTGGAAGAAGGGCGAGACCTCGGGCCAGTTGCAGAGCGTGCAGGAGATCCTGGTCGACTGCGACCAGGACGCACTAATCCTTCGCGTCGCCGTGGGGGGCGACGGGGGGGCATGCCATACCGGCGCGCGCTCGTGCTTCTATCGCGCGCTGGGTGCCGACGGCGCACTGGTCTCCGCCGAAAACCCAGCGCGCTGACCCGTCAGACCGAGTGGATGTAGGCGCGCATGTCGTCGCGCTCGCGCACCGCTTCCTCGATGCGCTGCTTCACCACGTCGCCGATCGAGACGAGGCCGACCACCCTGCCCTCGTCCACCACGGGCAGGTGGCGGAACCGCGACGCGGTCATCCGCTCCATGAGGTCGTCGATGAGATCGTCGAGCCCGCAGGTCTGCACCGACTGGGTCATGATGCTGGACGCCGGCGCCGACAGCGCCTCCGCGCCGCGGCTGGCGATGGCCCGCACCAGGTCGCGCTCCGACAGGATGCCCGCCAGGTGCTGCCCTTCCATGATCAGAACGGCACCGACACGGCGCGCGGTCAGTTCCGCAGCCACCTCGCCCAGCGTCGCTTCGGGACCCATGGCAAAAATGTCCCGGCCCTTTTCATCAAGGATCTGCTTGACCGTCATTCTGCTGCCTCCCTCACATTTTCGGCACCTCGAGAGTGTGCCTCAAACTGCCAGGGCTGACTAGCTTCGGACCGGATCAAACAACTTGAACGCGAACAGACCGACCAAAAAGCCGCCGAGATGGGCTTCCCACGCGATGGGCATCGCCATCGAGACGGCCCCGCCCAACCCAAAGGCGAGGTTGATCAGGAAGAAGATCACGATGAACGTGAGCGCCTGACGGTTGGACAACGTTGCAATGAGGCTGAGCGCGGGGCGCTTGTAGCGCGCGTCGCCGGGGGCGGAGCGGAACACCAGCGGGCCGCCGGCGTCGAAGACGAAGCGGGCCGCGCCGGCCATCTGGCCCGCGATCGCCGCCGAGGCGCCCACCACCGGGATCGCCTCTCCAGGGTGGAACGCCAGGTGGACGGCCGCGCCGCCCGCCGCCGCCGCCGCCGAAAACAGCCAGAAGCGCAGGCCCCCGAAACGCCGCGCGACGGCCGAGCCGAACGCCAGCAGCCACACCCCGTTGGTGACGATGTGCATGACCGAGCCGTGCAGCAGCGCGTAGGTCACGAAGGTCCACACGTCCGCGCCGATGCCGCCGGGCAGCACCCCCCATTCGCTCGTGTAGCGAGCGGGGATGAAGGCGAACCAGGCGAGGACCTGCAGATCGTCGTGGTAGGAAAGGGTGGAGCGCAGCGCGTGGATGACCGCCAACAGCGCGATCATCACGATCACCGAGGTCGGCATCGTGAAGGCCGGCTCGCGGGCGGGCCTGGGCTCGATCGGGGGCCTGCGGTGCGGGCCGGCCTCCTCGTCGTGGCGGGGGATGCGCGGAATGTGGTTCATGGTTGCCGTGGTCTCCGCTCGCGGGCCCCACCCGTCTTACGCAACTCCGTGGGTCCGCCACGTCTTACGCAATGACGTGGGTCCGCCACGTTCTACGCAATGACGTGGGAGCGCCACGTGTCACCCGAGGACGTGGGTCCGCCACGTCGATTGGCAAGCGCGCGGGGCGACGCACGGCATCGCTCGATCCACCGTGCGATCAGGCGCCCTCGAGGTCCATCTCCAGGATCGCCATGTTGAAGTTCCAGGACAGCTCGCCCTCGTCCTCATCGCGGTAGAGCACGCCGATGAACTCGTCGGCGAGGTAGACCTCGGCCGAATCGTCCTTGCGGGGCCGCGGGCGGACGCTGAGCTGCTCGTTGGCAAACTTCCGACGCATGTAGCCTTCGAGTTTCGCGATTTCGTCCTTCTTCACGGGCTCTCCTTCGTGAGTGTCAATGGCTTGGCTTTCACCCAAACCTAAGGCAGCCGGGCGCTGCGGCCAGCGCCCTCATGGCGCGGCCGTTCCCAACTGCGGCGCCGCAAGCTGCCCCAGCGGCGTGCCCGGATCAACGGTTCGTCGGCGACGATCCCTAGCTTTGGCCCAGATCGGCGATGATCTGGTCCATCGAGCGGGAGGGTTCCGAGCAGCCCGCCTTGCCGACGATGCGGGCCGGAACGCCGGCCACCGTCACGTTCGGCGGCACCGCGGACAGCACCACCGAGCCGGCCGCGACACGTGAGCACGCGCCGATCTCGAAATTGCCGAGCACCTTGGCGCCGGCCCCCAATAGCACGCCCGACGCGATCTTGGGATGTCGGTCGCCCTTGTCCTTGCCCGTGCCGCCCAGCGTGACGCCCTGCAGCATCGACACGTCGTCGCCGATCTTGGCCGTCGCGCCGATCACCACCCCGGTGGCGTGGTCCATGAAGATGCCGCGGCCCATCGGCACGGCCGGGTGGATGTCCACCTGCATCGCCGCGGAGGTGCGGCTCTGGATCATCAGCGCGAGGTCGCGCCGGCCGCGGTTCCACAGCGAGTGGGCCAGCCGGTGCGCCGTGATCGCGTGGAAGCCCTTGAAATAAAGGAACGGCTCGATCAGCCGCTCGCAGGCCGGATCGCGGTCGAGCACGGCCACCATGTCGACGCGGAAGACCTCCGCCAGCGCCGGGTCGTCGTCCAGCGCGTCGCGGAAGGCGTTGCGGATGTGGGTCGCCGGCAGGGCCGCGTCGGTCAGCCGGCTCGCGATGCGTTCCGCCAGCGCATCCTCGAGCGTCTGCTGGTCGAGGACCATTTCGTGCGCGAGGCCGGCCAGCGTCGGCTCGCGCTTGGCGATGGCCTCCGCTTCGTCGCGCAGATGCCGCCAGACCGGGTCGTGTACGTAGATCGCAGCCTGCTGTTCGCTCATGCGAGCCTCCCGCTCGGACCGTCCGAAGCCCTCAAAATAATTGCCATGACACGGATCGCAATCATTCTTTGTCCAGCGCCTCGAGAAATTCGGCGACGGCCTGCTTGTGACCCTTGTCGCCCACGGAGGTCATATGGTCGCGGCCCGGCAAAGTCACGGCGCGCGCGCCCGGAATGAGCGCGGCCAGGGCGTCGGCCGAGCCGGCGATATCGTCCTTGTCGCCGGCCACCACAAGGGCCGGCACGGCGATCTCGCCCACTTCGCGCGCGCTCAAGGTCTGCCGCGCGGCGCGGATGCAGGCGGCGAGCGCGCGCAGGTCGCTGCCGGTCTGCTCGGCGAAGACGCGGAAGCTGCGGGCGCTGGGGTCGCTGACCGTGGCGACGGATGGCGCCTCCAGCGCTTCGGCGATCGCCTCCGAGCCGCCGATGCCGTCGACCATGTTGCTGGCGAGGCCCGACAGCACCACGCCGCGCAGCCGCTCCGGCGCCGCCCGCGCCGCGAACGCGGCGATGCGCGCGCCCATCGAATAGCCCATCACCACCGCCTTGCCGGCGTCCAGATGGTCGATCAGCCGCACCACGTCCTGGGCCAAGATTTCGGTGTGGTAGGCTGCGCTGTCGTAGATCTTCTGCGAGCGCCCGTGGCCGCGATTGTCCAGCGCCACCACGCGGTGGCCGCCCTCGCTCAGCATCTTCACCCAGCCGGTGTTGACCCAGTTCACCACCCGGTTGGAGGCGAAGCCGTGCACCAGCACCACCAGCGGGCCTTGCCCCTCGTCCAGATAGTCGATGGTGACGCCGGCGCTGTCGAAGTTCGCCATGTTCAATGACGCCCGCGCGGACATCCGCGCGCGTGCGCGGGTAACGTGGCGCGCCGCGTGCCCTGCGACACCGTGTTCACGCTTGCTTTTCGGGCACGCGCACGACGAGGCCGTCCAGCGCGTCGGTGATCTTGATCTGGCAGGAAAGCCGGGAGCCTTCCTCCACCTCGTAGGCGAAATCGAGCATGTCCTCTTCCATCGGCGAGGGCTTGCCGACAGCCCCGCGCCAGTTTGGGTCGACATAGACATGACAGGTAGCGCAAGCGCAGGCCCCGCCGCATTCGGCTTCGATGCCCGGGACCATCGCCCGCACGGCGGTCTCCATCACCGTTGCGCCCACCTCGGCGTCGACCTTGTATTCCTCGCCGTCATGCGTGATGTACGTAATCTTTGCCATAGCCCCTCGCGCGTTACCTGCGCGACATAGCCGATGAGCCGGCTGCGTCAAGCGAAGCGAGGCGCACGCTAAAATTGAACGAGGCCGTTGAACCAAGCGAAGCATGAATTCGTGAGTCGCATTTGAATTAAATTTTCAACGCGTAACAGAATTAACCATGCTGCAGACGGTTGAGTGACCTTCCTTGTGGGTCCACCCAGAGTATGGCATTAGCAAATCGTTAACGGGTGACTGTGGCGGACCGACCGCTCGGCGGTCCGACAGCCGACCCTGAATGGGTCGCGGGGCATGACGCCCGCGGCGCGATGAGAGCTCGCTGGCCGCTCAAAAGCCAGCGATTGCGTAGCGTACGACCGAGGCAATGAACATGGCCACTGACCCGAACCGCTCCACACAAGCCCAGAAGAAGGGTACGTCGGACGCCGCGCTTTCCGCAGTCGAAGAGGCTCTGAAGTTCGACCTGGATGCCGCCGACGAGACCGATCAGGCGGTCGACCAGCTGGTCAGCACCCTCGGCGAGACGCTGCAGGGCGACGCGGACGCGGACGGTTTGCCGCCTTACGAGGCGCGTGAGAGCGGCGGCGAGCCGTTGCAGCCGGCCAACGATGCGCCCGACGCCACCCCGGCCTCGCGGCTGCGCCGGCGCCGCCACCGGGCCGAGGCCAAGCAGCAGTCCGCCGCCAACGACGATCGCGAGCGCGTCGAAATGGCGCTGGCCACGGGATCGCGCCGCGGCGCGGCCTTCGTCAGCTTCGCCGTCCTCGCCTCGCTGATCTGGGTCGGCCTGGGGGTCGGCGTCTTCGTCATTTCCGGGTCGGCCGCCGGCTTCGGCACCTTCCTCACCTCCCCGGCCGCCTTCGGCGTGCTCGCGGCCACCGTCGCCCCCGTCCTCCTGTTCCTGATGGTCGCCGCCCTAGCCCGCCGCGCTGACGAGCTGCGCCTTTCGTCCGCCGTCATGGGTGACATCGCGCGCCGCCTCACCGAGCCGGAGATCAACGCCTCCGAGGGTGTCGCCAACATCGGCCAGGCAATCCGCCGCGAGGTCGCGGGCATGAGCGAGGGCATCGAGCAGGCGCTGGAGCGGGCCAGCGAGCTCGAAGTGCTCGTCCACCGCGAAGTCGCCGCCCTGGAGCGCTCGTACGGCGACCACGAAGCCAAGATCCGCTCCCTGTTCGAGGAGCTGGTGGCCGAGCGCCAGATGCTGCTCGCCAATTCCGATTCCATGCGCGACCAGCTGGAGACCGCCAAGCACGGCCTGTCCGGCCTCGTCGGCGAGCTGCGCGACACCGTGCTCAACGCGCTCGGCGAGATGACCGGCCAGATCAGCACCTCCTTCGAGGAGGAGCGCAGCCGCATCATCGCCGACCTCGAGGGCTCGGGCCGCTCGCTGCTCACCACCTTCTCCACCACCGGCGACGAGTTCGTCGGCCGCCTCGTCACCCGCTCGCAGGAGCTGGAGACCCACCTTTCGGAGACCGGCGACGAGATGGCCGGCCGCCTGGAAGCCGTCTCGCAGAGCCAGGCCGAGGCGATCCAGAACTTCGTCGAAGCGCTGATCAACGCCATCAACGACCAGTCCGAGGCCACCATCGCCGCGGTCAAGTCCGCCTCGGAAACGCTGGTGGGCAGCCTCCACTCGGAAACCGGCCAGACCGTGGAGACGATCCGCTCCACCGCCGAATACCTCGTCAGCAGCCTGCAGGCCGAGGCCGGCTCGGCGACCGAGACCATCCGCTCCACGTCCGACATCCTGATCGATTCCATCGCCGGCCAGTCCAAGGAGATCACCGACGAGTTCGGCCGGGTCGGCCAGGAGCTGGTCGACACCCTCGCCGACCGCACGGTGGCGATGACCGAGAGCTTCGCCAACACCGGCTCCACCATGGCCGACACGGTGCTGGAGCGGGCCGAGGAGATCACCAAGATCCTGATGACGACGGGCGACCACGTCACCCAGTCGATCAGCGAGGTGAACACCACCCTCACCGGCACCCTCACCGGCAAGCTCACCGAGCTGAACGAGGCCATCGCGACCGCCAGCGGCCAGTTCGACGCGACCATCACCGAGCGCATGGGCGCGCTCGACGGGGCCGTCGCCATGTCGGCCGAGCGTCTCACCAACACGGTCGAGCAGCGCATGAGCGCTGTGGACAACACCGTCTCCTACGCCACCGAGACGCTGACCACGACGCTGGACACGCGCCTGGAAGCCATCGAGAACGCGGTCTCCGGCTCGTCCGAAACCTTCTCCAGCCTGGTGGAGACCTCGCTGGAGAGCATCGACGGCACGCTGGAGCGCGTCTCGCGCGACCTGATCGCGTCCGTCGAGGGCCGCATCGGCGAGGCCGATTCCACGCTGCGCGAGACGGCCAACAAGCTGGTCGAGACGCTGACGGAGCGCACCGACACCGTGTCGCTGCAGCTGGTGCGCACCAGCGACAGCCTCACCGAGCTGTTCGACACGCAGATGTCCAACATCGACAGCACCCTCAGCCGCGCCTCCGAGGAAGTGGTCACCGTGGTGGACGAGCGCCTCGCGGCCATCGAATCCACCCTCGTCACCGCCTCCTACAAGCTCGAGACGGAAGTCGGCTCGCGCCTCGGCGAAGTCACCGAGCAGATGGCCCAGGCCGGTTCCAACCTCACCGGCGCCGTCACCCAGTCGCTCAACCACCTCGACACGACGCTGTCGGAAGCGGCGCTGCGCATCAGCGGCATGATCGAGGGGCGGCTCGGCGAGATCGACGCGCGCGTCGATTCGGCGTCCGAGCACCTGTCGAGCGCGGTGGCCGAACGTATGGACCTCATGGAGCGCGAAGTCGCCGGCAGCGCCGATCGCGCCGCCGAGACGGTGTCGCTGCGCGCCAACATGGTCGACGAGCGCCTGTCGGAGACGGCCGCGCGCCTCGTTGCGGCCATCGAGGGCAAGATCGGCGAGCTCGACGCCACTATCGCGCAGGGCGGCTCCGTCGCGGCGGGCGCCATTGCCAGCGCCTCCGAGGAACTGGCCAGCGCCCTCGTCAACCAGGTGGACCAGGTGTCCTCCACGCTGGGCGTGCTGGGCGACCGGCTGACCGACGCCGTCACCAGCGCCTCCGGCAACCTGTCCGAGACGCTGATCACCCGCGCCGACGACATCGAGCTCACGCTCAACGGCCTCGGCGAGCGGCTGAGCGGGGTCATCGCCAGCACCTCCAACAGCTTCACCGAGACCATCGGCAGCCAGCTCAACGACCTCGAGGCGCGGCTCAATATCGTGTCCGACAACCTCGCGGGCAGCGTGCAGTCCACCACCACCGCGATGCTGGAGGGCTTCAGCGGCCGCGTCGGCGAGGTGGAGGGCAACCTCACCGAGCTGTCGGGGCGGCTGACGCAGTCCATCTCCGGCGCCTCCACCCAGCTGCACGACGCCGTGTTCGCGCAGATCGACCAGATCGAAGCCTCGCTCGAGGCGCTGGGCGACCGCCTCACCGATTCGGCCTCGCAGACCTCCAGCGCCTTGGCCGAGACGCTGAGCGCCCAGGCCGAGCGCTCCGAGGCGCTGATGCGCGAGCGCCAGACCCAGCTGGAGGACTCCTTCACCATCCACGCCGAAACCTTCGAGCGCAGCCTGGGCGAGTTCAACGGCGTGCTCAACCGCACCTTCGTCGAGGCGACCGACGGTGCCGCCAACCTCCTTGCCGAGCGCACCGACATCCTCGTCGAGCGCATCACCGGCGAGATGGACCGCGTGGCCGACGTTATCGCCGGCTCGGGCAGCTCGCTGGTCGAGGGCCTGGGCGTGCGCGTCGACGCCTACACCGGCGAACTGCACCAGATCCAGGTCGTCATCAGCGAGACCATCACCACCAGCAGCGCCCAGCTGACGGCCCGCCTGGAGACCACGCTGGAAGAATTCGGCCAGCAGACGCACGCCTTCGGCGAGCGCGTCGACGGCTTCCAGAGCACGCTCGGCGAGACGCTGGCGAGCCATGTCGGCAGCCTCACGGTGAGCCTCGAAAGCTCGCTGGAAGAGATGGCCGCCCACACCGGCGCGCTGGGCGAGCGGCTGGAGACGCTGCAGAACGCCGTCAGCGACACGCTGCTCCTGCAGGGCGGCGACCTTGCCGCGCGCATCGAGGGCACGGCCGAGCGCATCGAGCGCGCCATCGTCACCGAAGGCGGCACGCTGGAAGAGACGCTGCGCCAGTCCACCGAGGCGTTCCAGGCCAACATGCGCGAGCACACCGAGGTGGTGCGCGTCACGCTGGCCGAGTCGAGCCACGAGATCGCCGATTCCATGGGTCGCCACGGCGGCGAGATCTCCGAGACGCTGGCCCGCGCCGGCTCGCAGATGGCCGAAGCGGTCGCCGAGCGCGTCGCGGCCTCGGCGGAGGAGATCAACCGCTCCGCCATGTCGATCGCCGACATCATCGCCGATCGGGGCGATGCCATCCGCATCAGCCTCGACAACGAGGCGACCGCCATCTCCGCCCGCGTCGACACCATCCGCGACGCGCTGGCCGGCGACCTGGCGCGCCTGTCCGCGCTGATCGACGACCGGGCCACCCCCGTGTCGGAGGCGCTGAGCGAATCGATCGCCCGCTACGACGAGCTCGTCAACGAGCGCTCCACCGAGGTGGTGCAGGCCCTCACCACGCACGCCACCGACATCACCACCATCCTCACCGAGCGGCTGGAAGCCATGGAGGATGCGCTGGACGGCCGCGTCGAGAAGGTGACCCACGCGCTGGTGGAACGTGCCCGCGCCATCTCCGCCACGCTGTCGGAGGGCCAGAGCGCCATCAACGACGCCTTCGCCGCGCGCCTCGAGGAAGTCACCGCCGTCACGCGCGATGCCGTCGCATCCGCGTCGGAGGGCATCGAGGGCGAGTGCGGCCGCGTCCAGGAAGTGCTGCGCATGACCGTGGAGGATGCCCGCCGCGACGTGCTGGAGCCGATGCGCGCGATCTCCGAGCAGCTGTCGGCCGAGACCGGCGCCGTCAACCAGATGCTGTCGGAGACCATGGCCTCAATGTCCGGCGAGGTCGCCTCCGGCGGCCAGATGATGCAGGAGGCGATGGTCGACGCGCTCGACAAGCTCCTCAACATGATCGACGAGCGCACCGAGGCGACGCGCCGCCAGATCGAGGAGACCATGCAAAGCGCCCACGCCGCGCTGACGGACGAGGGCACGCGCACAGCCGACGCGATGCAGGCCGTCGCCCGCGACACGGCCGCCAGCCTGTCCGACCTGCGCACCGTCATCGACGAGCACGGCGACCAGTTCCTCAACACCCTCGCCGCGCGCGGCGCCGGCGCCATCGCCGAGCTGCGCGACACGCACCGGATCCTGACCGAAGAGCTGACCGGCACCCTGTCGCGCGTCGAATCGACCAGCCAGGCGCTGCACGAGGTGCTGGGCTCCATCGGTTCGACCCTGGTGGAGGTTGAAACCAACCTCGCCCACCGCGGCGAGGATCTGAAGGGCGTGCTGGAAAGCTCGCTCGCGGATGCGGACCGTACCGCCAGCGAGATGGCCCGCCAGGCCGCCGAGCTGCGCCAGGCCTCCGATGCCGCGTTGACCGACCTGTCGAAGATCGCCGAGCGCATCGGGCGCGACAGCGCGACCCTCGCCGGGGCCGTCGAGCGGTTCGACCGCGATGCCGACGCCTTCGACGAGCGGGCCGAAGCGCGCCGCCAGGCGCTGGAGAGCCTGTCCTCCTCGCTGCTCAACAAGTCCGAGCAGGTGGACAGCCTGATGAGCTCCTTCACCCAGCGTGTCGACAGCCAGCTGCGCGCCACCGAGGAGCGCGTGCACGAGGCCCGCACCCTGTTGGAGCGCACCCTCACGGACGCTTCCCAGGCCGTCGCCCCGCAACTGGAAGCCTTCCACGAGGCTGCCAACGCCGATGCCGAGCGCATCCGCGAGAGCCTCAGGATCTCCAACGAGGCCATCGCCGCCGACATGGTCGAGGCGCTGCAGCAGGTGGCGAGCCGGTTCGCCGAGGCGACCAACGACATGCGCAACTCCGCCCGCTCCGTGCAGGAGGAGTTCGAGACCACGCGCACCGCGCTGGAGCGTTCCGTCATCGAATTGCCGGAGGCGACCCTGCAGAACGCCGACGCGCTGCGCCGGGCCGTCTCCAACCAGCTCGACGCGGTGCGTGAGCTCGGCGCCATCGTCGCCCGCCACACCGGCGGCGGCGGCGAGCCGATCCCGGCGAGCCCGGCCGCTCCGGCCGAGACCGCGCGGCCCCGCCTCGGCGAGACGCGCCGCGCCGAAGCCGCGCGCGAGGTGTCCTTCAACGGCCGCGGCCGCACCACTGCCGCGCCCGAAGCCGCCAGCTGGCGCAACGGCCGCCCGCGCCCGGAAGCGGAGGCCGAAGCGGCGCCCGCGAGCGCACTGCCCGAGGGCGACATCTCGCGCCTCGCCAGCCCCGCGGCCCGCGCCATCGAGGACGGGATCTACCGCGACATCTGGACCCGCTTCAATCGCGGCGAGCGCCAGATCTTCTCCCGCCAGCTCTATACGCTTGACGGCCAGCAGACCTTCGAGGACGTGCGCCGCCGCTACCAGCGCGACCGCGACTTCCGCGGCGAGGTCGACCGCTTCGTCGACGAGTTCGAGGAGCAGATCACCGACGCCTCGCGCACCGACACCACGGGCCGGCGCACCCGCGACGCGCTGATGAGCGAGAGCGGCAAGCTCTACACCCTCCTCGCCCACGCCTCCGGCCGCCTCAACTAAGCGCGTCCGGTCCGACACCACGAAAAAGCCGGGGCATCACCGCCCCGGCTTTTTTTGTGCCCCCGCCTTACGGGCACATGTCCCGACGCCGCCGGCGCGCCTCCCGTTCGGGGCATGTCCCGCTAACGCGACTAACGTCTCCGGCCCAGCGAATCGCGGTCCGCCTACTTTGAGCCAATCATCGAGTGATGGATAAGATTTCAGGGACCCGTACGCCTGGGGGAGAAGCAGTCGAGAAGAGCGCCATTGCACCTCCGGGTTGCCTCCATGGTGCGCTCCCGGGTCGCGGAGCAGGCACCCGTGCTTTTCGGACATCTGCTCAGACGGGTTTGGGGGACTGACCGCAGAAGAGAGCAGTGCGCGCCGGCTGCACGGATCGCCGTGCCTCGCCTTGCCCCGATAGCGATCGAGGTGCCGATCATGACGATATGTCCGACGCGAGCCGCTCGCGACCGGCGCGATCAAGGCGTCGCGTTGGTCGGCCTGTTGCACGCGGCCGCATCGCTGCGGTCGCAGCACGGTGCTGCGATGCATATCATCGGTCGCGGTGTCCGCGCGGTGCCTTATCGATCATGCCCTTGACCACAGCAGGCCCAGCCGCGTCGCGGCGCCAATGATCTTGCCAAGACATTTTCGACGAAGTCGCGAATCAGCGTCCACGGAAGTGGTGGAGTTTCGGGGCCAAGCCGGGATGGCCATCGAAACGATGCGGTTATGGTGGAGTTTGTGGACTGCAACCGATCCACAGAGGACCCGATGACGGGGACAGGTTGGCGCTGATGGAGGCGAGGCCGACAACGGGAATTTTCTGCGCAGCCTTGCCGAGACGGTTCTGCAGATCCCGATTGAGGTAGACGCGGAGGGCATGATTGGCGCCGGTCGCTCTGAGAGCAGTGCCGAGCGCTCGACTTGGCAAGCGCAGACTCGGTACGCGGCTCGGCCAACTCAACCTGCGCGCTCCGAAGTTGCGCCGAAATTATTTCCCGCCCTTCCTCAAGGCGCGCAAGACGACGGAGAAGGCGCTGATCTCGGTGATCCAGAAGGTGTGGATCGCCAGCGATAACATCATCCATGCGGATGCGCCGGTGTTTTCCGACCGGCCGATACGGGATGACGTTCTCCTCGAGGAGCTTGATCAGAAACGGACGCGAGACATTGGGGATGTCAGCTAGGTCGAGGGCTTTATCGCCGAGGATGATGCGCACACCAAGGACCGGATTGAGCCCGTGGACGCCGCGAAGCCTCCACCGCTGCGACCGGCGCCATGGTGGGTGTCGGCGGCGAGCGCGCGTTCTACCGGCCGGCGAGGATCGCATCCAAATGCCGAACCGCGAGCGTTTCAGTGGTACTCAGACCTCAAATCCCACCGAAGCCTGGTACGGCACGCTTCTGCATGAGCTCACCCATTGGAGCGGCGCACCGCACCGGCTCGCCCGTCAGCTCTCTACCCGCTTTGGCGATGATGCCTATGCCGCAGAGGAACTCATTGCCGAGCTCGGCGCCGCCTTCCTCAGCGCGGATCTGGGCATCACATCGGAGCCCAGGCCGGACCATGCGGCCTACCTCGCCAGCTGGCTGAAAATCCTCAAAGCCGACAAAAAAGCCGTGTTTGCCGCCGCCAGTGCCGCGAGCAAGGCAGCGGACTATCTGGCTGGGTTTTCAGGGGAGCAGGAGCGCAGGATTGCGGCGTTACTGGTGCTGTTTCTTCCATTGCACCTTGGAAGACTTCGCCGAAAGGCGTGTCTTCACGAGCTGCGCGCGTATTGCGCGGCAGGATCGTCGCTTGACGCACCTCGGAGCCGACACCCCCAGAAGATCGCCGCACGCAGAGCCGAGCACCCGCAGCTTGCCGCGGGGCGAAGCGCAAGCGCAGCAGGCCGCTTGCGACCTTGCCGGCTCGAGTACGGCGATAGGATCAAACCCTCGCTCATTCGGTCTTTCACACACCTCACCGCGCCGAACCGTGCTCGCCAACATACCATTTCACATAGGCGATGAACGAGCCGACCGGCTTGTCCGGGACGCTTTGCTTGTCCGCCAACATGGCGCGCCAATCGGCTTCCAACTGGTATACGTCATAGCCCGCCGCATGTTTGCGGGCAGCCTCGAACGCGCCTGCCGGCAGAACGACGCGGGCAGCTTCAAAGCCGGCTTCACCCTCCCCGCCAGGTTGGGTGCAGATGGCCGTAAATTCAGGGCGCGGCCGAAATACGACCAGCTCGTCCTCAAGGCGGATCGCGTAGTCAGGGAAATGACCATGCGCGATGTCAGCCTCGACAATCGCGGCCACCATGCGCCTGAATTCTTTCGACTTGGAACTCGAGCCCGACTTCAGGCGCAACTTCTCAAGCCCGATATGCCACTTAACCTGATGGCCGCAATGTTTGCGCGCGAGCTCGTATAAGCGCCGCTCGAGCGGCTTACGCAGACGCTGATCGGTGGCTTTGAGCCGATACCGCCATGAAGGTGGTGTCAAATTTGGCGGCGCATCTAGCATGCCAGCTCGGCGACACCTTGCTGTGAGGCTGTGAGCTGGCAGCCGGACAATCGCGGCGCGTCCCCAAGTGCGGCTGGCTGCGTGTCGCAACCGCGGAGCACGCATCCCGGTCCAACGCACGTCGGACCCAACCGCGCACCGTTGGGCGTACTCAGCCGGGACCGTTGGCTCGGACCCAGCATCGTCCGTCACGCAGCCCGCCGGCCCATCGCCGGTCGGGGAATGGGCCCCAGCCAGGCGGGAATGGGTCCAAGCCAGTCAGGCAAGGGCCCAAACCAACCGGCCAAGCGCCCCGGGCGCGGCAGCGGCGTCAGGCGCCGAGCCGGTCCCGGGCAGGCAGGGCCTCAGCCGCGGCCGACGAACGGCATCTTGTTGGCCATGATGGTCACGTTGAGGGCGTTGGCGTGCAGGTCGAGGCCGGCCATATAGACCACCGTCTCGGCCACCACCTCGACATCCATCATCGCCTCCGGGCGGATCGAACCGTCCGCCTGCGGCACGCCGCTGGCCATGCGGGCGGCCATTTCGGTCTTGGCGTTGCCGATGTCGATCTGGCAGCAGGCGATGTCGTGCTTGCGCCCATCGAGGCTGATGGTCTTCGTCAGGCCGGAGATCGCATGCTTGGAGGCCGTGTAGGGCGCCGAGCCCGGACGCGGCGCGTAGGCGGAGATCGAGCCGTTGTTGATGATGCGACCGCCCCGGGGGTCCTGGTCGCGCATCATCCGGTAGGCACCGAGCGCGACGAGGAAGGCCCCGTCGAGATTGAGCGCCATGACCTTGCGCCAGTTCTCGAAGGTCAGGTCGCCGAAATCGGTGCCCGGGGTGTTGTTGCCGGCGTTGTTGAAGAGGACGTCGAGACGCCCGAACCGGTCCGCGATCGCCGCGAACATGGCATCGACGGACGCCGGATCCGTGGCGTCGCAGGCGATCGGCATGACCTCGCCCTGCGCTTCCCCGGCGAGCGCTTCCAGCTTGTCCTTGCTGCGCGCGGCGACCACCACCTGCGCGCCTTCCTTGGCAAGCGCCAGCGCGCTCGCCTTGCCGATGCCTTGGCTCGCGCCAGTGACCAGGATGACTTTGTTCTTAACGCCCACGGCCGTTTCCCCAATGGTTTGTGGCCGTGGGGTTAGTCGCTTCGGGGGTTCGGATCAATGGCTAGAGCCGTTTGAGCTCACTCGTGCTCGCCCAAACCGCTCCGGCATTTTGGCGGAGTGGGTCGTCCGAGCCGCCAGCCGATTCAGCTCGAAAACGCGCTAGCGCATATCGCGCCCGTTCGGGCGCGATATGCGCTATCTTTTCGATTGCGAGCACGTTTTTCCCGCTCAAGTGATCCCACTTGAGCGGGACGTGCTCTAGGCGGGTTCGCCCGCGGGTTCGGGCGGCAACGTGGTCCACGCTTCACCGCTCGCAACGACGCAGGACTTGCCCGACGGCAGGGTCAGAATGGCTGTCCACGAGCCCGTTGGCGAGGCATAGAGCTCCAGCACGCGGCGGTCGCTCTGCAGCCCGAAGGACTGGCGCGTCTCGCCGAACTTGCGGCCCAGGATCTTGATGATTTCAGCGCGCTCCTTGCAGATCGTGCCGCCGGCCTCGGCCGGTTCGATTTGGCTCGCAAGTGCGCCAAGCGCCAACGGTGCGAGGCAGGCGAAGAGCTGAACCTTCCGCATTCGCAAGATCTCCTTCGATCGCTGGCGGCGCCTTGCCAATAAAGACCCGCCTTAAGATTGCTGTTGCTGCGTCATCCGAACATTCTTCAATTTTAGACTGCGCGACCGTACCGGGGATTAACCTGCCAACGACGGCAAAGTTCCCTTGATCTTCTATACGCGCTTACTGGCGGACCAAGGTCCGTCAGCAGTAGCCCCCTACGGCCCACCACGCAGCGTTTCCCCAAGGTTTGATCTCGTTTCGCTTACAAGAGCTATGCCGAAACGAAAGAGCTGCGAGTGACATAGGCCACAATATTGGCAGATTGCGACGAGACCCTTGTTCGAGGCTGTGCGTCGGACGGCGCGGGGACAAGTGCGGCACGGCCCCGCGCGCAGGTCTTCCACAACTGTCGGTGGTCGGCGCGTCGGGAGCGGCCCGGCTCAGCTCGGGCGGCCGTCGCGTGCCACGGCCCGCATCAACGCCCACTGCCGCGGGATGATGCTCTGAAGCGCGTAGTCCGACACGATCGTCGCCCGCGCCATGCGCTTCAGCCGCGCCACGTCCACGTCGCCGCGCAGCACCGTCTCCAGATCGTCGGCGATCCGGTTCTCGTCGAAAAAGTCGGTCAACAGGCCGTTGACACCCGATTGAACGAGCTCGCGCACCGGCGGCGTATCGGAGCCCACCACCAGCGCCCCGGCCGCCATCGCCTCCAGCATCGACCACGACAGCACGAACGGCACCGTGAGGTAGACGTGCGCGCGCGTGATGCGGAACATCGACTGCAGCGTGTGCAGCGGCACCAGGCCGAGGAAATGGATCCGGCTCATGTCGAGGTCGAGCGTCTCCAGCGCGTGCTCGCGGTGGGTCTTGCCGTCCTCGCGGCGCTTGCCGTAGGCGGTGCGGTCGTTGCCGGCGATCAGCACCTGCAGGTCGGGGCGGCGCTGCTGGAGCTTGGCCACCGCCGCCATGAACTGGGGAAAGCCGCGATAGGGTTCCATGCCGCGCGCCACGTAGGTGATCACCTCGTCGGCGGCGGTCAGCACCTTGTCGCCCACCGTGACCGAGGCCTCGCCGGGGGCGAAGAACTCGCAATCCACCCCCTCATGCAGCACCGAGATGTTGGTGCGCAGGTGGGGCGGAAATTGCGACCACTGCCAGCGCGTGGGCGAGGTGCCCCAATCCATTTCGGCGATGTCGGCCAGGATCGGCAGGTTCTTGAAGTGGGCGCGCGCCGCCGCGTCGTGCGAGATCGGCTCCAGAAAGTCCGCGTCGCTGCCGCGGGGGCGATAATACCACTCGTACAGCGTCAACAGGCGCGTGTCGGGCCACAGCTCGCGCACCAATAGCGACGGGCCCCACCCCGAATGGGCGCACACCAGGTCGGGCGTCCAGCCGTCCTTGCGCAGCCCGTAAAGGGCCTGGAAGGTGGCCTGCGCCGTCAGCACCGCCCGCTCGGTCGCCACCAGCGTCGGGTGGATCTTTTCCGTCACGTCGCGATGGGGCGCGTAGTCGATCCGGCGGACGCCGAAATCCTGCTTGTTGGACGCAAGCGTGCCCGCGACCAGCTCCACCCCCTCCAGCTCGCGTAAAAAGCCCGCGATGCGGCGGTATTGGCCCGGAAAATTATTATGCAGAAACAGGATTTTCATCGATCGCCGCTCGGTGTCGTCAGGTCAGCCTACCGAAAGGCTCACGGTGAGGCCAATGACCCGCGACCAATAGCACGTCGGCCTTGCCGCCGCGTGGGGACCCGGTTGCAAATGCCGCCTCTATAAAAGAGATTGACGCAGCGCTCGTGTCGGTCGACTTCCTTCGGAGCGCCAGACAGACGTTTCGCGAGGACCCCCGATGCCGACCCCGATCCTAATGCCCGCCCTGTCGCCGACCATGGAAGTCGGCACGCTGGCCAAGTGGCTCGTCAAGGAAGGCGACAGCGTGCAGTCCGGCGACGTGATCGCGGAGATCGAGACCGACAAGGCGACGATGGAGGTGGAGGCGGTCGACGAGGGCACGGTCGGCAAGCTCCTCGTGAGCGAGGGCACGGCGGACGTGCCGGTCAACGAGCCCATCGCGCTGCTGCTGGCCGAGGGCGAGGACAAGAGCGCGCTGGAAGGCGCGGCTGCCACCGCCAAGGCCGGCGCGCCGAAGGCCGAGGCCCCCAAGGCCGAGAAAGCGGATGCACCGGCCGCCGAGGCCCCCGCCCCCGCGCCGCAGAAGGCTGCCAACGGCGCCGCCGCGCCCCAGTCGGAGGCGTCCGGCGGACGGGTTCTCGCCTCGCCGCTCGCACGCCGTCTCGCGGCCGAGGCCGGGCTCGACCTCGGCGCCATCGCCGGCACCGGCCCGCACGGGCGCATCGTCAAGCGCGACGTGGAGGAGGCCGAGGCCTCCGGCACCGGCAAGGCCGCCGCTCCCGCCGCCAAGGCCGCGCCGGCTGCGGCCCCTGCCGCGCCCAAGCCCGGCGCCGCTCCCGCCCTCGGCGGCGGCATGAGCGACGACCAGATCCGCGCCACCTTCGAGGCCGGCACCTACGAGGAGCTGCCGCACGACGGCATGCGCAAGACCATCGCGCGCCGCCTCGTCGAATCGAAGCAGACCGTCCCCCACTTCTACCTCTCGCTCGACGTGGAGCTCGACGCTCTGCTCAAGCTGCGCGCCGACCTCAACGCCTCCGCCCCCAAGGACAAGGACGGCAAGCCCGCCTACCGCCTGTCGGTGAACGACTTCGTCATCAAGGCGATGGCGCTGGCGCTGAAGCAGGTGCCGATGGCCAACGCCACCTTCACCTCCACCGCGCGCCTCCTGCACAAGGACGTCGATGTGGGCGTCGCCGTGGCGATCCCCGACGGGCTGATCACCCCGGTGATCCGCAAGGCCAATTCCAAGACGCTTTCGGTCATCTCCAACGAGATGAAGGACCTCGCCAAGCGCGCGCGCGACAAGAAGCTCCAGCCGGCCGAGTACCAGGGCGGCACGACGGCGGTGTCCAACCTCGGCATGTTCGGCATCCGCGACTTCGCGGCCGTGATCAACCCGCCGCACAGCTCGATCCTCGCCGTCGGTGCCGGATCGGAGCGCGCCGTGGTCAAGGACGGCGCGCTCGCCATCGCCACGGTGATGTCGGTCACGCTGTCGGTCGACCACCGCGCCGTCGACGGCGCGCTCGGCGCCGAAGTCCTCGCGGCCTTCAAGGGGCTGGTCGAAAACCCGATGCGCCTCCTCGTCTAGGAGGCTTCCGCCGGAAGGGCTGCGTCAGCGGCCGGGGCGGCCAGGAGGTCGATCCGGTAGCCCGGCTCGGTGCGCTGGTCGCGCACCGCAAAGCCCCGCTCCCGCGCCGCCGCGACGAACGCCTGCGCCGCGGCCGCCCCATCGAGCGGCCGGTCGCAGGGGCCGAGATAGTTGACGAGGAGCACCGCCGCTCCGGGCGCCGCCGCTTCGGCGATGCGCTGCGCCAGCGGCTCGATCTCCGCCGGCTCCAGGAAATAAAGCACCTCCGACAGCACCACGAGATCGAACCGGCCGTCCGGCCACTGCGCCGGCACCTCGGCTTGCCGGAAATCGACGCCGAGCCCCGCGCAGCGGGCCTGCGCCGAGGCCAGCGCCACGGCCGATACGTCGAGCGCCGTCACCCGCTCGCAGCGGTCCGCCAGCGCCCGCGTGAACACGCCGATGGAGCACCCCACCTCGATGGCGTGCCGGAACCGGCCGGCCGGCAGGGCGGCCAGGGTGGCCGCGTATTTCTGCCGCTCGTAGTCGCTGGTCTCGAACGCCCACGGGTCGGGCTTTTCCCGGTAGAGGGCGTCGAAGCGGGCCGCGCGCTCGCTCATGCGGGCCCCTCCTCGGCCACGAATATTTCGGGCGCGTCGGCGAAATGGCGCGTCAGGGCGGGCGGCATCACGAAGCCGTCCGGGTCGTCGCGCACCAGCGGGGTGAGCTGCGAGGCGTAGGCGTCCATGGCGTGCGCCTTGGCCGCGTGCCAGCGCCCCGGCGGAAAGGCGAGGACGGGGCCGGCCGGAAGCGCCGCGCCGAAGCGCCCCCACACGGCGTAGTCGCGCCGCGTCAGCGTCAGGCCCGTCTCGGCGCAGCGGCTCGCCAGGAGGTCGGCGAGGCGCGCGGCCGCCACATGGTCGGTGTGCGGGTCGCCGCGCCAGGTGGCCCAGACGGTGTCGATCCCGCCGTCCACCACCCTGTCGCGAAGACGGGCCGCGATCGGCGCCAGGGCCGTCGCCTCGTGCGGCACCGCGGTGTCGGGCAGGTCGAGATAGAGGCTCTCAACCGAGGCGCCGCCGGCCGCGCCGAGCCGCGCCAGCGCCTCGGCGAACTCGCGCCGCCGCAGCGCCACCATCGCCTCGGGCGGATAGTCGCGCGAGCGCGGGTGCGAGCCGCCGCCTCCGGTGAGGAGCGCCACCGTCACCGGCCGCCCCGCCGCCAGCGCCGCCATGATCGCGGCGCCGCAGCCGAGCGTCTCGTCGTCCGGATGCGGCGCCAGCACCAGGATGCCGCCGTTGCCGGCAAGGGCCTCCAGCGGCGCGGCCGGCAGGCTCGCGGCCAGGCGCACCAGCGCCCCCTCGGCCCGCTCGGGCACGCTCACAGCGCCGCCAAGCTGCCGGCGGCCAGCATCGCCCGCACCGCGCGCGATCGCTTCGCGTCGGGCGCCGCCTGGCGCACATAGAGCCCCAGGTCGCGGCGCATCCGCTCGATGGGATCGCGGCTGTCGTAGGCGGCCGTGCCGAGCGCGTCCTCCGCGACGCGGATGACCGCGAGGCAAGATTCCTGCGTGATTTCGCGCGCGAACAGGGCATAGGCCGCCGCTCCCTCCGGCGCGCCGCCGCCGCGCTCGACCTTTTCGGCCGCCGCCTCTACCCAGAGCCGCGCCGTCTCGCACGCGCGCACCGCCTCGCCGATACGCGCCTCCTGGATCGGAGCCTCCGCCCGCCCCGCCGCCGTCAGCCGCGCGATCATCGCCGCGCACAGCGCCTCGGCTCCGCCGAGCTGCGCCGCCGCATAACGCCACGTGCCGCCCTCGAAATGGGGCTCGCGCAGATAGTCGCCCGGCTCGCCGAGCAGCGCCGCGCCGTCGATCGCCACCCCGTCGAAATCATAGCGGCCCGATACCGTGGCGCGCATGCCCGATGCCGTCCACGCCCCCGGCTCGGCCCGCGCCGCATCCGCGACCGGCACCAGCGCAAGCTGCGGCTTTTCGCTGTCCGGCCGCGCGGCGACCACCACCGCCTCGCGAACGAGGCCGAGCCCGGAGGCGAAGCGCTTCGCCCCCGTCAGCCGCCAGCCGTCGGCGCAGGGTGCCATCGCAACGGGCGTCCTGTCGTCCGCCCCCCAGACGCCGAGGAGCGCCCCCTCGCGCACCGCCTCAAAAAGCCGCTCGCGCGTTCCCGCCCCGCCATAGAGCGCCACGAGCTTGACCGCGTTGACGTGGCCCTCGAAAAGCCGCGCCAGCGACAGGTTGGCCCGCCCGAGCGCGCGCAGGATCGCGCACGCCTCCGCCGTGCCGGCGCCCTCGGTGCCGAGCCCCCGCCCGCCGGCCGCGACCGGCAGCGGCGCGGCGAGAAGCCCCGCTTCGGCAAGGCGCGCCACGTCGGGCCCGAGATCGCCGGTGCGTTCCGCCTCGCCCGCCCGCGCCGCGATGGGGGCGAATAGCGCATCGGCGTCTGGCATGGCGGTGCGGGCGGTGCGATCACCCATTGCAGCGCCCCCTGCCGGCGGTCGCGGCCAGCGCGTCGGCCTGCGCCAGCGCCCACGCCGCCGGCGCCGGCAGCCGCGCGGTAAGCGAGCGCACTTCCTCGAGCGCGCGCCACGCCTCGCGCAAATTCATCGGCGCCGGCGCACCGATCGCGTCCATCAGCGCGAGCCAGCGCGCCCCGGCCAGGGCGGGATCGGGCCGCAGCCGCCCCGGCGCCACACCGAGCCGCCGCTCCAGCGCCGTCCGCCCCTCCGTCACCAGCCCCGCCAGGTGGCCAAAGGCGAGCGCACGCGCCACGAACGCGGCGGCGGGCAGGAGGTCGCCATCCACGAACCGCTCGCCGGCGGCGCGGCGGGCCAGCGTCGCGGCCATGCCGCCTTCGGTGCCGCTGGCAAGGCGGCAGGAGGTGCGCACCTGCGCGTCCGGCGCGAACGCCACCCGCTCCTGGCGCGCGAGCAACGCCCGCACCATCGCCCGGTCCTCCCCGCACGGGACCATCGGCAGCCCCCCGGCGCGGCGATAGGCGCGCGCGGCGATGGCCATGCCCGCCCCGCCGGCCCGCACGCCGAGCATCTGGCTCGTGCCCGGCAGCAACGCCTGCCACAGCGCCCCCTGGGCCGCGAACAGCGCGTCCTCCACCTCGGCCATCGCCCGCACCGGCCCCGGCAGCGTGGAAAACTCCGGTCCGTCGGCCTCGATGGCGCCATAGGCCAACGCCGCCCCGCCGCGCACGGCAGCGACCAGCCGGCGCGCCCAGCCGCGCGTCACCACCGTGTCGGCGTCGGTGGTCAACAGCACCGCGTCGTCATCGGCCACCGCCGCACCAAGATCGAGCGCCAGCCGCCGCGCGAGGCCGGCATTGGCGAATTGCGGCGCCAGCGTCGCCTCGAAGCAGAACACCGGCACGCCCGCCCGCGCCCCGAAGGCGCACGCGATATCGGCCGAAGCGTCGTGCGTGTTGTTGACGAAGAGCGCGATGCCCGCCGGCTCGTCCAGTGCCGCGAGGCTCTCCCCCAGCGCCGCCAGCGCACGCGGCAGGTAGTGCGCCTCCTGGCGCACCGGCATAGCCACCAGCGCGTTGAGCCCCAGCCGCGCGCCCACCAGGCGGACCCGCTCCAGCGCCGCCAGCGGCGCTAGCTCCGCCGCCACCCGACCCGCTGGCCAAGACGAATCCTCGACGCGCGCCATCCGCGCGCCGGCCCCATCGATCATGTGCTGTCTCCCGTCGGGAATTTACTGTCGCGGCAACCGACAGCTACCCAATGCCCGACGGGGCGCTTTTGTTCAGATTTTGCGCGGGCGCGCCCTTAGAGGACCGTCAGGAGCTGCCACCACAGGCTCGCCGTCGCCAGCGACAGCGGGATGCCGATGCCGATCACCAGCGCCACCAGGTCCGGCTCCAGATCGTGCTCCAGCGCGATGATCGTGGCCCCCAGCATGGGCGGCATCGCCATCTCCAGCACGGCGACGTTGCGCACCTCGATCTCGCCCGCCCCCAGCCCCGCCCCCGTTGCGAGGTGGTAGAGCGCGAGGAGCACCGCCGGCGCGGCGACCAGGCGGAAGGCGAGCGCCGCGGTGACGGCGCCGACCCGCCCGCCCAGCCGGTCGAGCCGCAGCGCGAAGCCGACCGCCGCCAGCGCCAGCGGCGTCATGGTCGCGGCCAGCCCGTCGATCAGCGCGGTGAGCCATGCCGCGCGCTCCAGGTCGTTGACGGCGAGCGCCACGACGATGGCGAGAAAGGGCGGAAAGGTCGCCACCCGCCGCAAGATGGTGCCGGGCGACAGCCGCCCCCCGCTCGCCCACATCGCAACGGCGAGCCCCAGCGTCGACAGCGCCAGGTACGACCCGAACAGGTCGATCACCAGCCCGAGCCCGAGCCAGCTTCCGCCCGCGAAGGCCGCGATCATGGGGAGCCCCACGAAGGAGGTGTTGCCCCAGCCGGCCACCAGCGTCAGCCCGCCGACGCGCCGCCGGTCCCAGCCGCACGCCCGCCCCAGCGCCATGAACGCGGCGAAGGCGATCAGCGCGCCCACCCACGGGCTCGCCGCCGCCAGGATCCACGCGCGGTCCACCGATATGCCGTGCACGGCCTGCAGCGCCGTCGCGGGCAGCGCCACGTTGATGACCCAGCCGCCCAGCACCTTGGTGGTCTCCGCCGGCATCCGCCCGCTCGCCCGCAGCACGATGCCGACGCACAAAAAGACGAAGATCAGCGCAAGATGGGCCATGGTTCATTCGCGGTGAGGGTAAACCGCGTCTTGCCACTACGGCGAGCGCAACGCCAGCGGAACCCTCTGGCCCCCACCTCGTTTCATGCAAAGGACGCGATGAGAGGCCCGATGCCGACCGCCCCCCGTCTGGAACGCTACGCGAAGAAGCGCGATTTTTCGCGCACGCCCGAGCCCGCGCCCGGCGCGGCCGCCACCACCACCGGCGACACGCGCACCTATACGATGCAGAAGCACGATGCCCGCCGGCTCCACTTCGACTTGCGCCTGGAGCACGAGGGCGTCCTCCTGTCGTTCGCCATCACCAAGGGGCCGAGCCTCGACCCGGCGCAGAAGCGCCTCGCCGTGCGCACCGAGGACCACCCGCTCGACTACGCCACCTTCGAGGGCACCATCCCCAAGCCCGGCTACGGCGCCGGCACGGTGATGCTGTGGGACCGTGGCACCTGGACGCCGCGCGGCGACGTCGACGACGGCCTCGCCGCCGGCAAGCTCTCCTTCGAGCTCGACGGGGCGCGGCTCAAGGGCGCCTTCGCCCTTGTGCGCATGAAGGGGCGGGGCGACAACTGGCTCCTGGTGAAGGAAAAGGACGCGCGCGCCGACCGCGATGCCGATCCGGCGACGCGCGCCACGCGCAGCATCGCAACGGAGCGCACCATGGACGAGATCGCCGCCGGCAAGGCCCCGAAGACGGCCCGCGCCAAGCCTCGCTCCAAGCCTCGCGAAAAAACCACCGCCGATGGCCTCACCCACCCGGACAAGGTGCTCTACCCGGACGGCGCGTTCACCAAGCAGGACCTCGCCGATTATTTCCGCGCCGTCGCGCCGGCGATGCTGCCCCACGTCGCGAACCATCCGGTTTCGCTGGTGCGCTGCCCGGATGGCCAGGCCGGGAGCTGCTTCTTCCAGAAGCATCACACCCAGTCGCTGCCGGCCGGGCTGGAGCCGCTCGCCATCGCCGGCGAGGCGGAGCCCTACCTGACGGTCGCGGGTGTGGACGGCCTCGTCGCCTGCGCCCAGATCGGCGCGCTGGAGCTGCACGTGTGGGGCGCCCCGGCCGACCGGCTCGAACGGCCCGACCGCCTGGTGATCGACCTCGACCCCGGCGAGGGCGTCGCCTTCGCCGCCGTGAAAAAGGCCGCGCGCGAGGTCCGCGCGCACCTGGAGCGCGCCGGGCTCGCCGCCTTCCCGCTGCTGTCGGGGGGCAAGGGCATCCACGTGGTCGCGCCGCTGGCGGGGGAGACGTCGTGGCGCGATGCCAAGGCGTTCGCCGCCGCCCTCGCCCGCCGCCTCGCCGCCGACGCGCCCGAGCGCTACCTCGCCAAGGCCGACAAAGCCGCCCGGAGCGGGCGCATCTACGTCGATTATCTGCGCAACACGCGCGGTGCGAGCGCCATCGCCCCGTTCAGCCCGCGCGCCCGGGCCGGTGCGCCCGTCGCCACCCCGGTGCGCTGGCAGGAGCTGTCCCGCTTTTCCGCCGCCAACGCGATCACGCTGCGCACCATGCCGCGCCGCCTCGCGAGCCTCGGCGCCGACCCGTGGGAGGATTTCGAGGCCGCGCGCCGCGACATCACCGGCGCGATGACCAAATCGCTCTCGGACGGCGCCCCGGCGCGAAAATAACCGCCTTCAGTCGCCGTCCCACACCGGGCGCGCCGGATCGAAATTCTTCTCCAGCTTGGCCCACACCTTGGGGTAGTCGGCCTGGAACGAGGGCAGCTCGGCCGCATAGCGCGTGAGGTGCTGGGGAAACAGCGTCTCGAACATGAAGGCGATGGTGTTGTCGAGCTTGTGCGGCGCGTCGGGGGAAAAGCTGCCCTTCATGAACGCGTCGTAGTCCGGCCCATGCGGCAGCATCGAGTTGTGCAGGCTCATGCCGCCGGGCACGAAGCCCTCCGGCTTGGCATCGTAGACGCCCTCGATCAGCCCCATGAACTCGGACATGATGTTCATGTGGTACCAGGGCGGGCGGAAGGTGTTTTCCGCCACCAGCCAGCGCGGCGGGAAGATCACGAAGTCCACGTTGGCCGTGCCCGGCTCGCCCGACGGTGCCGTCAGCACGGTGAAGATCGAGGGGTCCGCGTGGTCGAACAGCACCGGCCCCACCGGCGAGAAGTGGCGCAGATTGTACTTGTAGGGCGCGTAATTGCCGTGCCAGGCCACCACGTCGAGCGGCGAATGGGCGATCTCGCTGGCGTGGAACGCGCCGCCCCACTTGACGATCAGGCGGCAGGGGGTGCCGTCCTTGTCCTCGTAGGCGGCGACGGGCGTGAGGAAGTCGCGCGGGTTGGCGAGGCAGTTGGCGCCGATCGGCCCGCGCTCTGGGCAGGTGAACTTGGCGCCGTAATTCTCGCACACATAGCCGCGCGCCGCCTCGTCCACGAGCCGCACCTTGAACTTCAGCCCGCGCGGCAGGATGGCGATCTCGCCCGGCGCGATGTCGATCACCCCCATCTCGGTGAAGAACGACAGCGCGCCCACCTGCGGCACCACAAGCATCTCGCCATCGGCGTTGTAGAAGTAGGTGTCCTCCATCGAGCGGGTGACGTGGTAGAGGTGCGTCGCGGAGCCGGCGTGGGTGTGCACGTCGCCGGCAGCGCACACGGTGCGCATTCCGGTCACGAAATCGAGCGCCTCGCCGGGGATCGGCACCGGGCCCCAGCGCATCGGCAGCGGCGGCGTGTCGGCCTCGCCCACCACCGGCGCCGAGCGCCACAGCGGCAGCGCCAGCTTCTCCATCGGCCCGAAATGCTGCACCGTGGGGCGCATCCGGTAGAGCCAGGAGCGCTCGTTGGCGACGCGCGGCGCCGTGAACGGGGAGCCCGAAAGCTGCTCGGCATAGAGCCCGTACGGGCACCGCTGCGGCGAGTTGCGGCCGATGGGCAGCGCGCCCGCCAGCGCCTCGGTCTCGAAGTCGTTGCCGAAGCCGGGCATGTAGCCTTCGTGGGTGGTGGTGCGCGCCTGCGGCGCGATCCGCTCGAACGTGTTCATGGCACCCTCCCGTTTGCGGCCACGATATCATGCCCGGCCCATGGCCCGCAGCAACCCGGGCGCGCGCCGCTGCGGCGGTTTGCCGTTGACGGGGCGCCGCGCGGCAGGGCACTCACCGAGCGATCGCCGTCCTCTCCCTCCAACCGCGAGCGGATCGCCCTGTGAGCATTCTCCCCGTGAGCATTCTCCCGTGAGCCATGTCTCCCTTCTCGTCGTGGCGCTCGCGGCGCTGGCGTTCGCGCTCTACGCCCAGCGCATCGCCCAGAGCATCGTCACCGGGCCGATGGTGTTCCTGGCGCTGGGGCTCGCCATCGACGCGGCCGGCGGCGTCGAGATCGCGGCGGCGGAAAATATCCTGCACGTCCTCGCCGAGATCACCCTGGTGCTGGTGCTCTTTTCCGACGCGGCGACCATCGATTTCGCCAAGGTGCGGCGCAACCACCTGTGGCCGGAGCGGATGCTGCTCCTGGCGATCCCGCTCGCCATCGTGTTCGCCTTCGCCGTGGCGTGGCTGCTGCTGCCGGGCTGGCCGGTGTGGGAGATCGCGCTGCTCGCGGCGATCCTCGCCCCCACCGACGCGGCGCTCGGCCAGGCGGTGGTCACCAACGCGGCGGTGCCGGAGCGCATCCGCCAGACGCTCGCCATCGAAAGCGGCCTCAATGACGGGCTGACGCTGCCGGTCGTCCTGTTCTTCGCCTCCATGGCGGTGGGCGACCTCAGCGCCAACGGCCATCCGAGCTGGCTCCTGTTCGCGGCGCAGCAGATCGGGCTCGGCACGCTGGTGGGCGTCGCCGTCGGCGCGCTCGGCGCGCTGGCCCTCAGCTTTTCCGCCGCCAACCGCCTCACCGACGACGCGTTCGAGGGCATCGCCGTCCTCGGCATCGTGGCGACCTGCTATTTCCTCGCCCACATCCTGGGCGGCAACGAGTTCCTGGCCGCCTTCACGGGCGGGCTCGCCTTCGGCGCGGTGATGCGCGGGCGCTGCGCCTTCGTGTTCGAGTTCATGGATTCGGAAGGCCAGCTCCTGGTGCTCGGCACCTTCCTGCTCCTGGGCGCGACGCTGGCGCCGGCGGCCATCGCGAGCGCCGATTTCGCCACCGTCGCGCTCATCCTCCTCAGCCTGTTCGCCATCCGCCCGCTCGCGGTGTGGCTGTCGCTGTGGCGCACCGATGCGCGGCCGTTGACCAAGCTGTTCCTCGGCTGGTTCGGCCCGCGCGGGCTGGCGACGGCGCTGTTCGCGCTGCTGGTGCTGTCGGAGTTCGACCTCCTGCAGCGCGGCGACGACCTCCTCAACGTCGCCATCCTCGCCGTCCTCGTCAGCGCGCTCCTGCACGGGCTTTCGGCCGCGCCGGCCGCCCGCTGGATCGCCCGGCGCGAGAAGCGCGGCCCCTCGCCGTCCGAATGAGCGCTACCGCGCGGGATCGAACGGCGCGAGATCGGCCAGGAAGCGGCGGTAGTTGGCGACGTAGCCGTCCGCCGAGGCGGCCAGCATCGCCAGGGCCGCCTCGTCGAGCGGGCGCACCACCTTGGCCGGCGCTCCCAGGACGAGGCTGCCGTCGGGGATCTCCTTGCCCTCCGTCACCAGCGCGCCGGCGCCGATCAGGCAGCGCTTGCCCACTCGCGCCCCGTTGAGCACGATGGCGCCCATCCCCACCAGCGACCCGTCGCCGATGGTGCAGCCGTGCACGATGGCGCGATGGCCGATGGTGCACCCCTCGCCGATGGTGGCGGGAAAGCCGAGGTCGGCGTGCAGCATGGCGTGCTCCTGCACGTTGGAGCGCGCGCCGATGGTGATGGGCTCGTTGTCGCCGCGCAGCACCGCGCCGAACCAGATGCCGACATCCTCGCCCAGGATCACCTCGCCGATCACATGGGCATCGGGCGCCACGAAATAGGAGCCGGGCGCGGGCACGGTGGGCCGCTTGTTGCCCAAGGTGTGGAGCGGCATGGCAAATTCCTTCCCTATCAGCCCGGTTTCAGCCCGCCACGGGCGCGTGCATCCGGCACGACAGCCGCAGCGGCCTCACGGTTTTTCGGTGATCTTGCGCGCCTGCGCCAGCAGCTTGTCGGAATAGTCGTTGAAATTGTCGAGCTGGCGGGCCGTCAGCTGGTCGGCCAGATCGCCGTAGAAATTGCGGATCAGCGGCCAGGCGTCGGCGATGAACTGGCGCCCGGCCGCGGTCGACAGCAGCGGAATGCGCCGGCCCCCATCCGGATCGGCGCCGCGCTTGACGAAACCGCGCTCGATGAGCGTCCCGATCGCCCGGTTGACGCCCATCTTCTCGTAGCCCCACAACACCACGATCTCGTTGCCGCTGAGGCCTGGCGCCAGCACCACCGTCATCAGCACGCGCCACCCCACCAGCGTCAAACCGTACGTCTCCGCGCCCTCGGTGCGGGCGCGCCTCGTGATGACGTTGGACAGCGCATGGATGCGGAAGATCAGGCCGAGCTCGGCGCGCAGCGTCGTTTCGGCAGCGTCGATGCGCGCAAGCGAGCGTTCTTCCGCCTTCCGACGCTTGGTCCTGCGAGCGCCCGCTTCACTCATCCCGTCGCAACAATCCTGAACTACAACTCACGTTTGCTGCCCGGCACGCGCCGACCAGCCCACGAGACGCAGAAAAATGTAGGCCCTTCCAAAATCTATAGTCGTAGATCGGGTGGCATCAGGTCAATTCGCGTCGCTCCACGGCCTGGCGCAGCGCCGTCATCTCCGCGCGCAGCTCCGCGATGCTCTTGGCGATCGCCGCGCCCTCGTCGGCGAGCTGCTCGCGCCCCTCGGCGGCTTCCGTCTCCACCGTCTCCTGCATCGCCGACACCACCACGCCGATGAACAGGTTGAGCACCACGAACGCCGTCATCAGGATGAACGGCACGAAGAACACCCAGGCGTAGGGGTAGATCTCCATCACCGGCCGCACGATGCCCATCGACCACGATTCCAGCGTCATGATCTGGAACAGCGTGTAGGCGGACAGCCCCACCGTGCCGAACCATTCGGGGAAGTGGGCGCCGAACAGCTCCGTCGCCATCACCGAGGCGACATAGAACACGAGCGCCAGCAGCCCCACCACCGAGGCCATGCCCGGCAGCGCGGCGACCAGCCCCGTCACCACCCGCCGCAGCGACGGCACGATCGAAATCAGCCGCAGCACCCGCAGGATGCGCAGCGAGCGCAGCACCGCGAACGGCCCCGCCGCCGGCAGCAGCGCGACCGCGACGATGGTGAAATCGAACAGCCCCCACGGGTCGGTGAAGAAGCGTGCGCGGAACACGTAGATCCGCACCGCGATCTCGACGACGAAGATGCCCAGGACGGTCTTGTCGATCGCATGGAGCAGCGGCCCGTAGGCGGCCATCAGCGTTTCGCTCGTCTCCAGCCCCAGCGTGATCGCATTGATGAAGATGACCGCCGTGATGACGATCTCCCACCGCCGCGACGTGACAATGGCCCGCAAACGCTCTCGCATCGATGTTCCTCGTGCCTGAACCGCACCCGACCGGGCGTCGGCGCCGGAGCGCCGTCCGTCCCGGCCAGGAGCTAGTGCGTGCGGACCGGTTTCGGAAGATGGCGCCGCGTCAGGCGCTCATGTCGACGACGACGCGCCCGCGCACCGCGCCGGCCAGGATGTCGCGGCCGAGCTGCGGCACGTCGTTGAGCGTCGCCGGCACGATGGTGGTCTCCAGGAGGTCGAGCGGCAGATCTTGGGCGATGCGGCGCCACGCCTCGAGGCGCCCCTCGCGCGGCTTCATCACCGAATCGATGCCCAGGAGACTGACCCCCCGCAGCAGGAACGGGATCACCGTCGCGCCCGGCATCGCCGCGCCGCCGGCAAGGCCCACCGCCGCCGCCGCGCCGCCATACTCGATCAGCGTCAGCACGTGGGACAGCATCGCGCCCCCCACCGCGTCGACGGCGCCGGTATAGGTCTCCCGCCCCAGCGGGCGCTGCGGCGGGTCGGCGAGCTCGGCCCGCGGCACGATGGTGGCGGCGCCGAGCCCGGTGAGATAGTCCGCCGTCTCGGGCCGTCCGGTGACGGCGGCCACCGTGTAGCCGCGCTTGGCGAGGATCGCCACCGCGACCGAGCCGACGCCGCCCGCCGCGCCCGTGACCAGCACCGGCCGTCCGCCGGGCGCCATGCCGTGCGCCTCCAGCGCCAGCACCGCCAGCATCGCCGTCAGGCCCGCCGTGCCCACCGCCATCGCCTGGCGGGCGGTGAGCCCCTCGGGCAGCGGCACCAGCCAGTCGCCCTTCACGCGCGCCTTCTCGGCGTAGCCGCCCCACCACACCTCGCCCACGCGCCAGCCAGTCAGCACCACCTGGTCGCCGGGCTTGTAGCGCGGGTCGTCGGAGGTCTCGACCGTGCCGGCGAAATCGATGCCCGGCACGTGGGGATAGTTGCGCACCAGCCCGCCGCCCCCGGTGAGGCAGAGCCCGTCCTTGTAGTTGACCGTGGTGTGGCTGACGGCGACCGTGACCATCTGATCGCCCGGCTCGCCCGCCGGAAGGCGCGCCTCATCGATCTCCTCGATGGTCGCCGCGACCCCTTCCTCGAACTTGTCGACTATCAGCGCCTGCATGTCGGTTCCTTCCGCTCTGCCTTGCCCGGCCGGACAGGGACGTTCCGGCGCCAAATGTCAATCGTCGGCGCGCCCGCCGCCGGCCTCGCGCGCGGACGGAGTCCGGCGCCGGCCCGCCCCCGTCAGCGGCAGCACCTTGGCCGCCTTGCCGAGGAGATCCTGGACGGCCGCGCCCAGCGTCAACAGCTGCACCAGGCGCGCGGTGTCGAGGTGCTTCACGTCCTCGTACCAGCCCGTGGTCAGCTCGATCAGCGCGGACAATTCGGCCAGCCGCGCGCGGGCATATTCGTCGCCCTCCACCTCCCCGCTGAGCTGCAGCTCGCGCAGCTTGGACAGCGTCGGGTCGATCTCGCGCCGCTTGCGCTCCTCCACCAGCGTGCGCACGATCTCCCACAGATCGTCCGGGGTGGTGAAATACTCGCGCCGATCGCCAGGGAAATGCTTGAGCCGCACCAGCTTCCAGGCCTGCAGCTCCTTCAGCCCCATCGAGACGTTGGAGCGCGAATAGCGCAGCGTCTCGGCGATCTGCTCGGCGTTGAGCGGATCCTCGCTGACGAACAGGAGTGCGTAGATCTGGCCGACGGTGCGGTTGATGCCCCACCGCGATCCCATCTCACCGAAATGGAGGACGAATTCTTCTTGAAGCGGGGTCAGCAGCTTGGCCTCCTCGTGCGCGCCGGCTCTGCCGGCCGAGGCGCACCAATATGGCGCCGCGACGGCCGGTCGCAAAGCCACGCCGTCGTCGCACGCCAAAATGGGAAGAGGCTTGCCGGCGGCGGCGATCGTGCCCCGCCGCCGGCCGGTCGGGCCTACTTGTAGCCGACCTCGTTGTAGATCTCCTGGGCGCGGTTCGCCTGCGCCGCGATCTCCAGGAGGTTGATCTCGTCGCGCTTGAAGTCGCCCATCGCCTGCACGGCGTCGGCCGCCGGCACTTCGGCCAGGACCGGGTACTCGTCGCTGCCGTCCGTGATCAGCTTCTGCGCCGACGGCGTGAACAGGTATTGGATGAAGGTGCGGGCGTTGTCCGCGTTGGGCGCATTCTTCGCCACGCCGATCGCGGAAATATTGATGTGCGTGCCGGTGGTCTCCTGGTTGGGGAAGACATTGCCGATCTGGTCGAGATTTTCGGTGAGGCCCGACACTTCCTGGCGGAACGCACGCGCATAATAGTAGTGATTGGACAAAGCGATCTGGCATTCGCCGGAAACCAGTGCGCGCAGCTGGTCGGTGTCGCCGCCCTCGGGCTCGCGCGCGAGGTTGTTGAGCACGCCCGCGGCCCACGCCTTGCCCGCCTCTTCGCCGTCATGGGCGATGATCGAGGCCAGCAGCGACTGCATGTAGACGTTGGACGAGGAGCGCGTGCAGATCATCCCCTCGTACTTGGGGTCGGCCAGTTCCTGGTAGGTCTGCGGCGGCTCGCTCACGGTGTTCTTGTCGTAGAAGATGAGGCGGGCGCGCGTGGTGATGCCGACCCAGTTGTCGTTGGCAGCGTGCAGGTTGTCGGGCACCAGGTCGGCGATCTCCTCGGAAGCCAGCGGCTGCAGGAGGCCCGCCTCGTCGGCGCGCGCGATGCGGCTGATATCCACCGTCAGCACAATGTCGGCGCTGCTCAGCTCGCCCTCGGCGCGCATTCGCTCGATCAGCTTGTCGGCGCTGTCCTCGATGCGGTTGACCGTGATGCCGGTCTGCTCCTCGAAGTCGGTGTAGAGCGCATCGTCCGTGTCGTAGTGGCGGGACGAGTAGATGTTGACTTCACCGTCCGCCCAGGCCGAGCCGGCCAGCAGCGACACCGCCAAGGCGCCGTACAAAATGCGTCGCATGTCCGTATCCCAAAATCATTTTCGTTCCCGCGGGCAATAAATTCTCCCGCGGGTGCCTGTCAATAGAACTTAACAGTCTGGAATTAGTCTAATAATCGAATACGTCTAATGTAACATTCACCAAATCGTGAAGCGCCTTAGTATTCGTGCTCGAAATAAACACCGATCGAGGTTTCATCGGTCAACGCCTCGGCACGAACCTTGATGTTGCGTGTTACGTCCAGGTTCACCGTCACGCCGGAGGAGCGGGAGCCGGCCCGCACGCCGAGATAGATGTTGTCGGCGATGTAGCGGCCGGCCTCGGCGCCGGTGTTGCCCTGCTCGTCGGTGACGATCTCGAGGTTGTCGAGGCCGGTCATCACGCGGATCTGCTCGAGCAGGCCCGGGCCGCCGCCGCCGCCGGCGAGTTCGGCCGCCGCGGCGCCGAGCTGGGCGAGCTGGAATGCGGACAGGTCGTTGATGCTGCGGCCGAAGATGAGCTGCGCCAGCACCTCGTCCTGCGGCAGCTCAGGCGTCGATTCCAGCGTGATCTTCGGGTTGTTGGCCTGGCCCGAGACGACGACGCGCGCCGTGATCGAGTTGGCGGTCGTCTCGGCCACGAAATAGATCGTCGGGTCGAGATCGCCGATCAGCGTCACCGAGCCCTGCTTGAACTCGATGCGCTGGGTCAGCACCACGATGCGCCCGCGGATCAGGTCGAACTGGCCCACCGGGGCGATGTTGGAGACCGGGCCGGTCAGCCGCACCCGCCCGCCGAGCTCGGCGTCGATGCCGCGCCCACGCACGAACACCCGCGCCGGCGCGTCGATGGTGACGTCGAGGTTGACGCCGGTGGCGCCGCTGCCGCTCTCCTCGGGCTCCGCGTAGGGACCCACCTTGGCGCGGCGCAGCGTCTCCAGGATCTCCCGCGAGGCGCCCACGTGGCGCACGTCGATCAGCGCCGCCGAACCGCCGAACCCTTCCGGCACGGTGATCTCGGCCCGGTTCACGTCGATCTTGCCGGCGATCAGCGGCGAGCCGGTCACCGGGCCCGTCACCGTCAGGTCGCCGCTCATCGTCGCGGCGAAGAGCTGCCCGTCCGCATAGCGCGCCTCGCGCAGCGCGATCTTGAGGTCGGCCGGGAAGCCGTTGTTGAGGCCGATGGAGCCCGTCACCGCCACGGTGCCCTCGCCGAGATTGGCGCGCAGGGTGCGGATCGTCACGCGGTCGCCGGCCAGCGACGCGTCGAGCTCGCCGCCGGTGAGGAGGAGGTTGGCCTGCGGGTCGCGGAAGGTGATGCCGCTGGAGTTGACCTGCCCGTTGACCACCGGCGCGCTCAGCGAACCGGTGATCTGCGCCCGCGCCGTCACCTCGCCGTCGATGCTGGCGCCGCGCTCGGCCAGGAACACGTTGGCGAGGGAGAGCGGCGCGCGGGCGTCGACGCGCAGGTTGAGCCCGTTGCCCGACAGGGGCACCGCGCCGCTCGCAGTCACATTGAGGCCGCTGCCCGTCGCGGTCGCCTGGTTGAGCGTCACGGTGTTGTTGGCAAAGCGGCCGTCGGCGCGCACATCGATGCCCGCCACGCCCGCGCCCGCCAGCGGCGCCGCCGACAAGTTGGCGACCGCAATCTGGAAATTCGCCTGCGGCCGGCTCACCGAGCCCGTCGCCCGCACCCGGCCCGAGAGCGTGCCGCCGGGCCGGAGATCGGGCGCGAAGGCGCCCGCCAGCGACACCGGCAAGCTGGTGATGTCGACCGTCAGGTCGAGCCGGTCGCCGACGCTGCCGGTGGCGCGCACGTCGCCGCCGCCGATGCGCAGCACCGCCTCGTCGAAGCGCGCGGTCGCCCCGTCATACTGGCCGGCGATGCGCAGCGAGCCGGTCGGCAGGCCGGCATTGCGCGTGGCGGCGGTGCTGATCTGCGGGCTCGACAGCGTGAACTGCGCCTTCGGCCGCGTGGCGCGGCCGGTGACGGTCGCCTCGCCCGACAATTCGCCCTGGAGGCCGAGATCGTCGACGAAGCCGTTGGCCAGCGCCATGGGCAGGTCCGCGAGGCTCACCTTGAGGTCGAGCCGGTCGCCGGCCGTGCCGCTGGCATTCAACGTGCCGCCGCCCACCGTGACCTTCGCCATCTCCAGCGTCACCGAGCCGTCGGCGTAGCGGCCCTTGGCCTGCGCGGCGGCGGGGCCGAGATTGGCGGCCCGCAGCGGCGCGGCCGTCGCGTTGTCCACCGCCACCTCGAAGGCCGCTTCCGGTTCGTCCATCGAGCCGGTGATCGCGGCCGTGCCGGACACCGTGCCCCCCAGCGCCATGTCGGGCACGAAGGCGTTGCCCAGCGCCAGCGGGAGGCCGGAAAGCTCCGCCTTGATGTTCATCGTGTCGCCCAGCTCACCGCTCGCGCTCACCGTGCCGCCGGCGATGTTGGCGGTCAGCTCGTCGATCGAGCCCGCCCCGCCCTGGTAGGAGCCGGAGGCCGACAGCGAGATCGGCTCGATGCCGCGCTCCGACAGCAGGCTGGCGGTGACGCCGGTGGCCTTGAGGCGGGCCTTCACCGACGGATCGGCGCGGGTGCCTTCGAGGTCGATGGCGCCGCTCACCTCGCCCGCCGCGCCGAGGTCCGGCTTGATGAGGTTGGCGAGCGCCAGCGGCAGCGCGTCGATGGTCGCCTCGAAATCGAGGCTTTCGCCCAGCGAGCCGCCCAGCGTGATGGTGCCGGTGCCGACGCGCAGCTTGGCGTTGGCGACGTCGATCTTGCCCGCGTCCACCGACACGCGTGCCGGCGTCTCCAGCACCGCCTCGGTGCCCCGCCCGGCCAGGCGCAATTGCGACAGCGTGGCGGCGAACCCCTCGTCGGCCCGCTCCAGGCGCCCCTGCGCCGCCAGCGTGCCCTCGCCGAGATCCGCGTTGAGCGTGAGATCGGTCGCCTCGCCCTGGCGCGCGGCCACCAGCGACAGGGTGCGCACCTCGAAGCCGCCGGCCGTCAGCGCGCGGATGTCGGCGCGGCCGTCGAGGATCGGCACGCCGAGCACGTCGTCCGCCTCCAGCGCGATCACGCCGGAGCTGAGCGTGGCGGAGGCCACCTTCACGTCCTGCAGGCGGCCGTCGAGGCGGACGGTCTGCGCCTCGTCGTCGTGCGACAGCGTCACCTTGGCGTCGATGGCGCCGGATGCCTCGGTGAGGAAGAGCGGCGCGAGACGCGCCAGCTCCGGCACGTCGAGGTCGAGTTCGCCGGCGAACAGGCCGTTGTCCATGGTGAGGGAGCCGGTCGCCGTGGCGTCGACGATCTTCACCGAAAGGTCGTTGAGCGAGCGCGCGCCGTCGGGGGCGCTGGCGATCCTGGCCGACAGCGACACCGGCTCGCCGGCATAGCGGGCGCCCAGCGACAGCGTGCCGGCGAGGTCGACCGGCTTGTCGTCCGCGCGCGTCAAGGTGCCGTCGAAGCGCGCGTCGAGCCCGGCGAGCGATTGCTGGCCGAAATCGATGGCATCGCTCGTCACCCGCGCCGCGATGGCGGGGGCCGACGGCGACCCGCTCACCGTGAGGTCGGCCGCGAGCGCGCCGGACAATTTGGGATCCACCGACGCCAGCGTGCCGAGCTCGAAGCGCGCCTTGAGGTCGGCCACCGTGTCCGACAGCGCGCCGTCCACGTCGAGGCTGAGCTGGGGATTGGCGAGCTTGAAGCCCTGGAACGACACGCCCTCCTCGGTCCGCGCCGCCTTGCCGTCGATGGTGGTCTCGCCGGCGAGCAGCCCGTCCGCCGCCGCGATGCCGGTTTCGAGGTCGTTGGCGGTGGCGTCGACGCTGAGATCGAACAGGCCGTCGAAGCCCACCGTGCCGTCCGCCTTGAGCGCGATGGCGCCGCCGAGGTCGCGCCCGGCCAGCGCGGAGAACGCGGCCAGCGACTGCGCGTCGAGGCTGTAGCTGCCCTTCACGGCGTCGCCGATGGTGCCCGCGAAGCGCGCCGCCAGCGTGTCGGTCTCGATGGAGGCATTCTCCACGTCGACCGGCTGGCCCGCGCGCCAGCTGCCCTTGGCGTCGATCGCGAGGCGGCTGCCGACGGCGTCGGCGACGCCGGCATCGTTGGAGCCGAGGTCGGCGGCGCGGCCGGTCACGGTGAAATTGACCATGCGCGAGGCGGGGTTGTCGAGGTTGAGCGCCTCGCCGGTCGCCTTCAGCGTCGCCTCGGGCGCCGACAGGAAGGCGGTGTCGAGGTTCTTGACCGCGATCTCGGCGTTGAAGGCGGAAGCGGCGGTGTCGCCGAGCGAAATGTCGATCACGGCCGAGCCGAGCGTGTCCTTGCCCTCGCTGCCGGGGAGCGGCAGCGGCTGGCCGTCGTCGCGCGCCAGCGTCCCCTTGACGGTGAGCGCCGTCGGCACGCCGTCCGCCGCGATGGCGCCGTTGAAGGTGAGCTTGGCCGCGCCGCTCTTGAAGTCGCCCTCGCTGATGGTGATGGCGCCGCTTTCGGCGCGCGTCGCGTCGATCTTGAGCGAGGAGCCGCCTTCCACGAACGGGTCGTAGAGGCTCGACACCAGCGGCTCGACATTGCCCGACACGTCGGTCAGGAGCCGCAGGCCGCCGTTGCTATCGGCGATCCGCGTGGTGCCCGACAGCAGCGTCTCGCCGTCGGCGATCAGGCTGATGTCGGCGGTGAAGTCGCCCAGGGGGCCGTTGCCCAGCACGGTGAAGCCGAGCGAGGGCTGGCCTTCGACGCTGAGCGCGTTGGCGAGGACGCCGCCTTCCGGCTCGGTCAGCTTGAGGTCGATGGCGAGCTGGCGGGAATCGTTCTGGAACCGCGCCGCGAGCTGCAGCGAGCCCGGCCGGTCGAGCCGCTCCACCGCGAGCCGCGCGTCGAGGCTGCCGCTCTCGAGCCGCGCCGCGCCGTTGACCTCCATCCGCGCGGCCGGGCCGATCACCCCCTCCGCGATGGTGATCACGTCCACGTCGAACTGGTCGATGCGCACGGCCACCGGCAGGCTCGGCAGCGCGAACTCGGCGCCCGGCTCGATGGGCTCGTCGGTCTCGGCCGGCAGCGGCGCGCGGTCGATGCGGATCGCGTCGGCGGTGAGGCTCTCGATGCTGAGCCGGCCGCGCAGCAGCGCCAGGCGCGACCACACGAGCTGCGCGTTCTCGATGGTCAGCCACACGCCGCGCCGGTCGGCGATGGTGATCTCGGCGATGCGCACGTTGGAGGACAGCGCGCCCTCGATGCGGCCGAGCCGGATCTGGCGGTCGGGCGTGGAGATCTGCCGCTCCACGAAGCGCACGAAGCGCGACCTCTCGTCGTCCTGCGCCAGCGCGATGCTGCCGAGCGAGAACGCCAACAACAGGGCGATGCCAATCAGAACGCGGCTCATCGGACCCCTCATCAGAATGCCTGCCCCAGGCCGATATAGAACGCGATCGGCGGGTCGCCGTCATAAGGCTCCAGCGGCACGGCGACGTCGAAGCGGATCGGACCGAGGCTCGTATAGTAGCGCAGGCCCAGGCCCGCGCCGAACTTCAGCGGCTCGTTGAAGCTGGGGAACTCGTCCTCGAACGCGTTGCCCGCGTCGACGAAGGGCACGATGCCGATGGACTCGGTCACCTTGATGCGCGCCTCGGCCGACGCGGTGAAGATCGAGCGCCCGCCGACGATCTCGCCGGTGGCGTCGCGCGGGCCGACCCCGAGATAGGGATAGCCGCGGATCGATCCGCCGCCGCCGGCGAAATAGAGCCGGTTGGCCGGCATCTCGTCGAGCGGCACGCCGACGATGGAGCCCACCATCGCGCGGGCCGCGAGCACCAGCCGGTCGTCCGCCAGGGGCACGTAGACCGAGCCCGACAGCTCCGAGATCAGCCCGGTGTTGTCGTAGTTGAACTCGTGGAACGGCTCGGCCTTGGCGCCGAGGCGGAAGCCGCGCGTCGGATCGAGCGCGTTGTCGCTGCCGTCATAGTTGAGCGCGGTCGGCAGGCTCAGCATGTAGAAGTCGCCGTCGCCCACCGTCGTCTGGTCGATGGTGGACGCCTGGAACTGGGCGAAGATGTCGCCGCTCAGCCGGTTGTTGAAGCGGTGCTTGAAGCCGGCATTGGCGCCCAGGGTGCGCGACCGGAAGGTGGTCGGCGCAAGCTGCTCGGCGTAGATGCGCGAGGCGAAGTCCGTATAGGGGGTGAAGACGCCCGGCTTCAGGAAGCTCATGGCGAGCGAATAGTTGTAGCCGTTGGGATCGTCGCCGTTGATGCCGCCCGCGCTCGCCTCCAGCCCCAGCTTCTCGCCGCGGCCAAACAGGTTGCGGTTGCGCCAGTACCCCTCCAGGCCGAAGCCGTCGACGGAGGAGAACAGCGCGCCGCCGCCGATGACGTAGCGCTTGCGCTCCGACGTCTCGATGGTGATGGGCAGCGTGCCCTCGTCGGTGATCTCGTCCGCTTCCACGATGCGCACGGCCTGGAAGGTCTCCAGGCGGCGCAGCTGGTCGCGCGCCCGCTCGAGGTCGTCCGGATCGAACGGCTCGCCCGGCACGATGCCGGCATAGTAGGCGACGAAACCCGGATCCATCCGGTTGGTGCCGTTGACGGTGGTCTCGCCGAACACGGCCGGCCGTCCCGATTCGGCGCGGATATAGACATCCAGCTCCTCTTCGGGGTGCATCGCCGTCGCCTCGCGCTCCGCGATGCGCGCCTTGGGGTAGCCCTTCTCGCGCCAGCGGCCGACGATGGAGCCTTCCGTCGCCAGCACCACGGTGGACTTGGCCGGCTGGCCGTTGACGAAGCCGAGCTCTTCCGGCGTCTTGGGTAGCGTGCGGTCGCCCGCGATCGGGCCCGGCCGGTTCTCGATCTTGAGGTTCTCGAACAGGTAGACGGGGCCCGGATCGACGTTGATCACCACCGTGGCGCCGTCGGGAATCTCCGAATCGATCGGCGCATCGGCCGCCTCGAGCCCGTCGACCTTGATGGAGATGGTGCCGCCATAGCGGCCATCCGCGTACAGCGTCGCCAGGATACGCTGGTAGTCGCCGCGCGCGGTGGCCAGCAGCGCGGCCGGACCGGGGCTCGGATCCTTCTTGTCGGCGAACAGGCGCGAGGCGTTGCGCACCTGCTTGTTCACGGCGCGGTCGCCCTCCGGCGTCACAACCTCGACGCTGTAGCTGATGGACCCCGGAGGCGGCGGCGTTTTCTCACGCCCAAACAGATGTATGCCGAAGATCTCGAAAGCACTCGCCGGTGCCGCGAACCCTCCGCACGCCGCCCAAAAGAATGCCATCGCGAGCGTCAGGCGCATCGTCGATTGCAAGTCGCCTACTCCACAACGAACGTTTCCGAGACCAGAAACCTCTTTTTGCGGCAGTTGGATAGACCGTGGGCGGCCGTGGCCGGCTTCTACTGCGGCTCTGCGCTATATCGGCAACAGATCAGCCAGTCTATTAACCGTGCACGTAAATCTCTGTTGCAATATACCGCCGGTCAGTCACCGGCGACGGTGGGAAGACGCATCGCCGGCGGGGTATTGCGGCTGCGGCGCGAGCGGATCATGCCATCGATCACCGTCATCCCGACGCCCGGCAAATTACCGAGTGCAATGGATTCCAGCACCGTCTTGCCCGGCGCGTGCTGGGCCTGGTCGAACAACACGAAATCGGCCGCCCTCCCCTCCTCCAGGAGCCCGGTGTCGAGTTCGCGCACCCGCGCGGTGTTGCCGGTGGCAAAGCAGATCGCCACCTCGGCCGGCACGTTGCCGAGCGAGGACAACAGCGCCACCATGCGCAAGATGCCCAGCGGCTGCACGCCCGAGCCCGCCGGCCCGTCCGTGCCGAGCAAGATCTGGTCGAGCTTGCCGAGCTCGCGCGCCGTGTTCAGCGTCAACAGCGCCGCCCGCTCGTTGCCGTTGTGCACGATCTCCAGCCCCTGCTTGCAGCTCTCGCACAGGCACACGATCTGATCGTCCGGCAGCGCCGAGTGGCCGCCGTTGATGTGGCCGACCACGTCCGTGCCCGCCTCCAGCACCACGTCCGCGCCGATCAGCCCGGAGCCGGGGATCGACGGCCCGCCGGTGTGGATGGTGGACTGCATGCCGTACTTGCGGGCCCAGTCGATCATGCGTTTGGCGGTGGGTCCGTCCTTCACGCTGCCGAGGCCGACTTCGCCGATCAGCGACACGCCCGCGTCCGCCATCTCCTTGAAATCGTGCTCCTCCATGCCGTGGTGCAGTAGCGGCGCGCCGGCGTGCACCTTGACGCCGGAGGGGCGGAAATTCTCGTACCAGCGCTGCGAGGCGATCGCCATCGCCTTGGTGCCGACCACGTCGTTGGGGCGGCCGGGCATGTGCACCTCGCCGGCCGAGATCAGCGTGGTGACGCCGCCGTGCAGGGTGGAATCGATCCAGTGGAGCTGCTGCTGGCGCGGCGTGTAGTCGCCCACCACCGGGTGCACGTGGCTGTCGATGAGGCCCGGCGCCAAGGTCACCCCTTGCGCGTCCACCACCGTCGCCACCCCCTGCGGGTCGATATCGCGGGCGCGCCCGATCGCCGCGATTCGCCCCTCGCGCACCAGGACGCAATCGGCGTCCAGGATGGGTTCCTCGAGTTTTCCCGACAGCATCAGCCCGACATTGTGGATCAGCATGCTCGCGTCGACCGCCATCGCCATCTCTCCCCTTGTGTCCGAGCGCAGCCTAGAGCACGAATCTGCGACAAGGAATTATGTCGGTGTGCACCGGTTGGTTACCTGATAGAAGAGTGGAGGATCCATGGTGCGCCACAAATGGCCGGGAGCTCGCGCCGGGCCGATGTCCGACGCAACGGTGGCCCTGGTCCTGCAGGCGGATCGAGGATGTCATACGAAAACCACATTCATTCGCGTACGAATGACAATTAATTCCTATCCCCACGGACCTGTCTGATGTCTTCCCACGCCGTCTTGTCCTTCGCAGCGGCTCGAGCTCGCTTGACCGCCAGCAGAGCGGCCGTGCCCAAAACCGTCTACGCCGAAAAAGTGACCGAGGTGGAGCACTACACCGACGGCCTCTTTCGCCTGCGCGTGAAACGGCCGCCGGGTCTGCGCTTCCGCTCCGGCGAATTCGTGATGATCGGCCTGCCGGGCGCCCCCATGCGCGCCCACTCCATCGCCAGCCCCAATTGGGACGACGAACTCGATTTCGTCTCCGTCAAGGTGCCGGGCGGCCCGCTCAGCGAGCGCCTGGCGCGGACCATGCCCGGCGACACGCTGCTTGTGGGGCGCGAGTGCAAGGGCACGCTGGTCAACGATGCGCTGGAGCCGGGCCGGCGCCTGTTCCTGTTCGCGACGGGCACCGGGGTCGCCCCGTTCGCCTCCCTGGTCCGCGACCCGGAGACCTACGACAAGTTCGACGAGGTCGTCCTGACGCAGACCTGCCGGACGGTTGCCGAGCTGGAATTTGCCGAGCGCGCCGTCGCCGCGGCGTTGGCCGATCCGCTGCTGGGCGAGTTCCTAGCGGGCCGGCTGCGCCTCTTCACCAGCACCACGCGCGAGCCGCACGTCCACACGGGCCGTATCACGACGCTCATGCGCAGCGGCGCCCTGTTCGAGGCGCTCGCCATCCCCCCGATCGACCCCGCCTGCGACCGCGCGATGATCTGCGGCTCGATGGCGATGCTGCGCGACACCCAGGCGATTCTCGAATCGGCCGGGTTCGTCGAAGGCACCGACGCCATGCCGGGATCCTTCGTCGTGGAGCGGACGTTCGCCGACCCAAGCAGGATCGCCGTCCTAGCCTGACCGGAGCCACAGGGCGGCGCCGATTCGGGCGCCCGCCGAGCCGGCGGGCCGCCCCCCGCAGCCGCCGGCGAAGGCCGACGGCCGGAGCCGCCTGTCAGGCGGCCGGGCCGCGCGGCACGCTGTCGGCGCCTTCTTCGTAGAAATCGGCCACGAATCGTTCCAGCAGCCGCACGCCGAAGCCGGAGCCGAAGGAGCGGTTGATCTCGGTGGTCGGCGCCTGCATCGCGGTGCCGGCCACATCGAGGTGCACCCACACCGAATCCTTGGCGAACCGCTTCAGGAACTGCGCCGCCGTGACCGAACCGGCCGCCCGGCCGCCCACGTTCTTCATGTCGGCGAACTTGGAATCGATCAGGCTGTCGTATTCCTTGGCCAGCGGCATCCGCCACACCAGGTCGCCCGTCGCCTTGCCGGCGTCCGACAATTGCGCGGCCACCGCGTCGTCGTCCGTGTACATGCCCGCGTGATGGTGGCCGAGCGCGACGATGATCGCCCCCGTCAGCGTCGCGAGGTCGATCACCACGCGCGGCTCGTAGGTCTCGATCGTGTGCGTCAGCAGGTCGGCGAGGACGAGGCGGCCTTCGGCGTCGGTGTTGATGATCTCGATGGTCTGGCCCGATTTCGACTTCACGATGTCGCCCGGACGCTGCGCGTTGCCGTCCGGCATGTTCTCCACCAGGCCGATGATGCCGAGCACGTTGACCTTGGCCTTGCGCGCGGCGAGCGCGTGCATCGCGCCGACGACGGCGGCGGCGCCGCCCATGTCGCCCTTCATGTCCTCCATGCCGGCGGCCGGCTTGATGGAGATGCCGCCGGTGTCGAACACCACGCCCTTGCCCACCAGGGCGACGGGCTTCACGCCCGCCGGGCCGCCCTTCCACTCCATCACCACCACGCGGGCGGGGCGTACCGAGCCCTGCGCCACGCCCAGGAGCGCGCGCATCTCGAGCCGCTCCAGCTCGTCCGGCTCCAGCACCGTGATCTCGCAGCCGAGCTCGCCCAGCGCGGCGGCGCGGGCGGCGAACTCCACCGGCCCCAGCACGTTGGCCGGCTCGTTGACGAGGTCGCGCGCCAGGATCGTGCCCTCGGCGATGGCCTGCACCGCCTCCCAGCGCGCCGCGGCCGCGTCCGGATCGGCGACGCAGATGGTCACCTTGCGCGCGGCCGGCTCCGGATCGTCGTTCGCCTTCGACTTGTAGGTGTCGAAGGAATAGCTGCGCAGCGTCAGCCCCAGCGCGATCTCGGCCGCCTCGCGGTCCGACAGGGCGCCGCCCGGGCGCTCGGCGAAGATCGTCACGTCGCTGGCCGGCCCCTTCGGCAGCGCGCCCATGATGGCGCCGCCGAGCTTGGCCCAGTCGGCCTCTTCCAGCTTGTCCGCCTCGCCCAGGCCCATCACCAGCAGCGCCCGTGCGTCGAGCTTGCGCGGCATCGCGAGCAGCAGCGACGCGAATTTCTTGCCGCGGAACGCCTGTGCTTCCGATGCCGCGCTCACCAGCCCGTCGCTTGCCGCCTCGACCCGCGCCGCCGCCTCGCCCAAGGCCAATCCGTCACCGGCCAGGACGACGAGCGTCCCCGAATTCGGCATGGTTTCCGAGGCGAATGTGATTGAAGGCGGCTGTGGCATTGGAATGTCCCTTTGGCGAAACTTCGCACCTAGACCCTTTGGCCGGGCCCGGCAAGCCGCCATAGGTGCGGCCGGAAGGTCACGCCGGCAAGCTTTCGTTCACCGTACCCGTCACCGATTCTTCAACCTTGGCAACGGTTGGTGTACCCAAACTCATGGCGGTGCGCGATCGGCCGCCCAGTTGTCGTGATTGCGAGGTCGATGCCGCTGATCAACTGGTATATGTGTCGGCGCATCCTGACGCTCTTTCCGGCAGGGCTCCTGATCCTGACGTTGATCATCTGGTCGACGCAGGCGTTGCAGCGTCTCGACCTCGTCACGGCCAAGGGGCAGACGTTCGCGGTGTTCTTCGAGCTGACGATCCTGGCGATTCCCTTCCTCGCCACGCTGCTCGCGCCCATCGCCTTCGTCATCGCCATGATCGCGGTCTATGATTCGCTCAACCGCGACAGCGAGCTCGTCGTCATCGGCGCGGCCGGGGCGGGGCGGCTGCGTCTGCTCGCCCCCGCGCTGTGGGCGGCGGCGGTCTGTGCCGCGCTGGTGGCCGCCGGCACCGTCTATCTCGGCCCGGCCGGTCTCGCCAAGGCGCGCGTCATGCTGACCCAGGTGCGCGCCGACGTGGTCACCTCCATCGTCCAGCCCGGCCGCTTCATCGAGATCGAGGACGGCCTCACCGTCCACATCCGCGACCGGCGCGCCGACGGCAGCCTCGAGGGGCTGATGCTCAACGACACCCGCGGCACCGAGGTCGCCGTCACCTACCTCGCCCAGACCGGGCGCGTGGTGGAGACCGAGGGCAACACGCTGCTGGTGATGACCAACGGCACCGTGCAGCGCATGGAACGGCCCGAGAACGAGCTCACCGTCGTCGCCTTCGACGCCTACGCCTTCGATCTCACCGAGCTCACCTCCGGCAACGTCACGCCCACCTTCCGCCCCTCCGAGCGCACGCTCGCCGAGCTCCTCACCCCCGATCCGGACGACACCTACCGCGCCGAGCGCGAGGCCCGCTTCCAGATCGAGATCCACGACCGCCTGTCCCAGCCGCTGGCGCCGTTCGTCTACGCGCTGGTGGTGTTCCTGTTCGTCGGCGACCCGCGCATGCACCGCCAGAGCCGGCTTGCCGGCGTCGCGGCGGCGGGGCTGGCCGTCGCGGCCGTGCGCGGGGCGACCTATGCGACGCTGCTGGGGGCGGAGAGCGCGCCGGCCCTCGCCCCGCTGGTCTATGTCGTGCTCCTGGGCGTCGGCGCCCTCGCCTTGTTCCTCATCGCCACCGACCGCTCGATCACCGTGCACGAGCACATCACCCACTGGATCGCCAGCCGGATCGCCGACCTCTTCGCCAAGCGCAGCGGGGCGGCCGGATGAAAACGCTCGACTGCGGCGTCATCCTGGCGCGCTACCTGGCCATCACCTTCCTGCGCTGGATCGTGGGCTTCTTCCTGGTCGGCAGCGCCATCATCTTCCTCGCCGATTCCATCGAGATGATCCGCCGCTCGGTCGACCGCGTCACCTTCTCGGCCAGCGACGCGGTCCTCGCCTCGCTCCTCAAAACCCCCTCCCTCACCGAGGAATTCCTGCCCTTCGCAGTGCTGTTCGGCGCCATCGCGGCGTTCCTGGCGCTCAACCGGCGGCTGGAGCTGGCGGTGATGCGCGCGGCCGGCGTGTCGGCCTGGCAGTTCATCATGCCGGCGATCGTGGTGGTCGCGGGGCTCGGCGTCTTCGCCACCACCGTCTACAACCCGCTGTCGGCGGCGGCGCGGGAGCAGTCGGAGATCCTCAGCGCCCGCGTGCTGGGCAACGAGGCGCACCTCCTGTCCGGCACCGGGCGCACCGTGTGGCTGCGCCAGGAGGGCCCCGAGGGCGGCTCCATCATGCATGCGGCCGCCGCCTCGCCGTCCGGCCTCTCGCTCTACCGGGTCGAGGTGCACCTGTTCGACAAGGACAGCCGCTTCGCCGGCCGCCTCGATGCCGCGGCCGCCGAGCTGCGCCCCGGCAGCTGGCACCTCCTCGACGTCACGCGCTACACGGCCGACGGCAACCGCTCGCGCGAATCGACCGCGGACGTGCCCACCGCCGTCTCGCCGGACGAGGTGCGCGAGGCGGTCTCGCGGCCCGACACCATCTCCTTCTGGAAGCTGACCGACGCGATGCAGCGGGCCGAGAGCGCGGGCCTGCCCACGCACCGATTCGCGCTGCAGCACCAGGTGCTGCTGTCGCGCCCGCTGCTCCTGGCGGCCATGGTGCTGATCGCCGCGTCCGTGTCGCTGCGCCTGGTGCGCCTGGGCGGCGTCACGCGCGCCGTCACCGGGGGCGTCGTCGCCGGCTTCGTCCTCTACATCGGCTCGGCCGTGGTCTCCGACCTCGGCGAGGCCGGGGCGCTGGCGCCGGTGCTGGCGGCGTGGCTGCCCGGCCTCGCGGCCGCCCTCGTCGGCGCCTCCGCCCTCCTCTACACGGAGGATGGGTGATGGTCTTGGCCCGCCTCGCCCGCATCGCCTTCGTCCTCGCCGCCTGGCTCGCGCTGGGCGCGCCCGCTTCGGCGCAGCTCCTGCCCGAGATCGGCACCGGCGACCCCGACGCCCAGCTCCTCCTGGAGGCGGACGAACTCATCTATGACGTCGACACCGGGCGCATCACCGCCGTCGGCAACGTCTTCATCCACTACCAGGGCTTCCAGCTGTTCGCCAACGAGGTCACCTACGACCAGGCCGGCGACACCCTCATCGCGCGCAACGGCGTGCGGCTGGAGGAGCCGGAAGGCAACATCGTCATCGCCCGCGAGCTGCAGCTGACGGACGATTTCCGCGACGGCTTCGCGACGGGCCTGCGGGCCGACACCATCTACCGCACGCGCCTCGGCGCCAACCGCGCCACGCGCACCGGCGGCAACATCACCGTGTTCGAGGATGCCGGCTACACGGCCTGCTATTCCTGCCTCAAGCGGCCCGACAAGCCGCCCACCTGGGCGATCAAGGCCCGCCGCATCGTCGCCGCCGAGGACAAGCGCACGCTGCGCTTCGAGGACCCGCGCTTCGAGTTCTTCGGCGTCTCCACGCCCTCGCTGCCCTCCTTCACCATCCCGGACCCCAGCGTGGAGCGCAAATCGGGCTTCCTGGTGCCGACCGCCGTCTATTCCAACCTGATCGGCTTCGGCGTGCGCAACTCCTACTTCCAGACGCTGGGGCCCTATCGCGACATCACCTTCGGCCTCACCCCCCTGTCGCGCCAGGGCGTCTTCGGCGACATCGAGTACCGCCAGCGCACCGCGACGGGCGTGTTCGACGTGCGCGCCACCGGCATCTACCAGTTCGACCCCGGCGCGTTCGGCGACACCGGCGGCAACCGCCGCTGGCGCGGCTCGCTGTCGACCAACGGCAACTTCTTCATCAACCCGCGCTGGCAGTACGGCTGGGAAGGCACCTACACCACCGACCGCCGCTATCTCGACGACTACAAGCAGTCCTTCGACAACACCCTCACCGCGCCGGCCACCATCTACCTCAACGGCCTCGGCGAGCAGACCTTCTTCGACGCCCGCATCTGGGCCTTCCGCATCCTGCAGAGCGATTACAACTCCACCGAGATCCTCAACCCGCCGCCGCCCTTCTCCCCCTTCGGCCAGCAGCTGCAGGACAAGCAGGCCCTCGTCCACCCGGTGATCGATTACGAGGGCGTCGTCGACCGGGCGGTGCTGGGGGGCGAGCTGTCCTATGGCTTCAACACCACCTGGCTGTCGCGCGCCGAGACGGACGCCTTCGGCGCCATCGTCAACGGCGTCAACACGGCCCGCTTCCGCGGCGTGGAGGGCACCTTCGGCCGCACCAGCGCCTCGCTCGACTGGCGCGCGCGCGTGATGGCCCCGGCCGGACAGGTGATCACCCCGTTCGCCGGCTTCCGCGGCGACCTCTTCTATCTCGACAACCGCGACGTCAACGTCACCGCGCTCGGCGACGACGAGGAGGTGTTCCTGCGCGGCATGCCCTATGTCGGCGTCAACTACAGCTACCCCTGGCTGATCGCGGCCAACTGGGGCACGCAGACCATCGAGCCCATCGGCGAGATCATCGCGCGGCCGGACGAGACCGGCATCGGCCACCTGCCCAACGACGACGCGCAGAGCGTCGTGTTCGACGATTCCAACCTGTTCGGGCCGACCAAGTTCTCCGGCTACGACCGCTCCGCGGGCGGCGTGCGCGCCAATGTCGGGCTGCGCTACACGCTGCAGACCTATTCGGGCGCATTCCTGTCGGCTACCGTCGGCCAGTCCTACCACCTGGCCGGCCGCAACTCCTACGCGGTGCCGGACATCCTCGATTCCACCGGCAATTCGGGCCTGTCCTCCAACAAGTCCGACTACGTCGCCGACATCACGCTCAACAGCAACGGGGGCCTGGCCGTCAGCGCCAACGGCCGCTTCGACGAGGAGACGCTGTCCATCGAGCGCGCCGAGGTGTCGGCCGCGAGCCAGGTCGGCCCGCTGTCGGCGCGCATCATCTACGCCTTCCTCGCCCGCCAGGAGGATCTCGGCTTCGTGGAGAACCGCGAGGAGATCCAGGGCGCCGCCTCGCTGCGCGTGCTCGACAACGTGCGCCTGTTCGGCCTCGTCCGCTACGACCTGCAGGACGACGACCTGGTGCGCCAGGGCGTCGGCGTCGCCTACGACGACGACGCGCTGTCCATGTCCCTCGCCTACTCGGAGGACCGGGGCGGCGTGCCGGAGGATCCCGTCGACCGGACCATCTTCTTCCGCATCGGGCTGCGCACCATCGGCGACACCAGCGTATCCACCGGTCTTGATAATTGAAGCCATTCAAGGGTACTCGAAAACAGTACAACTTTATCGAGCGGGGCGTAGTGATGGCGCGTATCGGCCTTTTCCTCATCCTGTTGCTGGCCGTGGCGGCCACCGCCGCGCCGCCGGCATGGGCGCAGACCCGCATCGTCGCGGTGGTCAACGAGCGGCCCATCACCAACTACGACGTCGCCCAGCGGGCCAAGCTGCTGCGCCTCACGGGCGTGCGGTCGAACGCTGAATCGGCCGCGCTGGACGAACTGATCAACGAGAAGATCCAGGACGGCGCGGTCCAGCGCGCCAACATCGAGATCAGCCAGGCCGAGATCGACGCCGCCATCGGCCAGATCGCCAGCCGCGCCAAGATCTCGTCGGCCCAGCTCGAAGGCGCCTTCCGCCAGGCGGGCGTGTCGATGGGAACGCTGCGCGAGCGCATCGGCTCGCAGATCGGCTTCAGCCGGCTGATCCAGGCCCAGTTCCGCCAGACCCTGCAAGTCACCGAGCAGGACCTCATCGCCGCCCTCAAGCGGGACGACGAGAAAGAGCTCGTCATCGACGCGGCGGTCTATACGCTGCAGCAGGTCATCATCGCGCTGCCGGCCAACCCCTCCCCCGCGCGCCTGAAGCAGGCCGAGGCGGTGGCGGCCGATCTGCGCGGGCGCTTCAGTTCGTGCAGCGAAGGCATCCCCCTCGCCAAGAAGACGCGCAACGTGGTGGTGCGCGACGGCGGCCGCCGCATGGGCGTGGAATTCGCGCCGTCCGTGCGCGAGGCGCTGGACGAGACCCCCGTCGGCAAGTTGACCGTGCCGCTGCCCCAGTCGCGCGGCCTCGTCATGTTCGCCGTGTGCGACAAGGAGATCGTGCGCTCGGCCAACGCGGCGATGAAGGAGATCGAGCCGGAGATCGCCAACGAGCGCGGCGAGGCGTTCGCCAAGCAGTACCTGCGTCAGCTCAAGCGCGACGCGGTGATCGAGAAACGGGGCTGAACGCCGCCGCTGCGCCGGCCGCGGCACAGGAGCGCGATCTCGCGGCCCTGCGCCGCGCCATCGACGCCCTGCCGCCGCTGCGCGAGGTGCTCGCCGCCACCGGCTTCACGGCCAAGAAGTCGCTCGGCCAGCATTTCATCTTCGACCGCAACCTGACCGACAAGATCGCCGCCAGCGTGCGGGCGCCCGGCGCCGACCCGCAGGCGCCGCTGGCGGGGCGCACCGTCGTCGAGATCGGCCCCGGGCCCGGCGGGCTCACCCGCTCGCTGCTGCACGCCGGCGCTCGCGTCATCGCCGTGGAGCGCGACGATCGCGCCGCCGAAGCCCTCGCCCCGCTGGTCGCCGCCGCCGAGGGCCGCCTCACCCTCCACCTCGCCGACGCCCTCAAGGCCGACTGGCCGGCGCTGGCGCCCCAGGGCGCGGCGATCTGCGCCAACCTGCCCTACAACATCGCGACGCCGCTGCTGGTCGGCTGGCTCACCGCCGACCCGTGGCCGCCCTGGTGGTCCTCGGCGACGATCATGGTGCAGAAGGAAGTCGCCGCCCGCATCGTGGCCGACGCCGGCGCGGCCGGCTACGGCCGGCTCGGCGTGCTCACCAGCGCCCGCGCCCATGCGTCGAGCCTGTTCGACGTGGCGCCCACCGCCTTCGTGCCGCCGCCCAAGGTCTGGTCCTCGGTGGTCCGCCTTGAGCCGCGCCCGGAAGCCGGCGACATCCCCGTCAAGGCGCTGGCGCAGGTGACGGCCGCCGCCTTCGGCCAGCGCCGCAAGATGCTGCGCTCCAGCCTCAAGGTGCTGGGCGAGCCGGAGGCGCTGGCGCAGGCCGCCGGCCTTGCCCTCAACGAGCGCGCCGAGCAGGTGCCCGTGGAGGGGTTCGTGCGCCTGGCGCGGCTCCTGGCGGCCCGCTCAGAGCGTCTCGGCGATCTCTGAGACGAAGGCGTCGAGCCCCACGCGCCGGCGCGCCTTCAGCCGCTCGGCGGCCAGAATGGCCGTCACGCCCTTGAGCGAGGCCTGCAGGTCGTCGTTCACCACCACGTAGTCGTATTCGCCGTAGTGGGCGAGCTCGGCGCGCGCGTTGTCGAGGCGGCGGCGGATGGTGGCCTCGTCGTCCTCGGCGCGGCGCACCAGGCGGTTGTGCAGCTCCGGCCCCGAAGGCGGCAGCACGAACACCGACACCAGGTCCTCGCCCAGGATGTCGCGGATCTGCTGCGCGCCCTGCCAGTCGATGTCGAACAGCACGTCGCGCCCCGCCTTCAGCGCGCTTTCCACCGGGTCGCGCGGCGTGCCGTACTTGTTGCCGTGCACCTCGGCATATTCCAGGAGCTCGCCGCGCTCGCGCATCAGGTCGAACTCGCCGGCGGTCACGAAATGATAGTGGATGCCGTCCACCTCGCTCGGCCGGCGCGCGCGCGTCGTCACCGAGACGGACAGCTCCAGGCAGTCGTCCTTGTCGAGCAGCAGCCGCGCGATGGTGCTCTTGCCGGCGCCGGAGGGGGAGGACAGCACGAGCAAGAGGCCGCGGCGGTTCGGCGGCGCGCTCATTGCAGGTTCTGAACCTGCTCGCGCATCTGCTCCACCACCGCCTTCAGCTCCAGCCCCAGCGCGGTGATCGCGTGATGGGGCGCCTTGGAGCAGATCGTGTTGGTCTCGCGGTTGAACTCCTGCGCCAGGAAATCGAGCTTGCGGCCGATGGCGCCGCCCTCGGCGAACAGCGCCCGCGCCGCCGCGATGTGCGCGGCGAGCCGGTCGAGCTCCTCGCGCACGTCCGCGCGCGTCGCCAGCAGCGCCGCCTCCTGGTGCAGCCGCTCCTCGTTGAGCCCCGCCGTGCCGCTCAGCATCTCCGCGATCTGCGCCGACAGCTTCGCCTTGATCGCCGGCAGCGCGCGCAGGGGGTGGACGTCGATCTCGGCGCGCAGGCGGTCCATCGCGGCCAGCTGCTCCAGCACCACCGGGGCGATCTGCGCCCCTTCGGCGAGCCGGTCCGCCTCCAGCGCCTCCAGCAGCGGGTCCACCTCGCCGGCGAGATCGGGCCGGGCGCCGTCGTCTTCCTCGCCCGCCGCCTCCACCACGCCGCGCAGCGCGAGCAGCCCGTCCGCCCGCGGCGCCGCCACGGCCCCGTAGGAGGCCAGGTCCTGGATCGCGTCGAGATAGAAGGCGAGCTGGTCCTGGTTGATGGCGAAGCGCTGCTCGCGCTCGACCTTGCGCACGCTCAGCGACACCGAGATCGAGCCGCGCCGGAACACCGCCGCCACCTTCTTGCGGATCTCCGCCTCCAGCCGCTCGAAGCCGGACGGGAGCCGCACCCGCACATCCAGCGAACGCCCGTTGACCGAGCGCACATCGAATTGAAAGGCGATGCCCTCGACCTCGCCTTCCCGGCTCGCGAAGCCGGTCATCGACTGGACGGCGGCGCTCACTGGGTGGTCCCGGCCGCGTTCCGCTGACGCTCGACTTCCCGCCACTTGGCCACGTTGCGGTTGTGCTCTTCCAGGCTGGCGGCGAAGGCGTGGCCGCCCGTGCCGTCGGCAACGAAGTAGAGCTCGTTCGTGTCGGCCGGATTGGCCGTCGCCTTGAGCGCGGCGATGCCCGGATTGGCGATCGGCCCCGGCGGCAGCGCCGCGATCTGGTAGGTGTTGTAGGGGTTCGGCCGGTCGAAATCGGACTTGAAGATGGTGCGCGATTGCTGCCACGCGGCGCCGCCATAGAGGCCGTAGAGGATGGTCGGGTCCGACTGCAGCTTCATCTTGCGATTGAGCCGGTTGACGAACACGGCCGCCACGCGCTCCCGCTCGGTCGCGACGCCGGTCTCCTTCTCCACGATGGAGGCGAGCGTGACGAGTTCCTCCGGCGAGGACAAGGGCAGGTCCGGATCGCGGTTTTCCCACACCTCCGCCACGGCCTTGTTGCGCGCCTCGCGCATCCGCGCCAGCAGCTGCTCGCGCCGCATCCCGCGCTCGACGCTGTAGGTCTCGGGCAGCAGCGAGCCCTCCGGCGGGATCGAGGCGATGGTGCCGGACAACAGATCGAGGTCGTTGAGCCGCTGCACCACCTGCGAGGAGGTCAGCCCCTCGGCGATGGTCACCTGGTGCTGCACCACCTCGCCGGAGATGATCTTGTCGAGGATCTCGGCCATCGAGGCGTGGGCGGGCACCACGTATTCGCCCGCCTTCATGTCGGCGGAGGCCGACTTGGCCAGCACCGCGCCCACGAAGACGTGCTGGTTGGAGATGATGCCCAGCTCTTCCAGCGCGTCGGCAATGGATTGCACCGAGGCGCCGCGCGGGATGTTGACCTGCACGCTCTCGTCGAGCGGGCCCGGCGCATAGAACGCCTGGCGCCCGTAGATCAGCGCGCCGATGCCGCCGACGAAGGCGAACATCACGATCAGCATGACGAAATTCAGGCCGACGATGAGCGGGTGGCGCGCCTTGCGCGAACGCCGCTGCACCTCCGGCATTTCGGCCGCGGGCTTGGTCTTGGCGCGCTTGCGGGCCGGCCCCACCAGGGGCTCCGGCCGCTTGGGCCCGCGCATGTCACCTTGCGGCTCGATGGGGGGAGGCGCCGATTTGGAGCCGCGTCGACGTTGCCGCATCGGGCCGATCCTCGCTTAGACTCTCCGGAACACCAGCGACGCGTTGGTGCCGCCGAAGCCGAACGAGTTGGACAACACCACGTCGATCTGACGTTCCTTGGCCTCGTGGGGCACCAGGTCGATGTCGGTCTCGACGGACGGGTTGTCCAGGTTGATCGTCGGCGGGGCGACGTTGTCGCGTATGGCGAGCAGCGAGAAGATGGCCTCCACCGCGCCGGCCGCCCCGAGCAGATGCCCGGTGGCCGACTTGGTCGAGCTCATCATCAGGCCGGCGCCGTTGCCGTTGACGACGCGGTGCACGGCGGCGAGCTCGATCTCGTCGCCCAGCGGCGTCGAGGTGCCGTGCGCGTTGATGTACTGGATCTCGGACGGGGCCACCTTGGCCCGCTTCAGCGCCGCCGACATGCAGCGATAGGCGCCGTTGCCGTTCGGGACCGGCGCGGTGATGTGGTAGCCGTCGCCGGACATGCCGTAGCCGATCACCTCGCCGTAGATCCGGGCGCCGCGGGCCTTGGCGTGCTCGTACTCTTCCAGCACCACGATGCCGGCGCCCTCGCCGATCACGAAACCGTCGCGGTCCCGGTCGTAGGGGCGCGAGGCACGCTGCGGGTCGTCGTTGAAGCCGGTGGAGAGCGCGCGGCAGGCGGCGAAGCCCGCCAGCGCCAGGCGGCCCACCGAGGCTTCCGCACCGCCGGCGACCATCACGTCCGCGTCGTCGAGCGCGACCAGGCGGGCCGCGTCGCCGATGGCGTGGGCGCCGGTGGAGCACGCCGTCACCACCGCCGAGTTCGGTCCGCGGAAGCGGTGGCGGATGGAGACATAGCCGGAGGCCATGTTGATCAGCGCGCCCGGGATGAAGAACGGCGAGACCCGGCGCGGGCCGCGTTCCTCCAGCGCCCGCGCGGAGCTTTCGATCGAGTTCAGCCCACCGATGCCCGAGCCGATCAGGACGCCGGTGCGCTCGAGGTCTTCTTCCTCGGTCGGCTGCCATCCCGAATCCGCGATGGCCTCGTCCGCCGCCGCGGTGGCGAACAGGATGAACTCATCGAACTTCCGCTGGTCCTTCGGATCCATGACCTTGTCCGGATCGAAGGGATTGCGCTCGTTGCCGCGCGGCACCTGGCAGGCGATCCGCGAAGCAAGGTCGTCGACCTTGCACCGCGTGACAGGGGCCGCGCCCGAGCGGCCTTCCAGGATCGCGTTCCAAGACGCGTCCTTCCCATTGCCAAGGGGATTCACCGTCCCCATTCCGGTCACGACAACGCGGCGCACTAGGCTACTCCATACAGAAAAGGGGCCTGAGCCCTCAGGCCGTGGCGTTCTTTTCGAGGAACTTGATGGCGTCGCCGACCGTCAGGATCGTCTCGGCGGCATCATCGGGGATCTCGACCCCGAATTCCTCTTCGAACGCCATCACGAGTTCGACGGTGTCGAGCGAGTCGGCGCCGAGGTCGTCGATGAAGGAGGCTTCCTCCGTCACTTTGTCTTTTTCCACGCCGAGGTGCTCGACGACAATCTTCTTAACGCGGTCTGCGGTATCGCTCATGAGACGTCCTTTGACTTATGCCTTGGTTTTGCCGCCGACGTGGACACGTCGGACGGCTCGACGCGGCGGCTGTGGGTGACTGGGCTCGGCCGCGCCGGTTTACCCAAGTTGGGCTCGCCGGTATCACATGCCTTCCCGGTTTGGAAAGTTCTCAGCTCAGTTAGTTTCACCGCTTAAAAGCCCATCGCCATGCCACCGTTCACATGCAGTGTCTGTCCGGTCACATAACGCGCTTCATTGCTGGCAAGATAAACCACCGCGGCAGCCACGTCTTCAGGCGTTCCGACCGAGCCTTCGGGAATGGATGCAAGAATCGCCGCACGCTGTTCTTCGCTCAGTACGTCGGTCATCGCAGTGCGGATATAGCCCGGCGCGACCACGTTGGCGGTGATGCCGCGGTTGGCGATTTCGCGCGCCACGGATTTGGTGAAGCCCACGAGGCCCGCCTTGGCGCTGGCATAATTGGCCTGGCCGGCGCTGCCGCCGAAGCCGACCACCGAGCCGACATTGATGACGCGGCCCCAGCGGCGCTTCATCATGCCCCGGATCGTCGCCTTGGTGAGGCGGAATGCGGCGCCCAGATTGACTTCGATCACCGTGTCGAAATCTTCGTCCTTCATGCGCATCAGCAGGCCGTCGCGGGTGATGCCGGCGCAATTGACGAGAATATCCACAGGCCCGGCCGCCTCGGCCGCCTTCGCGAGGGCGTCCACCTGGGCCCGGTCGGCGAGGTTGGCCGCCAGCGGCGTCGCCCCGATTCGCTCCGCCGCCGCGCTCGCGCGCTCCATGGTGGAGCCGGTGACGATCAGCGTCGCCCCGCACGCCTTCAGCCCCTCGGCGATGGCACCGCCGATGCCGCCCGTCGCGCCGGTCACCAGCGCCGTCTTACCCGTCAAGTCGAACATTCAGGCCAATTCCCTCTCGGCCAGCGCCGCTACATCCTCTGCCGTGTTTACGGGAAAGGCTTCAAGTGTTTTGTCGATACGCTTGGCAAGGCCGGTCAGTACCTTGCCCGCCCCCACCTCGGCAAACCGCGTCACGCCGGCCGCGGCCATCGCCGCCACGCTCTCGCGCCAGCGCACCCGCCCGGTGACCTGTTGCACCAGGCTGGCGGCGATCGCGCCCGGATCCGTCAGCGCGCTCACCGACACGTTCGCCATCAAGGGCACCGCCGGGGCCGCGATGGACGCCTTGGCCAGCGCCTCGGCCATCGCCTGCGCCGCGGGCGCCATCAACGAACAGTGAAAGGGCGCGCTCACCGGCAGCAGCAGCGAACGGCGCGCGCCGCGCTCCTTGGCAAGCTCCAGCGCCCGCTCCACCGCCGCCCTGGTGCCCGACACCACCACCTGGCCCGGCGCGTTGTCGTTGGCCACCTCGCACACGCCCGCCTCGGCCGCCGCGTCGCGCGCCACGCCCTCGGCCACGTCGAGCTCCAGCCCCAGGAGGGCCGCCATCGCGCCCTCGCCGGCCGGCACCGCCGCCTGCATCGCCTCGCCGCGCAGGCGCAACAGCCGCGCCGCGTCGCTGATCGTCAGCGCCCCGGCCGCCGCCAGCGCGGAATATTCGCCCAGCGAGTGGCCCGCGACCATCGCCGCGCCCGACACCTTCAGCCCCTCGGCCTCCATCGCCCGCACCGTGGCGAGGCTGACGGCCATCAGCGCCGGCTGCGCGTTGGCGGTGAGGCGTAGCTCCTCCTCGGAGCCCTCGAAGATCACCGCGGACAGCCGCTCGCCCAGCGCCTCGTCCACTTCCTCGAACACGGCGCGTGCGGCCGCCACGCTGTCGTGGAGCGGCCGGCCCATGCCGACGAACTGGCTGCCCTGGCCTGGAAAGGTGAACGCGATAGTCATGATCGACGTGACATTTGGGTTATCAAGTGCTGCTGGAGAAGGGGCAATGACCATCGGCTGCCCGACGGCGTCAAGTCCAAGGGCGGCAAAAATGCGATCACCCGCAACTTTCCGCTTGATTTGGCGGGGGGACGGCGACTATCTGATCATTCTCCCTGTGAGCCGAGGGCTGAACGGTGGCGCGGATCCCGTCGATGGATCCGTGAGGCACATGGTGCCGCTCCATCGGTGTCCTTGCTCGCGAAGGTCGGGACGCCTCACCGGGCGCTTCGACGAGGCTTTGCGCTCGCGGGGGGCGTGCCGCGGTGGCACATCGCAAGGAAGAGGTGGGTCATGCCCCTATACGAGTGCGTGTTCCTCGTCCGTCAGGACGTGTCGGGACAGGCTGTCGACGAGCTTATCGAACAATATACCGGCGTTCTCGTCGAAAATGGCGGTTCCGTCGGCCGCTTCGAGAACTGGGGGCTCAAAACCCTCGCCTATCGCATCAACAAGAACCGCAAGGCGCACTTCGCGCTGATGGACATCGACGCGCCGGCGCCCGCCATCCACGAGATGGAACGCCAGATGCGCCTCAACGAGGACGTGCTGCGCACCCTCACCATCAAGGTCGACGAGCACGAGGACGGCCAGTCCGTCATGAAGCAGAAGCGCGACCGGGACGACCGCCGTCGCCGCGAGCGCGGTGACCGCCCGTTCGACGACAACAGCCGTGGCGGCGACGACCGTCCGCCTCGCGGCGACGACCGTCCGCCCCGTGGCGACGATCGCCCGCCCCGCGACGGCCCGCGTCCCGAGCGCCGCGAGAGGGAGTTTTCGTAAATGGTCGATATTGCTCAGCTGCCCACCCGCCGCCCGTTCTTCCGTCGCCGGAAGACGTGCCCGTTCTCGGGCCCCAACGCGCCGCGGATCGACTACAAGGACGTCAAGCTCCTGCAGCGCTACGTGTCCGAGCGCGGCAAGATCGTCCCCTCGCGCATCACGGCCGTCTCGGCCAAGAAGCAGCGCGAGCTGTCCAAGGCGATCAAGCGCGCCCGCTTCCTGGGCCTGCTGCCCTACGTCATCAAATAATGTAACGGCGCCTTTGCGCTGATCCCCCGGCCGGGCCCCCTGCCCGGCCGCCATCTGGGGCATCGCCCCTAACCGCAGCGCACCCCGCGCACGGGACAGATCGGAGACGATACGATGCAAGTCATTCTTCTGGAGCGCGTGCCCAAGCTCGGCGAGATGGGCGCGGAAGTGCGCGTGCGCGACGGTTTCGCCCGCAACTTCCTGCTGCCGCAAGGCAAGGCCCTGCGCGCCAACCGCGAGAACCGCGCCCGCTTCGAGGCGGACAAGGCCGAGCTGGCCGCCCGCAACGAGGATCGGCGCAAGATGGCCGAGGCGCTGTCCACCCGCGTCGCCGGCAAGACCTTCGTCGCCATCCGCCAGGCCGGCCAGACCGGCCAGCTCTACGGCTCGGTGTCCACGCGCGACATCGCCGAAGTGCTCTCCAAGGACGGCTTCAAGGTCGAGCGCCGCCAGATCGACCTCGGCGTGCCGATCAAGACCATCGGCCTGCACACCATCAGCCTCATCCTGCACCCCGAGGTGGTCGTGCCCGTCTCCATCAACGTCGCCCGTTCGGCCGACGAGGCCCAGCGCCAGGCCGCCGGCGAGGACGTGCTCGCCCCCGAGGCCGACGACATCGACACCTACGACGACGATGACGACGATGACGACCGCAACGATTCCGCTCCCATGGGGACGGATGAGCCGCAACCGGACGTTGAATCCGGCTACTGACCCGTTGCAGCGCTGCGACGCGTTGAAATCGCAGCGCATTCCCAGTCAGCCTCCGCGCGCAGGAGGCTTGACACCGCGGGTATGAAAGCCGGACTTTGATGCGAAGAAATTTGCATCGACAGTCGGCTATGGGACCCATTGCGCTTCATTTCTTTCGCCGCCTTTTCACGCGCGGCACGCTGACCATCGTGGAGGCGGACGGAACGCGGTCCGTCTTCGGCGACGGCAGTGGGCCGCCCTACCTCATCCGTCTTCACGATGAGCGTGTGCTCTCCGACATGATGCGGTGGCCCGAGTTGCGTTTTCCCGAGCTCTACATGGACGGCCGCTGGAGCTTCGAAGGCGGGCCGCTGGCCGGTTTCCTCACCACCGTCTTCGAGCTGATGCGCGAAAACGAGACGCATTCCCGGTGGCGCAGCCTCGTGCGCTACCTGATGCGCCCGGTTCACCAGCACAACAACGCCCGCGCCGCCCGCCGCAACGCCAGCCACCACTACGACGTCGGCAACGACATCTACCGCCTGTTCCTCGACGAGGACTGGCAATATTCGTGCGCCTATTTCCCCGACCCGCGCGTCTCGCTGGAAGAGGCGCAGCGCGCCAAGAAGCGGCACATCGCGGCCAAGATGCTGCTGGACAAGGGCCAGAGGGTGCTGGACATCGGCTGCGGCTGGGGCGGCATGGCGCTCTACATCGCCAACTATACCGGCGCCGAGGTCACCGGCATCACGCTGGCCGACGAGCAGCTGCGCCGCGCCCGCGAGCGCGCCGGCGGCCGGCCCGACGTCACCTTCAAGCTGGAGGACTACCGCGCCATCGAGGGGCCGTTCGACCGCATCGTCTCGGTCGGCATGTTCGAGCACGTGGGGGTCGGCTACTACGACGCCTACTTCAACGCCGTGCACCGCCTGCTCGACGATGACGGCGTGATGCTCCTCCATTCTATCGGCCGCATCGGCCGGCCGGGCTACACCTCGCCCTTCATCGCCAAGCACATCTTCCCCGGCGGCTATATCCCCTCCCTGTCGGAGGTGTTGCCGGCCATCGAGCGGGCCGGCCTCGTCGTCACCGACATCGAGATCCTGCGCCTGCACTACGCCGAGACGCTGAAGGCGTGGCTCGAGCGCTTCCGCGCCAACAAGGCCGAGGTGCTGCGGTTGAAGGACGAGCGCTTCTTCCGCATGTGGGAATTCTATCTTGCCGCCTCCGAAGCCTCCTTCCGCTCCGGCGACATGATGGTGTTCCAGATCCAGCTCGCCAAATCGCTGACCGCCGTTCCGCTCACGCGCGACTACATGAGCGACGCCGAACAGACCCTCGCCGAGCGCGACAGCGCCCGCACCGGTCCGGCGCTCGTCGCGCGCCGCGGGTGAGCGCCCCGTTCGACGCCGACGCACTCGGCGCCCTCTACGACAAGGCGCGCCGCCTCGAGGATGCCGGCGACATCGCCGGCGCCGCCACCCTCTTCCACGCCTGCCTGGAGATGGACCCGGACGACCACTGCGGCGTCGTCATGCGCCTCGCCGGGCACGGCCTCGCGGTGCCACAGACTGCGCCGCCCGCCTACGTTGCCACCCTGTTCGAGCAGCACGCGGAGGCGTTCGACGAGATCCTCGTCACGCGCCTCGGCTACGACGTGCCCGCGCTCGCGCGCCGTCTCGTCGGCGCGCACCGCGAGGGGCCGCTGCGCATCCTCGACCTCGGGTGCGGCACCGGCCTCGTCGGCGCCGTGTTCGCCGACATCGCGAGCGAGATCGTCGGCGTCGATCTCGCCGAGGGCATGCTGGCGCTCGCCGACGAGCGCGACGTCTACACCGACCTCTACGTCGGCGAGGCGGTCGCCTTCATGGCCGGGTGGGACGAGGCGCCGTTCGACCTCGTGGTCGCCGCCGACGTGTGGCCCTATCTCGGCGACCTCGCCCCGTTCGCGGCCGCCGCCGCGGCTTGCCTCGCGCCCGGCGGCAGCCTCGTCGCCTCCAGCGAGCGCGGCGCGGCCGATTTCGCGGTGACGCCGACCCAGCGCTTCGCCCACGCCACCGCCTATGCCGCGCGCGTCCTCGATGCGGCCGGCTTCCAGGTCGCCGCCACGGAGCCCATCACCGTGCGCCATGAAGAAGGCGTGCCCGTGGCCGGCGACCTCCTCCTCGCGCACCGCCGGTGACGACACCCCCCGCGGGCCCGCCCGAACTGGCCGGCGACGTCCCCCCACCGGCAGCGGCCGACGCGGCATCGCCGCCCATCCACGACCACCGCGCCCGGCTGCGCCTCATCCTCGACGGCGGCGATCCCGTCTTCGGCCGCGTGGTGGCGATCACCGTCCAGGCGCTGATCGTCCTGTCGGTCATCACCATCACGCTGGAAACGGTGCCGGGCCTGCCGGCCTGGACCGACACCTTCTTCTTCTACGAAGAAGCCATCATGGTGAGCGTCTTCCTCGCCGAATATGTCCTGCGGATCTACAGCGCCAAACGGCCGCTGGCCTACGTCTTCAGCTTCTACGGCATCATCGATTTCGTCGCGATCGCCCCCTCGCTGCTGCTCCTCGGGCTCGATATCCGCTCGATCCGGGCGCTGCGCGTGGTGCGGGTGCTGCGCCTATTGAAGCTGATGCGCTACGTGCGCGCCTTCGAGCGGCTGGCCCAGGCGCTGCGGGCCGTCGCGGACGAGCTCATCGTGTTCGTCATCGTGGTGGCGATCACGCTCTACCTGTGCGCCACCGCCCTCTATCTGTTCGAGAACGCCGCCCAGCCGCAGGCCTTCGCCTCCATCCCCCACGCCATGTGGTGGGCCGTCGTCACCTTCACCACGGTGGGCTACGGCGACGTCTACCCCATCACCGCGGGCGGGCGCATCTTCACCGGCCTCATCCTGATCCTGGCGCTGGGCGTCGTCGCGGTGCCCACCGGCCTCATCGCCACCGCCCTCACCCAGAAGCGCGAGGCCGAAGCGGAAGCCGAGCGCGAGGCGGAGGCCGAACGCGGGGCCGATCAGGGCCACTGACCCCGGCCGGACGGCCCGCCGCCAACCGCTTCTTCACCGCCTATCAACATTCACCGGTGAGTCTGCGATTTCCACAGCGACCATGACCGCCCTTCCGGGTATTTTCCCGCGAACGCTAAATGAGGGCTCCATGAATAAACCGCTCGACCACGACACCCTCGAAATGGTTCGCACCGCGCCGCAGAACGTGGAGCTGGAGCAGCAGCTCCTCGGCGCGATCCTGCAGAACAACGAGGCGTTCTACCGCGTCAGCGATTTCCTCAAGATCGAGCACTTCTTCGTCGAGCCGCACCGGCGCGTGTACGACACCATCGGCAAGCTGATCCGCGCCGGCAAGGTGGCGACGCCGCTCACGGTGAAAACCTTCTTCGCCGCCGACGAGACGATGGCGGACCTCAGCGTCGCCGAGTACCTCACGCGGCTGGCCGCCAACGCCACCACCATCATCAACGCCGAGGACTACGGGCGCACCCTGTTCGACCTGTCGCTGCGCCGCGCGCTGATCTCCATCGGCGAGGACATGGTCAACGAGGCCTACGACGCCCCGCCCGAGGCGACGCCCCGCGTCCAGATCGAGACGGTGGAAAAGCGCCTCTACGAACTCGCCGAGACGGGGCGCTTCGACCAGGGGTTCATCGGCTTCGCGGATGCGCTGGCGGCGGCGGTGGACATGGCGGCGGCGGCGCACGACCGCGCCGGCGGGCTCTCGGGCGTCGCCACCGGGCTCAAGGACCTCGACCGGCTGATGGGCGGGCTGCAGCGCTCCGACCTCATCATCCTCGCCGGCCGCCCGGCCATGGGCAAGACCTCGCTCGCCACCAATATCGGCTTTGCCATCGCGCGCCACTTCAAGGCGGCCGACGCGCCGGGCGCCCGGCCCACGGACGGCGGCGTGGTCGGCTTCTTCAGCCTCGAAATGTCGTCCGAGCAGCTCGCCACCCGTATCCTCGCCGAGCAGTCGGGCATCTCCTCCAGCCACATCCGGCGCGGCTCCATCACCGAGGAGCAGTTCCACGACCTGGTGGAGGCCGCGCGCGACATGCAGACGCTGCCCTTCTTCATCGACCAGACCGGCGGCATCACCATCGGCCAGCTCGCCGCCCGCGCCCGCCGGCTCAAGCGCCAGAAGGGGCTCGACGTCCTGATCGTGGACTACCTGCAGCTCCTGTCGGGCTCCGGCAAGCGCTCCTCCGACAGCCGCGTCAACGAGATCACCGAGATCACCACCGGGCTCAAGGCGCTGGCCAAGGAGCTGGAGGTGCCCATCGTGGCGCTGTCCCAGCTGTCGCGCCAGGTGGAAACGCGCGAGGACAAGCGGCCGCAGCTCTCGGACCTGCGCGAATCGGGCTCCATCGAGCAGGACGCCGACGTGGTGATGTTCGTCTACCGCGAGGAATATTACCTGCAGTCGCGCAAGCCGGCCGAGGGCACGCCCGAGTTCTTCGAGTGGGAAGCCAAGATGGAGGACGTGCACGGCAAGGCCGAAGTGATCATCGGCAAGCAGCGCCACGGCCCCACCGGCACCGTCGTGCTGCAATTCGACGCCGAGGTCACCCGCTTCTCCGACCTCGCCGCCGAGGACCAGGTTCCCAGCCACGGACACGGACACTGACACCAATGCCGAAGCCCCCGCGCGCGGGGGCCGGAGCGGGGGCCGCAGCGGGGGTCGGGGGTGGCGGACGCAAGAAAGCGGCCGGCACCAGGGCCGGCCGCCTCAGCCGCTGAGCGGCGGCCCCTTGGGGCCGCCGGCGGAGTCTCAGCGGCCGATGGCGCCGCCGATGATGCCACCCACCACGCCACCGACGAACATGGCGGCCGCGGCGTTGTTGCGGCGGTTGTCCGTCCGCGTCGAGTAGGTGTGGCGGCCCATGCGGTAGGTGCGCTCCTCCTCGACCACCACCACCTGGCGCCTCGGCTGGCGCGGCTGGCTCGCCTGGGCCGGGGCCGTCCGGCGCGGCGCGGCCTTCTTGGCCGAGCGCGTCCTCTGGGCCTGCGCGGCGCGCTCCTTGGCCGCCTGGGCCGCGGCGGCCCGCTCGGCGGCGCGGCGCTCGGCCGCCACCGCGGCGATGCGGTTCTGCTCGCTCACGTAGGCGTCGAACCCGTCGTCCGTCGCCGCTTCCAGCGCCGCCACCTGGTCCGCGTTCAGGAAGCCCGTCACGGCGAAGCCGTTCTCTTCCTGGAAGGCGCCGATGCCGGCGCGGGTCATCCGCCCGAACAGGCCGTCCGCATAGCCCACGTCCGCGTCCACCATGTTGAGGCGGTGCTGGATCGCCCGGCGCGCGTCGCGGTCGAGGCTCAGCGCCGCCTCGCTCTCGGCCGTGCCCTTGTCCGCGTCGGCCAGCGGCGCGGCGATGTCCTCGGCCACGGGCGCCGCTTCGATCGCCTCGGCCTCCTCGGCCTCCTCGGCGGCCGGCGCATTGCGGGCGGCATCGCTCAGCGTGGCCGCCGGCGTCAGCGCCGCCACCTCGATCGGGGCGCCCTCGGCCGTCAGCCGGTCGATCTCCTGGCGCGCCACGGCGGCATAAAGCCCGTTCGGGAACGTCGACAGGTAGGCCTCGTAGTGGGCGACCGTCTTCTTGCCATAGGCGTAATTGAACAGCTTGGTGTCGGCTTCCATGCTGGCGATCTGCGCCTGGGCGGCGTCGCTGGGCGCGGCGGCGACCACCGGCGTCTCGGCCGGCGCCGGCTTCAGCACCACCGGACCCGTCAGCGACGCGTTCAGCCAGGGGCGCTGACGGTCGTCCGTCGTGCGCAGCACCTCGCCCGTCACCCGCGACATCACCTCGGTGATGTCCGCGCCCGGCAACTCGATGTTGTTGAGCAGCGCGCTGGTGAAGGGCGAGTGGTTGGAGTTGCCGTCATAGGCCACCTCGCCCGGGCTGGTGGCGAAGGCGATGGCGAGGCCCCGCCCGGCGTTGCGCACGTCCATGTCGGCCAGGCCCCGGCTCACGGCCGAGCGCGTCGAGCGGCCCAGCGAGCGCGTCAGCGTCGCGGCCAGCGGGTTGTCGCGGCACGCGTCGATGAACACCAGGCTCACGCCGTCGTTGTAGCGCATCTGCTTGACGACGAAATCCATCCCCACCGCCTCGAAATCGAGCGCCGTGGCGTCGGCGAACCTGGCGTCCACGGGGATGATGTAATTCTTGTCCTCGAAGGCGATCCCGTGCCCGGCGTAGAAGAACGCCGTCAGGTCCGCCTTGCGCGAGGCGCGGGCGAACTCGCGGATGGTCGCCTCCAGTTCGTTCTTGTCGAGATCGAAGCCGGTCACCGTCTCGAACCCCAGGCGCTCGAACGCGGCGGCGATCGCCTTCGCGTCCGTCACCGGATTGCCCAGTTCCGGGGCGTTGCGATAGGCGGCGTTGCCCACCACCAGCGCCACTTTCTTGTCGAAGGCCGCGTCGGCCGCCTGCGGAGCCGCTGCTACTGCTACGAGCGACATTCCGACGGCGGCAATCATTCCTTTCAGCATTGTCCTTGTCCCGGTCTGTCGCGGCTCTCGCCGCTGCCCTGCGTCGAGGTCCCATCCGAATGACGGAACCCCACCAGACCGAGATCGTGTCGTTTGCCGCCGGCCGCTGTGATGGCTGTCACGCAATGCGTGCTTCACCCATCACGCAACCAACGGTTCAGTACATGAAATAGCGCTGCGCCAGCGGCAGTTCGGTGGCCGGCTCGCAGGTCAGATGCTCGCCGTCGGCGGTGACGCGGTAGGTTTCCGGGTCCACCTCGATGTGCGGCAGCGCGTCGTTGAGCTTCATGTCCTTCTTGCCGATGTTGCGGCAGCCCTCCACCGGCACCGTCTCCTTCATGGTGCCGAAATCCACCTGCGCCGCCGCCTTCGACACGAACACCACCGAGGAGTTGGTCAAGGAGGCGCCGAACGCGCCGAACATCGGGCGGAAGTGGACGGGCTGGGGCGTGGGGATCGAGGCGTTGGGGTCGCCCATCTGCGCCGCCGCGATGGTGCCGCCGATCAGCACCATGTCCGGCTTCACGCCGAAGAAGGCGGGCGACCACAGCACCAGGTCGGCGCGCTTGCCTTCCTCCACCGAGCCCACGTGGGCGGAGATCCCGTGCGCGATGGCCGGGTTGATGGTCACCTTGGCGATGTAGCGGCGGGCGCGGAAGTTGTCGTTGCCGCCGCTCTCCTCGGCCAGGCGGCCGCGCTGCACGCGCATCTTGTGCGCGGTCTGGAAGGTGCGGCTGATCACTTCGCCCACGCGCCCCATCGCCTGGCTGTCGGAGGCGATGATCGAGAACGCGCCGATATCGTGCAGGATGTCCTCCGCCGCGATGGTCTCCTTGCGGATGCGCGATTCGGCGAAGGCGATGTCCTCGGGGATCTCCGGGTCGAGGTGGTGGCACACCATCAGCATGTCGAGATGCTCGTCGATGGTGTTGACCGTGTAGGGCCGCGTCGGATTGGTGGAGGACGGGATCACGTTGGCGAGCCCCGCCACCTTGATGATGTCGGGCGCATGGCCGCCGCCCGCGCCCTCGGTGTGGAAGGCGTGGATCGTGCGCCCCTTGAAGGCGGCGACGGTGTTTTCCACGAAGCCGCTCTCGTTGAGCGTGTCGGTGTGGATCATCACCTGCACGTCGGCCTCGTCGGCGACGGTGAGGCAGCAATCGATCGCGCTCGGCG
>JAUIJH010000172.1 GCA_030431335.1 Alphaproteobacteria bacterium
GAACGGCCTCAGTTGCCCCCACCAGCGTGGCGCGGCGATCCTCCGGGAGGCCGGCCGGTGCGAACAGGCCCTGCCACGAACCGGAGGCAAAGCCGGGCACGACATCGCTCACCGTGGGCAGATCGGGCGCTTGCGCAACCGGTGACTCGCTGGTGACGGCGATGCCTCTCACGGTGCCGGCCTTCATCTGGGCGAGTGCCGTCGGCAGGTTGTCGAAGCTCATGTCGATGTTGCCGGCGATGACATCGAGAATCATGCCGCCGCTACCCTTGTAGGGGATGTGCAGGATGTCCGTCCCGGTGGCGGCCTTGAAGGCTTCCGCCGTCAGGTGCTGCGACGTGCCGGCACCGTTGGATCCATACGTATACTTGCCCGGGTTCTCCTTCAGGAGCGCCACGAGCTCGTCGAGATTCTGAGCCGGTACGCTGGGATTGACAATCAGCATGTTCGGGCTCTGGGCGGCGAGCGCGATGGGCGTGAAGTCCGCTCGATGGTCGTAGGGCAGGTTGTCGAACAGCGCCGCGTTGGTGGCGTGCGTGCTGATGGTGCCCATGAGCAGCGTGTAACCGTCCGGATCGGCGCGAGACACGAATTCAGCGCCGATGATGCCCGAAGTGCCCGGCTTGTTCTCAACGACGACGGGTTGGCCGAGCTCCTCGCTCAACCCGTTGGCCAGGATCCGGGCGACGGAGTCCGTGACGCCGCCGGCGGAATAGGGGACGACGATGGAAATCGCTTCCGTGGGGTAGTCCTGGGCATTGGCGGCGGCGAATGGAGCGACCGTCGCCGCGAAGGCCGCGAGCGCCGCCCCGGCGAGTTTGGCAATGGGCATGAGATTCCCTCCGTGTTGTTTTTTATATGTCTCTTGCAGACGCGAGCTCGGCGCTGCCGCAGACTTGCCGATCCCCGACCCTAAAGCTGAAAGATCCAGCATAAGGATGAGTTTGCCGGTGCTGGTCACAGGGCCGCAAACGACATTTTCGGGGCCGAGGCTTGAGCATTTCTCATGGCCGACTGCCGCCCGGCTCAATCCTCGGGCAAGTGATAGAGGTGCGAAGTGTCGAGCGGCGCGATGGCGTTGGGGTCCACCCCTTGCTCCTTCAGCACGCGCCGGGCGATCCGGAACACGTCGGTGCCGGTGGGAATGCCGCAGTACATCCCGATATGGATCAGCAGCTCACGAAGCTGCTCCAGCGGCACCTTCGTGCGGACGATGGCGTTGCGGAAGTGAACTTCGAATTCGTGCATGTGCCCGGCGCCGCCGAGCATGGCGAGGTTGATCAGGCTGAGCTGCTGCTTGCTGAGAATGTCTCGGGACCACGTCCCGGCCCAGTTGACGTTCGTGACGTACATCTGCCACGGACGGTCGAACTCAGACATCTCCGAGAAGTTTTTCTCGACCCATTCGTCGCCGGCCACGGCGCGCCGCGTCGCGGTCCCATCGTCATTGAAGTCCGCCATGGGAGCCCCTTTCTTTCATCTGTCGCGGCCAATTAGAGGTTCATGACGACGAGCCGCTCCTCCGTCATGTCCCGGATGGCATAGCGCGGTCCCTCCCGTCCGAGGCCGCTGTCCCTGATGCCGCCATAGGGCATCTCGTCCGCTCGCCAGGTGGACGTGCCGTTCACGATGAGGCCGCCGGTGCGAATGGTCCGCATCGCCTTGAGGGCGGTCTCGAGCGAGGCGGTGAAGAGGCCCGTCTGCAGGCCGTAGACGCTGCCATTGACCCAGCCGACCGGCTGGTCGAGCGTTTCATAGGCGATCACGTTGATCGCGGGGCCGAAAATCTCCTCGCACACGATTGGCGCGTCGGGCGAGCCGCCGACGAGAACGCTTGGCGAGAGCTGGGCGCCCCGTCGCTCACCCAGGATCACCGCTTCGCTGCCGTTCCGGATCGCGCGGTGAACCGCCTGCTCCACGCGCACGGCGGCATCTTCATCGACCAGGGTGCCGATATCGGTCGCCTCGTCGAGCGGATCTCCCGTGACCAGCTCTTGGACGGCCTCAACGAGGGAATCGACAAACGGGCCGAGCAGACTGGCGTGAACGGCGACATTTTGCACCGAAACGCAGCTCTGGCCGGCGAGGCGCATGGCGTTCACCCCGCACAGGCGGGCGCTGGCACGCGCGTCGGCATCCTCATGGACAATGGTCCAGCCGTTGCCGCCGAGCTCGAAGCTGTTGCGGCGCAGCCCCCGAGCGTGTGCGATGAGCTTTCCGACGCGGCTCGATCCCGTGAACGACACGAAGTCCGTGCGCTCGTCCTCGACGAGGAGGGCTCCCGCCGCATCGCCGTAGACCGTGTTGATCAGCCCCGGCGGCGTCCCAGCCTCTTGAAAGAGCTCGACGAGCCGATGGATGGTCAGCGAGGAGGCTGGCGACGGCTTCAAGACCACCGTGTTGCCAGCGGCGATTGCCGGTCCGAGCTTGTGGCAAGTGAGATTGAACGGTGCGTTGAACGGCGTGATCGCCGCCACCACGCCGACAGGATAGCGCATCACGAGCGCGAGCTTGCCGGCCCCGTTCGGCGAGGCGTCCATCGGCACGTGCTCGCCCGCGATGCGCACCGCCTCCTCCGCCGAGATCGCGAGCGTGCTCGCGGAGCGTTCTACCTCGCGGCGGCTGTCGGCGATGGCCTTGCCGGTCTCGCGCGTCATCGTGCGGGCGAGATCGCCGGCATGGGCAAGGATGAGCTCGGCGGTGCGCCGCAACAGCGCGGCTCGCTCGCGATGCGGGGTCGCTTGCGCCGCATCCTTGGCGGCAACGGCCGCGGCAAGCGCGGCGTCGACCTCGCCGGCGTCGGCATCCGGCACCGCCGCGACCGGATCGCCGCGGTACGGGTCGTACCGGATGGTGTGGCGGTTGGCGTCGCGCCAGGCGCCCGCGATCAGAAGTGGAATTCGCGGGGCATTCATCGATCGCGTTCCGCCAGAGCTCTTCTTGTTGTTGCGACGAGCCGACCGGCCAGAAGCGATTGCCGCTTAGCGGTCGAGGTCGGCCCGAGCATAGATCGGCGGCGCGACGAGCGGCAAAGGACATTTCATGTCAAGCGGCATGAGGAAACCTCATGTCGTCGTGGGCGCCTGTTCCTGCATCCAGTTGCGGAAGGCCACCACGGTGGAGATGTCCGCCCGCGAGGTCGGGACGACGAGGTAGTAACCCGCCTCCCGTTGCAGGACCGTTGAAAACGGCGTCACGAGCCTGCCGTCCGCCAGTTCCGCCGACAGATATTCGAGCTGGCCGAGAGCGAACCCGTGGCCGGCCATCGCACACTCGTAGGCGATGGCCAACTCCTCCAGGTAGAGGTTGTCGGCGCGCTCGACGGTCGCGGGCCGAATGTCGGACATCTTGAACCAGTCGCTCCAGTCCGACTGCCGCCGCCGCAGGTGGATGATGCGAAAGCGCAGCAGGTCGGTGGGCGTGGGTGCCGACCCCAACGCCGCTGCGACTTCGGGGCTGCAAACGGGCGTGAGCCGGTCGCGAAAGATCGGATCGGAGACCAGCCCGCGCCACCGCCCCTTGCCGTAGCGGATCGCCACGTCCGCATGTTCGCCCTCGAAATTCGCCGCGGCACCGGCCGATTGCAGTTGGATCTTGATGTTCGGATGGCGCATCTGAAAGTCGGGAAGCTTGGGCAGCAGCCATCGGTTCAGAAACATCGTGTAGCCTCGCACCGTGAGGCTCGTCTCCTTCTGCGAGGCAATGAGTTCCTCGGTGGCGCTGACGATGTGCTCGAAGCTCTCGGTCAGCGCGGCGGCATAGAGGTGTCCGCTCGGCGTCAGTGCGAGGCCGCGCGGTCCGCGCGCGAAAAGCTGGAAGCCGAGATGATCCTCCAGCGCCTTCACCTGCCGGCTCACCGCGCCTTGGGTGACGCACAACTCGTTCGCCGCGAGCGTGAAGCTCATGTACCTCGCCGTGACCTCGAAGGCCCGGAGGGGATTGAGCGGCGGGAGTGAGTTAGCCATCGGGTGGTGGTCCGCGTTCGTCCGAGACACGCGTCGCATCCTTGCCGCGGCGCTTTCAAGCCTCGATCGAACGAACCGGGCGAGCCCTGATGCGTTCCACGATGATCCATACGACGAGCGCGAGTGTGCCGGCCAGGAATATGGCGCTGATCGGCCGCTCTAGGAAGACCATCATGGAGCCGCGCGAAATCAGGAGCGCGCGGCGGAAGTTCTCCTCCAGCATCGGCCCAAGCACGAGGCCGAGCAAGAGCGGCGCTGGCTCGAAGCGCAAAAGCTTCAGGACGAAGCCGATGATTCCGAAGAGCATCACCATCATGACGTCGAACGGCGAATTGCGGATCGAGTAGACGCCGATGCAGATGAACACCAGGATCGATGGAAACAGAACCGCGTAGGGGATCGACAGAATCCGGACCCAGATGCCGATGAGCGGCAAGTTGAGGATCACGAGCATCACGTTGCCGATGAAGAAGCTGACGATCAGCCCCCAGAACAGCGAGGGCTCCTCGATGATCAGCCGCGGCCCGGGAATGATGCCGTGGATCATCAAGGCGCCGATCATCACCGCCATCACGGCGTCGCCAGGGATGCCGAGGGTGAGCGTGGGGATGAAGGCCGTCTGCGCAGCGGCGTTGTTGGCGCTTTCGGGCGCGGCGACGCCCTCGATTGCGCCGTTGCCGAACCGCTCGGGATTGCGCGACAGCTTCACCTCGGTGGCGTAGGCGATGAACGAGGCGATCGTAGAGCCGGTGCCGGGCAGGGCGCCGAGCGCCGACCCGATCCCCGTGCCGCGCGCCATCGGCATGATGCACGCCTTGAATTCCGCCCACGACGGCATGAGCGATCGCCAGGTGATGTCGCGCGCGGGCTTTCGCTCGGGCGGGCTGACCAGGCTGGCGATGATCTCGGCGATTCCGAAAAGGCCGGTCGCCACGATTACGAGATGAATGCCGTCGGCAAGATTCATGATGCCGTAGGTGAAGCGGAACTCGGCGGTGTTCACGTCGATGCCGACGAGACCGAGGATCAGCCCGACAACGACCATGGTGACCGAGCGCAGGGGCGCCCCACGCCCCACCAGCGACGCCGCGACCAGACCGAGGACCATCAGCGAGAAGTATTCTGCCGCGGAGAACTGCAACGCGAACGCCGAAAGGAGCGGCGCGAAACCCGCGACGAGAATGACGCCGACGAGGCTGCCGACGAAGGACGCGATGGTGGTGATGAACAGCGCGATCCCAGCCCGCCCCTGGCATGCCATCGGGTAGCCGTCCAGGCACGTGACCGCCGAAGTCGCGGTCCCCGGCACATTGAGGAGGATCGAGGCTGTGGAGCCGCCGTACTGCGCACCGTAGTAAATGCCCGCCAGCATGATGAGCGCGTCGGTCGGCTCGTAGCCGAACGTGATCGGCAGGAGGATCGCGACGGTCGCCAGCGGGCCGACGCCGGGCAGGACGCCGATGAAGGTGCCGAGCGTGACGCCGAAGAAACAGCTGACGAGCGCCGACAGTGAGAACGCCGCGTCGATCCCCGTTCCGAGGTTGGCGAAGAAGTCCATGCTAGAGACCTCGCAAGAGCGGCATGTGCATGCCGAGGCCAAAGCGGAAGACGAGCGCGGCGAGAGCGGCGAGGCCGATGCCGAGAAGAAGGACCGGCACCAGGCGAGCGCTCCGGTTCCCGTAGGAGCCGAGCACGACGCTGGCGAACGTCGCCGGCACCAGCCCACTCCGGTCGATGAGGAGGGCGAAGGCGGCGACGCCGGCACTCACGAAGAAGAGCGGCCGCGCCGTTTTCACGATCTCGGCCGTCATGTCGCTGAGCGTTTGCGCGCGGGTTTCTGGAACGAACAGGACCGCGACACCGAGACAGGCGAGTATCGCGCCCAGCATCAGCGGGAAGAAGCCGGGGCCGATACGCGCCATCATTCCGATCTCGTGGACCAGGCCCTCGCGGATGGTGCATGCGGCAAGCACCAGTATCAGTGCGCCCGCAAGAGCATTTTGGATCTGCACTCCCTGTGCGCTCCCCCTGGCCGACTTCGCGCCAGCCACCTCTTCTTGTTTTGCCGGTCGGCGGTTTCTACCAGCCGATCATGCTCAGGATCCCGTCAGGCGCTTCGGCTCCGGCCATCAATCGCTTGCCGACCAGGTTGCGCAAGGTCTCCGATGTTCCGCCGCCCAGGGTGCCGTAGCGCGCGCCGCGGTAGAAACGGGAGACAGCGTACTCGTCGGTGAAGCCGTAGCCACCGAATATCTGCACCGCCTCGCTCGTCACCCGCAGCGACATCTCGTTGCAGAATATCTTGGCGACGGCCGCCTTCAAGGGATCGGGATAAGGATCGGCCGAGCGGCAGGCATCGTAGAGGAGGAGGCGCGAGGCCTCGATGTCCTTGTACATGTCGGCGAGCTTCCACATCATGCCTTGGAACTCACCGATGGGCCGGCCGAACGCCTTGCGCTCCACCATGTACCGCCGTGCTTCATCGAACGCACCCTCGGCAAGGCCCAGAGAGATCGAGGGATTGAGGCAGCGCTGCGTGTTGAAGGCGTGCAGCAGCTTCTTCAGCCCGTCTTCCTTGATCACCAGGTTCTCGACCGGCAGCTCGCAGTCGCGGAATTGCACCTCGTGCAGAAACTCGCCGCCCATCGTGTGATAGTTGGCCGTGATCTCGAGGCCGGGGTTGCCCTTGCCGACGAGGACGCAGCCGATCCCCGCGTGGCCCGGCTGGCTGTCGATGCGGGTGAACACCACGAACATCTCCGCCTCTTCGGCGCGGCTGATGAGCGTCTTGGTGCCGTTCAGGACGACGCGGTCGTCGTGAGTGCGCACGTTGGTGCGATAGCTCGCGACATCCGTCCCGGCATCGGGCTCGGTCATGCAGATGGCGAGGATGGCATCCCCGGTGCACACGCGCGGTAGGATATCCGCCTTGATGTGCTCAGGCGCGTAGTGCGCGATGACGCGCGTCTGCACGCCCACCTCGCCGAGCACCGCCATCGCCGTGACGTAGCAGACCTTGGCGATCTCCTCGAGCACGAGAGAGGTGTCGAAGATCGAAAGGCCGAGTCCGCCATACTCTTCGGGCACCGACATGCCGAGGACCCCAAGGTCGGCGAGCTTCTTGATGTTCTCCCAAGGAAACGAGCCGTCGAGATGCTTGACGGCGTTCTGTTTGATCTCGCTCTGCGCCAATTCGCGAACACTGCGGACCAAGAGCCTCTGCTCTTCGGTCAATTGCATGTCTTGCCTGCCTCCGGTTGGAGAAGGGGGCTGCTGGCGACAGCCTCCGTCAAATCTCTGATGCTGAAGAAAACGTGCGCTCCGGCCTCGCCGAGGGCCGCCGCCTTGGCGGCCACCGTCCCCGAACTGCCGGCGATCATCGCGCCGGCGTGGCCCATGGAGATGCCCTCGCGCGCCCCCTGTCCGGCGATGATCGCGAAAACGGGCTTGCCGAAGCGCTCGCGCACGATGGCCTCGGCGAGCTCTTCCTCTTCGTTGCCGCCGATCTCGCCGACGACGACCACCGCCTTGGTGTCCGGATCGCCCGCGAACTCCGGCAAGAGCTCGGCAAAGCGGGTGCCCTTGAGCGGGTCGCCCCCCACGCCGATCCAGCGCGACTGGCCGAGCCCTTTCAGCGACAGCCGGTAGGCCACTTCGTAGGACAGCGTGCCGCTCTTCGACATGATGCCGAGCACGCCGGGCGAGAGCGCAAGGTCCGGCAGGAAGCCGAGCTTGATGACGCCCGGAATTGCCAGCCCCGGCGTGGACGAGCCGACCCAGCGAATACCGCGCTCGCGCGTCAGCGCCATCGCCCTGGCACAGTCGGCGACGGGGACGCCCTCGGCGATCGACACGATCAGCCGGATGCCCGCATCCGCCGCCTCGGTGATGGCGGACAGGACGCTGAGCGGCGGGACCATGACCACGCTGATCGCGGCGCCCGTCGCCGCAACGGCGTCGGCGCACGAGCCGAAGATCGGCACGGCGTCCTTCGTCTCGTCCGACTTGGAGGGCGATACGCCGGCCGCGATGTTGGTGCCGGCGGCGCTCATCAGCGCCATGTGCCGCCTGCCGGTTCGCCCGGTCGCGCCCTGCACGAGCACAGGCGCGTCGGCAGGGATGCCGAAGATCGTCTTCGAGGCGGATCGCAGGTCGCGCACGGGCATCGTCGTCATGCGGCGGCTCGCGCGAGGCGCACGGTCTCCGCGAGGGCCCGGTCGAGATCCGTCTCGATGGCAAACGGCGCGCCGGCGTCGGCCACCACCTGCCGCGCCTCCTCCAGCCCGTGACCGACCAGCCTCGCCACGATGGGAAGCGAAAATTGCGGCGTCTGACGCAGCGCCTCGATGAGCGTTGCCGTGAACTCGCCAAGATGGGTGATCCCGGCAAAGATGTTGACGAAGGCGACCTTCACGTTGGGAGCATCGCCAATCCAGCGCAGCAGGGACACCAGGCGCTCCGGGTTGCCACGCAAGCCGCCGCTTCGAACGTCGCAGAAGTTGAAGGGGCTGACGCCCTGCGCCACCAGCTCGTCCGCGACCTGCATCGAAAGGCCGGCGCCGGTGGTGATGAGGCCGACGGTGCCCTCCGGGTCGAGAACCACGAAATCGAACCCGTGCGCGCGCTTGAGGTTGGCTTCGACGTAGTCCTGCGCGCGCTCGGACAACAGGCGGCCGATCTCCGCCTGCCTGGGCAGGGCGTTCTGGTCGATGATGACCTTGGCGTCGCCGGCGAGCCAGGTGCCGTCGTCTTCGACGAAGAGGGGATTGATCTCCGCCAGCACCAGTTCAAGGCCGAAAAAGGCGTCCGTGAGGTGCGAACCCGCCTCGGCAAGCGCAGTCTTGAACGGGGCGGGCCAGTCCGATGCGATGTCTTCGATCGCCGCCCGGACGCCTGCTTCGTCCAGGTCGGCAAGCCGGCGGTCGAGCGCACCGGTTGCGGCGGCGATCTCCACGTCGACCCCGCCGCTGCGCGAGGCGAGGACCGCGACGCGGCCCGACGCGGGCTCCAGCGCCAGGCTGAGGTAGCATTCGTCTCCCTTGGCGGGTCGCTCCAGTCGGCAGCACCGCACCGGCAGCCCTTTCAAGGACGTTCCGATCATCGAGCGAGCGGCCTCGAATGCGCTCGCCGCCGTTTCGGCGCGCACGATCCCGCCTGCCTTGCCCCGACCCCCCGTCGGGACCTGCGCCTTCACGATCCAAGCTCCCCCGCCCGCCCCATCGGCTCCTGTCTGCGCATCGACGAGACTTCCCTCCGGACACTTCAAGCCGAATGCGCCGAGCAGAGTTTTCGCGTCGTGTTCAAGGAGCATCATTTTCCGTCGAATTCCCTGCCTGCCTTCAGCCGACTGCGTGCTGTTGCGCCAACCGACACGCGAGCGGCTCCTTCGCTCGAAGGGCTCGCCTCGGATTGTTCCAACCGCCGCTTTCGCTCACAAGCGAGTTTTGCAACGCGCGCCGATGAGTTTTGGTAATGGGCGAGATGCCGCGCAGACTTGGCGCCGAGCCAGCGGGCGTGAACTTGCGATTGGCTCGGTAAGCAACTCGTCCACGTGCGCCCGGCAACGCGCTTGGAAGCGCCCTACCTCGCGCTCCCGTGGCTTGCGGAGCGGGCTCGGCGGGCCTCCGGACGCTCGTTCGAACGCACCCGCGCGACCTCACCGTGTGGTCGAGGGGGCAGTTTGACACGAATCAAGATTGCATCCGGCCGGACCGATATGTTGAACGCCCTCGTCAACGGATCCGGAGAGCGCGGTGGCCTACGCGACTATCACCAAGACGGACTCCGAGCGCGCGGCGGCGAACATGCCGGACTACGCCACCGAGCGGGCCGCGTTCACCTGGGAGGCCGCCCGCGCGCGGCTCGATGGCCTTCCGGGCGGCGGCCTCAACATCGCCCACGAGGCGCTCGACCGGCATGTGGCGTCGGGGCACGGTGCGGACCTCGCCATCCGATGGATCGCAAAGGATTTTTCCCGGCACGACTTCACCTATGCGGATCTCGCCGCCGCCACGGGCCGCTTCGCCAACGTCTTGACGGACGCCGGCATCGAGCGGGGCGAGACGGTCTATTCGCTCTTGGGGCGGGTGCCGGATCTTTACGTCGCCGCGCTCGGCACGCTGAAGGCGGGGGCCGTCTTCTCGCCGCTCTTTTCCCAGTTCGGGCCGGAGCCGCTCAAGGCGCGCATGGAGATCGGGGGCGCGGTGGCGCTCGTCACGTCCGCCTCGCTCTATCGCCGCAAGGTCGCGCCGATCCGCGCCGAGCTGCCGAACCTGCGCACCGTCTTCCTCGTCGACGGTGAGGACGACCCAGCCGAGGGTCTCGTCGCGCTGCCGGCGGCGCTGGAGCGCGCGTCCGAGGCGTTCGAGGTCGCGCGCACGGAGCCCGAGGACATGGCGCTCCTCCACTTCACGTCGGGCACCACGGGCCGGCCCAAGGGCGCGATCCATGTCCATGAGGCGGTGGTCGCCCACGCCGAAACGGGGCGGATCGCGCTCGATTTGAAGCCCGGCGACATCTACTGGTGCACCGCCGATCCCGGCTGGGTGACGGGCACCTCCTACGGGATCATCGCGCCGTTGGTGAACCGCGTCGCGATGATCGTCGACGAGGCCGAGTTCGACGCCGAGCGCTGGTACCAGATCCTCGCCGAAGAGAAGGTGGCCGTCTGGTACAGCGCGCCGACGGCGATCCGCATGCTGATGAAGGCCGGCGCGGAGATCACGAAAGCCTTTGACCTTTCGCACCTGCGCTTCCTTGCCAGCGTCGGCGAGCCGCTCAACCCCGAAGCCGTCGTCTGGAGCGCCGAGACCTTCGGCAAGCCCTTCCACGACAACTGGTGGCAGACCGAGACGGGAGGCATCATGATTGCCAACACGGCTGCGATGGACGTCAAGCCCGGCTCCATGGGGCTCCCGCTGCCGGGGATCGAGGCGGGGGTGGTGAGCCGGGACGAGGCGGGCAACGTCACCGTGACCGACCCGGGCGTCGCCGGCGAACTCGCACTGCGCCCGGGCTGGCCCTCCATGATGCGCGGCTATCTCCACGAGGAGGCGCGTTACGAGAAGTGCTTCGCCGATGGGTGGTACCTCTCGGGCGACCTCGCGCAGCGGGACGCGGACGGTTACTTCTGGTTCGTCGGCCGGGCGGACGACGTCATCAAGAGCGCGGGCCACCTCGTCGGGCCGTTCGAGGTTGAGAGCGCGCTGATCGAGCACCCCGCGGTCGCCGAGGCCGCCGTCGTCGGCATGCCGGACGAGACCGCCGGGGAGGTGGTGAAGGCCTTCGTGGCGTTGAAGCCGGGCTTCGAGCCCTCCGAGGCGCTGGAGCGGGAACTCCGCGGCCATGCGCGAAAACGGCTCGGACCGGCGGTCGCCCCGCGCGAGATCGCGTTCCGGGAGAACCTTCCCAAGACCCGCAGCGGCAAGATCATGCGGCGCCTCCTCAAGGCGCGCGAGCTGGGGCTGCCGGAGGGCGACATCTCCACCCTCGAGAGTGACGAGCGATGAGCGCGGCCGCCGAACCCACCGGCCTCGCGGCGGACGAAGCTCGCGCGCTGCTGAAGGCGATGCTGCGCGTGCGCCGCTTCGAGGACAAGTGCGCCGAGCTTTACACCAAGGAGAAGATCCGCGGCTTTCTCCACCTTTACGACGGCGAGGAGGCGATCGCGGTCGGCGCCATAAGGTGCCTGGAACCGCGCGACCGGATCGTCGCCACCTATCGCGAGCACGGCCATGCGCTGGTGCGCGGCGCCTCGATGAACGCCGTGATGGCGGAGATGTACGGCAAGGCGACGGGCTGCTCGGGCGGCCGCGGCGGCTCGATGCATCTCTTCGACCGGGCGACCAACCTTTACGGCGGCAATGCCATCGTCGGCGGCGGTCTGCCGCTTGCCGTCGGCCTCGCGCTGGCGGATG
>JAUIJH010000173.1 GCA_030431335.1 Alphaproteobacteria bacterium
ACCGGCGCCAATCGCGGCATCGGGCTGGAATTCTGCCGCCAGTATGCCGCCGACGGCGTGGGGGTGATCGCCACCTGCCGCTCGCTGGACAAGGCCGACGCGTTGCGCGCGCTCGGCGTCGAGATCCACCCGCTCGACACGGCCGACCCGGCCTCCGCCGCCGCCCTCGCCGCGACGCTCGCGGGCCGGCCCATCGATATCCTGATCAACAACGCGGGCGTGCTCGGCCACCGCGCCGCCAGCGCCCTCGATGCCGATCTCGACGAATGGACCGAGGCCTTCCGCATCAACGCGCTGGGCCCGGCCATCGTCACCCGCGCGCTGCTGCCCAACCTGTTGCTGGCGCAGGCGCCGGTTGCCGCGACGATGGGGAGCCAGGCCGGCATCTTCGCCAAGATGGAACCCTCGGTGCGGGTGATCTACCAGTCGACCAAGGCGGCGGCCCATGCGGTGACGCTGTCGCTGGCGAGCGCGCTGGCGGACAAGGGCGTGATCTACATCTCGCTGCGGCCGGGACGCACGCGCACCGACATGACGGGGCCGGTGGCCGACTTCACGGCCGAGGATTCGGTGCGCAAGCTGCGCGCGGTGCTCGCCCGTGTCGAGCCGGCATGGGCGGGCCAGTTCGTCGACCGCAGCGGCCGCGTGTTCCCCTACGACGGCAATTTCGAGGGGCCGTGAGGGCGGCGCCGAACCCGCGGCGCCGCCCCTCGCCTCACACGAAGCCCGGGAAGACGTTGCCGGCGAAGGCGTGGCCGAGCCCGGGCTGCTCCAGGTCGGCGAACTGGGCGCCGTTGGCGTTGCTGACGAGGCCCGGCCCCCGGCTGCCGATGACCGAGACCAGCGCATCGCCGCGCTGGCGCACGAAGGTGCAGAGCGGATCGCGCTTGGCGCAGCGGAAGTTGGCGCCGATGACCGTGAGCTCGGCCTGATCCTCGGCCGCCAGCGCCACATAGTCGTCGTTGGCCACCGCCGAGATGATGCTGCCGCTCAGCACCAGGCGGGCATTGTCGCGCGCCATCACGAACGGCCCGCGCTCCAGCGTGTTGAGGATGTTGAGGTTGGACAGCGACAGTTCGGCGTTGCCGGCGACATCGACGCAGGGCCGCTCATCGTCGACGCCGGTGGTCTTATAGACGTTGGCGCCGTTCATCCGCCCGCCCGTCATCTCGATGCGCGCGCGAGAACCGTCCAGCGTGATGCCCGAGAAGGACCCGATCGGCCCGCGCATCACCGACGTGTCCTTCGGGTAGGGCTCGGCCACGAAGCGGACGGCGGAGCGGAAGGCGATCACGTCCGAGATCTGCAGGTTGTCGATGGCGCCGAACTGGAACGCGGTGCTCGTCTCCCAAAGGTCGAGATAGCCAGACTGGACCCAGCCGAACGGCCACGCCTGGCAGTTGGAAAGCTGCACGGTGCCGAGCGCCGAATCCATCCGCACGCCCACGTTCATCGCCCCGACATAGACGCGCTCCAGATGCGCCCGGCCCGGCTGGTTGTCGGCCGTGTCGGTCACGGCGCCATGCACCCCGTCCCAGGCGTTGGAGATCATCACGTCCTCGATGCGCGCGCCGATGTTGCGCAGGCGGATCGCGGGGGCGTACTTCACGATCTGCGACAGCGTCGGCGTCCCCGTGGGCGCGGGCTGCACGAAGTGGAAGCCGAGCTCGCGCACCGCGCAGTGGGGGTGATCGATGGTGACGATGCCGCGGCGGTTGTCGAGATAGCCGCGCTCCGCATGGTCGTGCGGATAGACCACGAACCGCGCGATCGGCCTTTGCCCGTCGCCCGGCGAGCCCCAGCCGGGGCCGACGATCTTCTGATAGAGGTCGCGCGTCTCGAGCCCGCGGCGCAACAGGTAGTCGCCCGGGTCGAGATAGATGCTGCGGCCCTGATCTAGGAGCGCCTGCAGCATCGGCTGCGCGTCGGTCACGCCGTCCCGGGGTACGCCTTCTGCGGCCGCACTCGCGATCGGCCCGTCTGTTTCGAGCAACATGTCTCGCCTCGCCAATCATCATTGAAAGGAACGAGGCGATTGTCGCCGACGATTGGGCGTGGGGGATAAGTGGCGGGCGGCGCGGCCTTGCCTCAGGTGCGTCCCATGCGGTTCCAGGCGTCGAGGCCGGCCACCTTGTAGGCCTCCGCCAGGGTCGGATAGTTGAAGGTGTTGTCGACGAAGAAGTCGACGGTGCCGTGCAGGTTGATCACCGCCTGGCCGATGTGGATCAGCTCCGTCGCCCCCTCGCCGACGATGTGCGCGCCCAGTAGCCGGCGCGTGTCCAGCGCGAAGATCATCTTCAGGAAGCCGGAATTGACGCCCATGATGTGGCCGCGCGAGGTCTCGCGGAAGCGGGCGATGCCGCACTCGTAGGCGATGCCGCTGGCGCGCACCTGTTCTTCCGACAGGCCCACGGTGGAGATTTCGGGCACCGCGTAGATGCCGTAGGGGAAGCTTTCCGGCGCCGGGGGAACCGGCATGCCGAACGCGTGGCAGGCGGCGACGCGCCCCTGCTCCATCGACGTCGAAGCGAGGCTCGGAAAGCCGATGACGTCGCCGGCGGCGTAGATGTTGCCCACCGCCGTCTGGAAGGTGCGCGGGTCGACCTTGATGCGCCCGCGCGGATCCGATTCGATGCCGATGGTGGCAAGGTCGAGCGCGGCCACGTTGCCCTCGCGCCCCGCGGCGTACAGCATGATCTGCGACCGAACCCGCCGCCCGTCCGTCAGCATGATGTCGACGCCGCCGGCGTTGCAGGTGATCTCCTCCACCTTGGCGCCGAGCCGCACCGTCATCCCGCGGTCGCGCATCTGGTGGACGAAATCGTCCACGATCTCGCGGTCCACGAAATCGAGGATCGTGTCGCGCGCCTCGACCAGCGTCACCGGGACGTCGAGCGCCGAAAAGATGGTGGCGTATTCCACCCCGATGACGCCGCCGCCGATCACCGTGAGCGAGCGGGGCAGATGCTCCAGCTCGAGGATCTCGTCGCTGTCGAACACGCGCGAACGGTCGAACGGCACGTGGGTGGGCCGGTGCGGACGGGTGCCGGTGGCGATGAGAGCCTTGTCGAATGCGATGCGGCTGATGTCGCCCCGATCGTTGGTGAGCTCGACCGTGTTCGCGTCCAGGAAGCGGGCCTCGGCGAACAGGTTGCGCACCACGTTGCGCATGAACTGGTGCTGCAGCACCTCGACCTCGTGGTCGAGGGTCTTGTGCAGGCGCTGCATGAGGTCGACGGCCGAAATGTCCTGCTTGACGCGGTAGCTTTGCCCGTAGAAGCCGCGCTCGCGCCAACCGCTGAGATTGAGCACCGTCTCGCGCAGCGTCTTGGAGGGGATGGTGCCGGTGTGCACCGAAACACCGCCGTGCCGCTTGCCGCGATCCACCACAAGCACCGACTTGCCGAGCTTGGCTGACTGGACGGCGGCTCGTCGACCGGCCGGCCCGCTGCCGATGACGAGCATATCGATCCTGTCCAAGGTGGTGATCCTCCTCCTGCGGTGACGCGGGGCTCGCAAGTGTGATGCCACACGTCTCTACCGCAGCGGCCTCTCCGGAGCCTTGTTGCGCGGATGGCCGGCGGCCCTGGCACGAGCGATCCGTCCTCGCAACGCGGCGCGGCGCGAGGCGCACCGGTCCGCGGCACCCGCTTTGGGGGGTGCGACGTCGCGCCCTCGCAAGCAGTATTTTGCAAAATCGCGGGCCGCGCTGATTGGCGCCCGACATTTAATATCAAGAAAACAACATATTATGTCGGTTTCTTAAATTAATTGCGACCTGCTAGAGTCTTAGCGGACTGCTTCCGAGACCGATCGTGCCGCATGCCGAAAGCGACTATCTGGTTGTCGTGTGCAAAAAATCCTATCCCTTTGCGAGACGCTCGCCCTCTCGCAGTCTTTATTTATGCGTAAGCGTGCGTCATAGGCATCCCATCAGACTGGGGATTTTGCTGGAAAGGGAACGCCTTTGTATCAGTCGAGCCACGCCACAACGGCCATGGATCCCGCCCGGGTGCGGGCTCGGTTGCGTGAAGCGACCAGCGACGTCCATGCTGCGCTCGACGATCGGTTTGCGGGGATCGGCGGGGCGTCGCCACGAACCTATCATGCGTTCATACGCATGAACGACGCGTGCCATCGCGCGCTGGAGCCGTGGCTGCGGCGGGTCCTGCCGGCGACGGTGCCGGCGTTGCGCACGCTCTTTACCGAACCGCTGTCGCGGGACATGGATGCGATGGCGCTCGAGCCGCTGCCGGTCCCGACCGTGGCATTTGCCGGGGCCGATATTGCCGAGGCGGCCGGCGCGGTCTACGTGCTCGACGGTTCGCGGCTCGGAGCGCGAATGATCGCCCGCCAGATCGCCCCGTGCTACGAGGGGGGCGGCGGGCTGTCGATGCACTATCTCGACGCCGCTGCGGCACCCGGCGCGGTGTTCGCCGCTTTCAACCACCTCGCAAGCCAGCTCGGGGAGCTGGACATAGCGCGCTCGATCGATGCGGCGCGCCGGACTTTCGCCCTTTTCGAGACAACGAGTGAGTACGCCGCAAGCCGATGAGCGACCAGCCGGACATCTATTCCGTCGACCTGTCCAATTGCGATCGCGAGCCGATCCACCTGTTGGGCCGTATCCAGTCCTTCGGCTATCTGATCGCCTTTTCGCTCGATTGGATGGTTCAGCACGCCTCGGCGAACATCGCGGATATCACCGGCAAGGAGCCGGACGATCTGCTCGGCATGCCCATGGGGGAGATCCTGCCCCCCCAGAGCATCCACGATATTCGCGAGCGGCTTCAGGGCCTCAGCGCCGGCGAGGGCTCCGAGCGCCTGTTCGGGGTGGACCTGTTCGGCACCGGCGAGCGCTTCGACCTGGCCATCCACCTGTCGGGCCATTCGGTGGTGGTGGAGGCCGAGCGGCTGCTGCCGCCGCACGACAATTCGGGCATGCTGATCAAGAGCATGATCGGCCGCATCGAACGCTGCGGCGACCTTGCCTCGCTCTATAACGAGGCCGTGCGCCAGCTGCGGGCGGTGACCGGGTTCGACCGCGTCATGCTCTACCGCTTTTCCGATGACAAGGCGGGCGCGGTGATCGCCGAGTCGGTCAAGTCGGGGCTGGAGCCGTTCCTGGGGCTCAACTATCCGGCCACGGACATCCCCCGCCAGGCGCGCGAATTGTACGTGCGCAGCCTCACCCGCATCATCGCCGACGTGGGCGGCGAGACGGTCCCCATCGTGCCCGGCCGCAATCCGGACGGCTCGCTGCTCGACCTGTCGCTGGCCGTGACGCGGGCCGTCTCCCCGATCCATATCGAGTACCTCACCAACATGGGGGTGGGCGCCTCGTTCTCGGTCTCCATCGTCATCGGCGGCAAGTTGTGGGGGCTGTTCGCGCTGCACAACTACCAGCCGCGCCGGATCTCGATGCCCCTGCGCTCGACGCTCGATCTGTTCGGGCAGATCGTGGCGCTGCTCATCGAGGGGCGCCTCAACCAGGCCGCCCGCGAAGCCGAGGAGGCCGCCCGCGCCCTGCACGACAAGATCATCGGCCGGCTGATCTCGACCTCGCCGACGCTGGACCAACTGATCGATTTCGCGCCCGAGTTTCGCCGCATGATCCCGTCGGACGGGTTCGCCGTGTGGGCGGGAGGAACCACCTTCACCGTCGGCACCTGCCCGTTCCCGGACGATCTGCCCGGCCTGGCGCGCTTCCTCAATCGCGCGACGGCGAGCCGCGTCTACGCCACCAACGAGCTCGCCGCCGCCTATCCCAAGGCCGAGGCCTTCGTCGACCGGGCGGCGGGCCTGCTCGCGATCCCCATCTCGCGCACCCCGCGCGACTATCTCATCTTCTTCCGCCGCGAGGTGGTGGAGACGGTGAAGTGGGCCGGCGACCCTCACGGCAAGGAGATGGTGACGGGGCCCAACGGCCCGCGCCTGACCCCGCGCAAGAGCTTCGAGGCCTGGCAGGAGACAGTGCGCGGCAAATGCCAGCCGTGGAGCACGCTGGAGCTGAAGTCCGCCGAGGCGCTGCGGGTAGCCATCCTGGAAGTGCTGTTGCGCTTCACCGAGGAGAACGAGCGGCTGCAGGCCGAATCCTCGCAGCGGCAGGAACTGTTGATCGCCGAGCTCAACCACCGGGTCCGCAACGTACTGGGACTGGTGCGGGCCGTCATCCTGCGCAGCCGCGCCGGCGCGCAGTCCATCGACGATTTCGCCGCCATCATCGGCACGCGCATCCAGTCTCTCGCCCGCGCGCACGACCAGATCACCGACGCGAGCTTTGCCGCACAGAGCCTGGCCGACCTCATCCGCACCGAGGCGGAAGCCTATATCGCCGACAAGGTGAGCCGCGTGCACATGGACGGCCCGCCGATCATGGTCAACGCTCAGGCCTTCTCCACCCTTGCCCTCGTGTTCCACGAGATGGTGACCAACTCCGCCAAGTACGGCGCGCTGTCCGACTCTCGCGGCGAGGTGCGCATCGCCTGGCATGTCGACGCCGACGGCTGGTGCATCGTCGAGTGGATGGAGATCGGCGGCCCGCCGGTCAACGCGCCCTCGCGGCGCGGCTTCGGGTCGACCATCATCGAGCGCTCCATCCCCCATGAGCTGGGCGGCCAGGCGCGCCTGACCTGGCGCCTGCAGGGGCTGGAGGCGCGCTTCGCGCTGCCGCCCGCGATCTTCTCCCTCGGCGACGGCGAGGAGACCGGCGCCGCGCCCCGCGACCGCACAACCGCCGGCGCAGCGCCCGCCGCACTGGACGGGGTGACCGCGCTGCTGGTGGAAGACAACATGATCATGGCGCTCGATGCGGAGCAGATCCTGCTGGAAAACGGCGTCAGCAACGTCCACACCGCGATGGGCCTGTCCGATGCGCACCGCATCGTCGAAACCGAGGCGATCGACGTGGCCCTGCTCGACGTCAATCTGGGGCGCGAGACGAGCTTTTCGCTGATCGAGCCTCTGAACAAGCGCAACATCCCCTACGTGTTCGTCACCGGCTACGGGGAAGATCTGGAGCTGCCATCCGGCGTGATGGCCGGCACGTTGACGATCAAGAAGCCCTATGTCGCCAACGACATGCTGTCCGCGCTCGCAACCGCGCTGAAGCTGGAAGAAAAACCCGGCGGCGGGCCCGCATAGGGCCGGACCGCGTTCGGTGCCGTCCTTGACAACCGGGCGGCGAATGGGGTCTCGTCGCGCCATCGATAAATTTATTGCCGACGAGACAATGCTCATGCTCGACCATCGGGACGGATCGCGGATTTCTGCATCCAAATGAGCGAGTGGGCATCGCTACGCTTTCAAAACGTCAAGAAGAGCTACGACCAGAAGACGATGGTCGTGCAGGGATTCGATCTCGACGTCGCCAAGGGTGAATTCCTGACGCTGCTCGGCCCCTCCGGCTCCGGCAAGACCACCGTCCTGATGATGCTCGCGGGGTTCGAGGACGTCACCAGCGGCGAGATCATCCTCGACGGCGAACCGCTGACGCGCACGGCGCCCTGGCGGCGCAACATCGGCATGGTGTTCCAGAACTACGCGCTGTTCCCGCACATGAGCGTGGGCGACAACCTCGCCTACCCGCTCAAGCTGCGGAACATGCCGCGCGCCGAGGTGACCAAGCGCGTCGAGGAGCATCTCGAGCTGGTCGAGCTCGGCGACTTTGCCAAGCGCTATCCCGGCCAGCTCTCAGGCGGCCAGCGCCAGCGCGTGGCGCTCGCCCGCGCCCTCATCTTCGAGCCGTCCATCGTGCTGATGGACGAGCCGCTCGGTGCGCTCGACAAGAAGCTGCGCGAGCAGATGCAGTTCGAGATCACGCGCCTCCACCAGCGCCTGGGCTTCACCGTCATCTACGTGACGCACGACCAGACCGAAGCGCTCACCATGTCGGACCGTATCGCCGTCTTCAACGAGGGCGTGGTACAACAGTGCGCAAGCCCCAGTGACCTTTATGAGCGCCCCGCCAATGCCTTCGTCGCCAACTTCATCGGCGAGAACAACATGATCGGTGGCACCGCCGAGCGCATCGACGACGGCAAGGCCACCGTGCGCCTCGCCTCCGGCGCCACCGTCACCGCGCAGGCGTCCGGGCTCCATGGCCCCGGCCCCTGCGTCCTGTCGGTGCGCCCGGAAAAGCTCTACGTCCAACCGACCGCCCACGCCTACGACAACGAAGCTCCCGCCCGCTTCCTGGTGCGCCACTACGTGGGGGACTTCATCCGTTACTTCTTCGAACTCGGCGACGGCTCGGAAGTGGCCGTCAAGGCACTCAACGACCCCTCCGCCCCGACCCTCGCCGAAGGTCAGGACGTCACCCTGGCCTGGCTGTCGCAGGACGGCTTCGCCTTCCCCCCGCCCGGCGCACCGCAAAACGCGCCCGCCCCCCTAACCAACGAGACAGAGGAGGAACTCAGCCGATGAAACGTCTGACCCCGATAGCCGCGCTGACGGCGCTGGCGCTTCTTGCGACCCCCGCCCTCGCGCAGGACCGCATGACCGCCGTCTCCTTCGGCGGTGCCTACGGCGCCGCGCAGAAGGAACACATGGTCGACCCCTTCATGAAGGAGAGCGGCACGGAGATCCTGTTTGAGGATTATTCGGGCGGCATCGCCGAAATGAAGGCACAGGTCGAGGCCGGCAACGTCCAGTGGGACGCGGTCGACATCGAGGTGATCGACCTGGAGCGCGCCTGCGCCGAGGGCCTGCTCGAAGTGCTCGACCACACCGACCTGCCGGCCGGCGAAGACGGCACCGCCGCCGCCGACGACTTCTATCCCGACGCGCTGGGCAGCGAATGCGGCGTCGGCGTGATCTACTGGGCCACCGTGTTCGCCTACAACAGCGAGACCATCGGCGACGCCAAGCCCGCCACGATCGCCGACTTCTTCGACACCGAAAAGTTCCCCGGCAAGCGCGCCATGCGCAAGCGCCCGCAGGTGAACCTCGAGTGGGCCCTGATGGCCGACGGCGTGCCGAAGGACGAGGTCTACACCGTCCTCGCCACCGAGGAAGGCCAGCAGCGCGCCTTCGACAAGCTCGCCACCATCAAGGACGACCTTGTCTGGTTCGATTCCTGGAGCCAGGCGCCCCAGCTTCTCGCCGACGGCGGCGCGACGCTGGTGCAATCGGCCAACGGCCGCTTCTATGCGGCGATCGTCGACGAGGGCAAACCCTTCGAGATGATCTGGGACGGCAACGTCTTCGATCTCGACGTGTGGGCGATCCTCGCCGGCGCCCCCAACAAGGACGCGGCCTGGGAGTTCATCAAGTTCGCCACCAGCACCGTGCCGCTGTCGGGCATGCAGGATGTCGCCTACGGGCCGACGCGCAAGTCCTCCGAGAAGTATGTCGAGAAGGACGTGCTCGAGAAGCTGCCCACGGCGCACCTCGACGAAGGGCTGAAGGCCGACCCGGTGTTCTGGGCCGACTATGGCGAGTCGCTGGGCGAGAAGTACAACCAGTGGCTGCTCGCCCAATAAGGCGAGCCCCCATGGAGCGCCGGTTCGCCCGGCGCTCCCCCCACGCAGGGCGAGGGCACGGCTGGTAGCATGGCAATTGGCGGACGCACGGCGGCCCGACGCACCACGGATGTGCCCCTGACGCACGACGAGACGCGCACGGCGCGGCTCGGGCTGCGCCGGCGCCAGCGCCGTGCCTTCATGCTGGTGGTGCCGCTGCTCGTGTTTCTGCTGTTGGCCTTCCTGGCTCCGATCGGGTCGATGCTCTACCGCAGCGCCTATAACCCGACGGTGGCGAACCTCATCCCCGGCACCCTCGTGGCGCTGCGCACATGGGATGGGCAGAGCGTGCCCGACCGGGACGTGCTCACCGCGATGGCGGCGGACTTGCGGCGCCTCGCGCTGTCGCGCGAAAGCGGCCGCCTCGCTGCCGAGATCAACCGCACCTACCCGGGCGCCTCCAGCACCATCAACGCCGCCGCGCGAGGCTTGCGCCGGGTTGACGAAGCAGAGATCGCCAGCGCCGGGGCCGACACGCTGCTTGGCGCCAACGAGCGATGGTCGGACCCGCGCTTCTGGCGTGCCATCCGGCGCGCGGGCGCCAATTTCACCGCCGACTATTACCTCACCGCGCTCGACCTGGAGCGCGACGCCAGCGGCGCCGTCAAATCGCGCGAATCGGCGCAGATCTACCGCCAGCTCTACGGCAAGACGCTGGGCATGGCGCTCACCATCACGGTGCTGTGCGTGCTGCTCGGCTATCCCCTCGCCTACCACATGGCGAACGCCCCCGCCCGCCGCGCCAACCTCATGATGGTGCTGGTGCTTTTGCCGTTCTGGACTTCTCTGCTGGTGCGCACCACCGCCTGGATCGCGCTCCTCCAGACCAACGGCGTAATGAATTCCACCTTGATGAGCCTCGGCCTCATCTCCGAGCCCTTCGAGCTCCTCTACACGCGCAACGCCACCATCATCGCGATGACGCACATCCTGCTGCCCTTCATGATCCTGCCGCTCTACAGCGTGATGCGCGGCATCGATCCGAGCTACATGCGTGCGGCGATGTCGCTCGGCGCGCGGCCGCTGGGGGCGTTCGCGCGCATCTACCTGCCGATGACGATGCCGGGCCTGTCGGCGGGAGCGCTGCTCGTGTTCATCATCTCGGTCGGCTACTACATCACCCCCGCGCTGGTGGGCGGCACGGACGGGCAGATGATCTCAAACATCATCGCATTCCATATGCAGCAGTCCAACAACTGGGAGCTCGCCGCCGCGCTCGGCTCGCTGCTCCTCCTCGTCATCGTCGCGCTCTACTGGCTGTACGACCGCCTCGTCGGCGCCAGCAACATCAAGCTCGGCTGATGGCACACCCCGCCTACCAGACCCCCCTCGACCGCGCCGGCGTGTGGGTGCTGCGCATCGCCGCCTGGGCGGTGCTTCTGTTCCTGATCCTGCCGATCCTGGTGGTGGTGCCGCTGTCGTTCAACGCGGAGCCGTTCTTCTCCTTCACGCCCGGGATGCTGCAGTTCGATCCGGACGCCTATTCGCTGCGGTGGTATCGCGGCATCTGGAGCGACCTCAGATGGACGCTCGCGGTACAGAACAGCTTCATCATCGGCATCGCGTCGACCATCCTCGCCACCGTGCTGGGAACGTTGGCCGCCGTCGGCCTGACCAGCGATGCGATGCCGTTCAAGCGGCCCATCATCGCGCTGATCCTGTCGCCGATGATCGTGCCGCTGATCATCATCGCGGCCGGCATGTTCTTTTTCTACACGCGGTTCGACCTCGTGGGCACCTATGCGGGCCTCATCATCGCCCACGCGGCGTTGGGGACGCCGTTCGTGGTGATCACGGTGAGCGCCACGCTGCAGGGGTTCGACCACTCGCTGTTCAATGCCGCGCTCGGCCTGGGGGCGACGCCCATCAGCGCGTTTCGCAGCGTGATGCTGCCGCTGATCCGCCCCGGCGTCATCTCCGGAGCGCTGTTCGCCTTTGTCACGTCCTTCGACGAGGTGGTGGTGGTGCTTTTCCTCGCTGGCCCCGAGCAGCGCACGATCCCGCGCCAGATGTTCTCGGGGCTGCGCGAGCAGATCAACCCGACCATCCTCGCGGTCGCGACGCTGTTGATCATCCTGTCGGTGGCGCTGCTGGTCACGCTGGAGTTGCTGCGCCGGCGGACCGAGCGCCTGCGCGGCGTCGAGGACTGACGCCGCGAACGGGCTCGGCGCGCGGCGCCAGTTCGGGTTGCGCCGGCGATCGTGCGCCAGCTTTCCGGATTGCGGCGGCGATCGTGCGCCGGCTCTTCGGACTGCGCCGGCGATTGCGCGCCGGCTCTCGGATTGGCTGGCGTCGCGCACCGGCTCGCTCGCGTGGAACCAGATCGAGG
>JAUIJH010000174.1 GCA_030431335.1 Alphaproteobacteria bacterium
GACGGCATCTGGGCCTCCTTCGACGGGCAGGCCTACATCATCGACGACCTGTTGACGGCGGCCGGCCACGAGAAGGGCGCGCCCGCGCTGGTCTCCATCGACGGCGGCCCGGAAGCCTACGAGCGCATCGCCGATCCCGAATCGATGCTGATGGCCACCGTCGCCATCCCCTTCGAGGCGATGGGCGAGAAGGCGGTCGAGATGGTCGAGGCGATCGTGGAAAAGGGCGAGGATCCCGCCACGCTGGTCTCTGGCCCCTACCTCCTGATGGACGCGACCCTCGTCGACGCCAGCAACGTCGATCAGTTCGCCCAATGAGCGAAGCGGGCGGGGCGGCGGCCGGTGCCGCTCCGCTGCTGGCGGCGGACGGCCTCGGCAAGTCCTATGGCGCCGTCGAGGCGCTGACGGGCCTCAGCTTTTCGCTGGCGGCGGGCGAGGTGCTGGCCGTCTGCGGCGACAATGGCGCGGGCAAGTCGACGCTGATTAAGATCCTGTCGGGAGCGCAGCCCGCCTCCACGGGGACGCTCGCACTGCGCGGGAAGCCGGTGCGGTTCGGCTCGCCGGCGCAGGCGCTGGCGGCTGGTGTCGCCACCATCTACCAGGACCTGGCGCTGGCGCCGAACCTGTCGATCACCGAAAACATCTATCTCGGCTCCGAGCTGGTGCGGGCGCCGCGCCTGCCGGCGGTGCGGATCCTGGACAAGAAGGCGATGGCCCAGGGGGCGCGCTCGCTGCTGGCGCGGCTGCGCATCGACATCGCCGACGTCACGCGCAAGGTGTCGGCGCTGTCGGGCGGCCAGCGCCAGGGCGTCGCCATCGCGCGGGCGCTGCGGTGGCGCGCCGACATCGTCATCATGGACGAGCCGACCGCCGCGCTCGGCGTGCGCGAGACGCGCGAGGTGCTGCGCCTGATCGAGGAGATCAAGGGGCAGGGCATCGCGGTGATCCTGGTCAGCCATGCGATGAAGGACGTCGTCGCCGTCGCCGATCGCGCGCTGATCCTGCAGGCGGGGCGCCTCGCCCACGACATCGCGCTCGCCGGCTGGACCGCCGACGGCCTGATGAACGCCATCATGGCCGAGGACGCCTGAGGCCCGCCGTCAGCCCTCGAACGTGATCTCCGCCTCGCCGAAGCCGACGAACTCCACCTTCACCGTGTCGCCCGGCGCCACGAAATCGAGCCCGGTGAAGGAGCCCGTAGTGATGACGAAACCCGCGGGAACGGCGGCGTTGGCGGCGAGGTCGTTGATCAGCGCGATGGCCGGCTCCAGCGGATGCCCGGCGGCGAACCCTCCGGTCTGGCGCTTCGTCTCCTGCCCGTTGACGACGAGGACGGCCTCCAGCGCGGTGAGGTCGAACTCGCGCCAGTCGGCCCGCTCGGTTCCGGTGACGAGCCCGCCATTGACGAGAAAGTCAGCCGTCTTGTGGAGTGCCGGCACGTCCGGCAGGGCGAGACCAGTGTCGACGATCTCGATGGCGACGAGCGTCGTCACCGCCTCGGCGACCTCATCGCGCGAATAGGGAGCGGCGCGCTTGGGCAGCGCCTTGTCGAGGCGGAAGGCGATCTCCGCCTCCACACCGCACAGCCGGGTGGTTTTGCGCGGAAGGAGCGCGGGGCTGGTGAGAATGCGGCTCGCGAGGATGAGCCCGTGCTGCACCACGCCGTCCTTCACGGACACCTTCATCGCCCGTGCGCTGTCGCGGAACAGCGCGGCCAGTGCCTCTTGGATCCGGTGCGCGTCGGCGACGGTCTGCGGCGCACACTCGTCCGGCAGCGCCGCGAGGGGCGGCCGCCGGCCGGCGCGCGCGTCGAACAGGAGCTGTGCGGCCTGTACGGCTGCTTGATCGTCCATGCATGGATTCCTTGGTGTTGCCACCGGCGAGGGCGGCTGCGCATGCCGAGGATAGGAGGCGGCGGCGCGATGCTCCAACATCGGCCGGCGCCTGGCAAGGTGGCGGCTACGCCTCGGCGTGCCTGCGGAAGAAGGCGCCGGCATCCTCGTGCGCCTGCCGCGCCTCGGGCAGCGCCACCGTCATCTGCATGAAGCCGTGCAGCACGCCTTCGTAGAGGTCGAAGGTGTCGTCGCGGCCGAGGCTGGCGAGGCGTTCGGCCATCCGCTCCGCGTCGCTGCGCAGCGGGTCGATGCCGGCCGCCGACAGATAGAGCGGCGGCAGCGCCTTCAGCGCCGCGTCCGAGGCGCGCAGCGGGCTCACCAGCGGGTCCTCGTATTTTTCCCGCGGCGCGTACCATTCGAAATAGCGGATCATCCTGGCACGGGTCAGCCCGGAGGCGTTGGCGAACAGCTCGTAGGAAGGGCTGGCGAAGTCGCAATCGAACACGCCGTAGAACAGGAGGGCGCAATCCGGGCTCGGCGAAAGGCCGGCGAGCATCGCCGTCATCGCCAGGTTGGCGCCGGCGCTGTCCCCCCCGATGGCCAGCACGCGCCCCTCGTAGGCCGGCGCGAATGCCGCAAAGGCGCTGCGCACGTCCTCGAGCCCCGCCGGGAACGGATCCTCCGGCGCCAGGCGATAGTCGAAAGTGACGACGGGCGCCGCCGCCGCCAGCGCCAGGCACCGCGCCGAGCGCTGGTGCGTGTCCTGCGAGCAGAACGCGAAGCCGCCGCCGTGGACGTAGAGGATCGCGCCCTTGCCGGCATCGTTGGGCGGCACCAGGGTGCGCGCCGGCAGGCCGGCCAGCGTGCCCTCGCTCACCGCCATCTCGGGCATCTCGATGTTCCAGCGCGCGTTGTTGCGCAGCGACATGGCGCGCCCCTCGGCGGCCGGCAGGTCCACCCAGTCGGGCACGCCGGCATCCTCGACCGCGAGACGGTCGATGATCTTGCGCATGTCGGGTGTCGGTTCGGTTCGCATCGCTCGGGTCTCCAAGGGGGTTCGCTCGGCCGAATTCTAGGATGGCGGCGCCCCGCAAGGACAGTGCGGCGTCAAAGGCGTCAACACCAGGGCGAAGACGGCTTGATCGGGAAAGTAGGCTTCTATAGTCGACAATTGCGGCGGTGCAGCGATTGGGGCAGACCACGATGACCTACGGCGAAATACTTTCTCGATGGGCCGACGCGAGCGGGGTAGGCGGCCTCATCGAGCGGGGCGGCCCGGTGGTATCGATCCTCCTCGCGCTTTCCGTGGTGGCGATCGCGGTGGCGCTGGCCAAGGCGTGGCAGTTCGCCCATGCGCGCGTCGGCCGTCACGGGGGCGCGTGGGAGGCGGTGCGGCGGTGGAACGCGAGCCGCGACGCGGACGTCGCCTTCCTGCAGCGCGACAACTCGCTCGCGGCACGCACGGTGGCGCTGATCATGTCGCGCCCTGCGCGCGAGGCGCCGGCGCAGACGCGCGAGGTGGCCGAAAGCTTCGCGATGCTGCGCCTGCACGAATTGTCCCGCCTCACCGGCGTGCTCGACGTGATCGCGCAGATCGCGCCGCTGCTCGGCCTTTTCGGCACGGTGCTCGGAATGATCGAAGCCTTCCAACAGCTCGAGGGGGCGGGGGCGGCGGTCGACCCATCGGCGCTCGCGGGCGGCATCTGGGTGGCGCTGTTGACGACGGCGGTGGGGCTGGGCGTCGCGATGCCGGCGTCGGTGCTGGCGGCCTGGTTCGATGGGCGGATCAACAACGAGCGCGTCGCGCTGGAGGGCATCATCGCGGCGATGACGGGCGGTCTGCCTGACGTATCCCAGGCCGCCGCGATGCCATCCCACCCTCGGCGCGCCCCCGCCGCGCTCGATCCGGCGGCCGGCACACACAGGTTTTGACCTGGGTCCAATTTCAATTGCGAAAAATTACAATTCTGAGGTAAGACGCATGGCATGCGCCTTACAGAACAGACCCGCTACGCCGTGCGTGTCCTGGCGGCCTGCGCGCTGGTCCACCCGGACGTCGTTGCGGTCAAAAAGGTCGCCGCGGACACCGGGTTGACCGAGTTTACCATCTTCAAGCTGTTGAAGACGGCGACGCGGGCGGGGCTGGTGGCCTCGGTGCGAGGGCGCAACGGCGGTATCCGGCTCGCGATGGAGCCGGATTGCCTCACTCTGGGCTCGGTGGTGCGCGCCTTCGAGCTGCGCTTCCAGGAATGCCGCCCGGCCCAGCAGATGCTGGACAGCGGGTTCGAGCGCGACCGCATCGACAAGAAGCTCAACGGCATGATCGGCCAGGGCTTCGCCGCCTTCCTGGAAACCATGGACAACATGACGATCGCCGATCTGGTGCTGTCGGAAGGCAGCGGCCAGCCGAGGGCTGGCGAACCGCCGAGACCCGACGTCGCCAGCCTGTTGTGAGCGCGGGCGCCGTGGCGGCGCGCTAGATCAAACCTCCACCAGGGCCTTGGGGTCGGGCGTGTAGCGGGCGAGCGCCTCGAGGTCGAGTTCGACGCCGAGGCCGGGCTTGGCCGGTATCTCGATCATGCCGTCCGCATCGCGCGTCCATTCGCCCATCACGATATCGTCGAGATAGGGCGAGCCGCCGATATATTCCACGAGGTCGGCACCCGGCAGCGCGCTGGCGAGCTGCAGGTCGGCCGCGAGGCCGAGCGCCGTGTTCCAGCCGTGCCCGACATACTTGACGCCGAAATCGTTGGCCATGCGCGCGATGCGGATCTGCTCGGAGATGCCGCCCACCTTGGTCACGTCCGGCTGCACGATGTCGAGCGCGCCCTCCACGAACCAGCGCTTGAACGACTGGCGCCGCGTCAGGCACTCGCCGGTGGCGATGGGCACGGGGCTCTGCCGGCGCAGGATCACGAAATCCTCCAGCGCCTCGGGCCTCAGCGCCTCCTCGAACCAGGCGATGTCGTAGTCCTTCAGCATCTCGGCCGTGTTGAGCGCCCACTTGAGGCCGTTGGGCCAGAAGGCGTCGCTGGCGCCGGGGTCGACCATCAACAGGCCGTCCTCGCCGAACCCCTCGCGGGCGGCGCGCACGATGGCCTCGTCGAGCTTGGCGTCCTCGCGCCGGCCGAAGGGACCCCAGCCGATTTTCAGCGCCTTGAAGCCCAGCGCGCGGAACTCGGCCGCTCGCTCGGCCATCAGGTCGGGCATCTCCATCAGGATCGAGGCGTAGGGCTTCACCTTGTCGCGATAGCGCCCGCCCAGGAGGCGGCCCACCGGCTGGCCCGTGGCCTTGCCCAGAATGTCCCACAGCGCGATGTCGATGCCGCTGATGGTGTGGGTCAAGGTACCGCCCATGCCCATCCAGAACGTGTTCTGGTGCAGCTTTTCCGACACGCGCATCGGCTCCAGCGCGTTCTCGCCCAGGAACAGCGGCTCCAGCACCTGCAGCGCCGCCGCCACCAGGCGCGCATCGGTGAACACGCTGCCCAGCCCGACAACCCCCTCGTCGGTGTGCACGGCGATCAGCGCGTGGACCGAATCATCCGGCTTGATCTCGTTGGACCAGCCTCCCTTCGGCGTCTCCCCGAACAGTCCGGCCGACCGGATGGCGGTGATCTTCATTGTCTCTCCTCTGGTGCGCGGCAGTCCGCGCCGCCCCTTCAATCTGCCACGGCGCTGCTTGACCCGCGCCATTTCGTATACGATCATACGATATCAACGCGTGAAACTGAAGGTTCTCCCGTGCAGGCCAAGAGCCGCATCCAAGGCGACATCGATTTCGACCAGGACGGCCGGCAGGCCGGATACCTGCGCGCGCCTCTGTCGCGCAACACCTCCGGTTGGGGGGTGACGCTCATTCCCATCGTCGTTGTCAAGAACGGCGCTGGCCCCACGGTCCTGTTCACCGGCGGTGTCCACGGCGACGAGTACGAGGGGCCCATCGCCGTCTCGCGTCTCGCCCGCGAGCTGACGCCGGACCAGGTGTCCGGCCGCGTCATCATGATCCCGGCGGTGAACCCTCCCGCGGTCGCCAACGACACGCGCCTGTCGCCGGCCGACGGGCGCGACATGAACCGCTGCTTCCCGGGCGACCCCGCCGGCACCATCTCGCAGATGATCGCCCACTACATCGACAGCACGGTGCTGCCCCACGTCGATGTGATGGTGGACCTGCACACGGCCGGCCACTCGGGCGATTCGGCGCTGTCCACCAACATGCACAAGGTCAGCGATCCGGCGCTCCTGGCGCGCACCTTCGAGGTCGCGGCGGCGTTCGGCGCGCCCTACAACGTGGTGTTCGCGGGCGTCGACGAGTTCGCGACGCTGACGTCGTCGGCGGAGCGGCGCGGCATCATCACCATCGGCACCGAGCTCGGCGGGTGGGGGCGCGTCAACGTGGCGGGTGTGCGCGTCGCGCGTCGCGGCATTGCCAACGTGATGGCCCATCTCGGCATCACCGAAGGCACGGTCCAGACCGACACGCCCACGCGCCACATGAACGTGCCCGGCCCGCAGAACTACTCATTCGCTCCGCGCGAGGGCACCTTCGAGCCCTGCAACGTGGTCGGCGAGGTGGTGCGCGAAGGCGACATCGCCGGCTACGCCCACCGCGTCGACGAAATCGATACGCCGCCGCTCGAAGTGCGCTACGCCGCCAGCGGCGTCCTTTGGATGTCGGCGGGACCGGGACGCGTTCAGCGCGGCGACGTGGTCGCCGTCGTGATGAACGATTACGAGGACTGAGCGGATGGCACGTATCCTGATCTTCGAGGCGATGCAGGAGATCTCCTCCTTCAACCCGCTGCCCTCCGGCTACGAAAGCTTCAACGTCCAGCGCGGCAACGCGCTGATGGGCCAGCGCGGCGAGAACAACGCCATCTCCCAGGCGCTCAACGTGTTCGAGGCGGCCAACATCGACGTGACGCCCGTCTACGGCGCGCGCGCGGGCAGCGCCGGCATCCTTTCGGCCGAGGGCTGGGCGCGCCTGTCGGGCGAATTCCTCGATGCGGCGCGTGCGGCGGTGGGCGGCATCGACGGCATCTACGTCTCGCTGCACGGCGCCATGGCGGCCGAGAGCGAGCTCGACCCCGAGGGCCATCTCCTCACCGAGCTGCGCGCGATGGTGGGGCCGGACGTGCCCATGGTCGCCTCGCTCGATCTGCACGGCATCCTCACCGACCGGATGATCCGCGCGCTCGACGCCTTCGCCGTCTACAAGACCTATCCGCACGTCGATTTCGGCGACACCGGCGCGCGCGCCGCGCGCCTGCTCGTCAAGTGCCTGGAAGGCAAGGTGCGTCCGGTGACGGCGCGCGTCGTCATCCCCGCCCTGGTCCGCGGCGACGAATTGATCACCAAGACCGGCTGCTACGGCGACCTCCTGGGCGAGACAATCCGCCTGGAGCGGTCCGGCGCGGCGCTGTCGGCGGCGGTGATGATCGGCAACCCGTTTACCGACGTGCCCGAACTGTGCTCGCAGGTGCTCGTCACCACCGACGGCGACGCGGCCGGCGCCGAGGCGGCCGCGCTGCGGCTCGCGGCGGAGTTCTGGCCCCTGCGCCACCGCATGCAGGGCAAGCTCGTGCCGGTGGAGCGCGCCATCGCGCAGGCCGAGGCGATCGACGGGCCGGTGGTGTTCACCGACGCCGCCGATGCCACCTCATCGGGCGCCACGGGCGATTCCAACGAAATCCTGAAGGCGCTGCGGGCGTCGGGCACGCAAAAGCGCGTGCTGGCGCAGATCGTCGACGCCGAGGCGGCGGCGGCGGCCCACGCGGCGGGCGTCGGCGCGCAGATCGACGTGACGCTGGGCGGGCGCTCCGACCCCGGCCGCTACACCCCGATGCCGGTCAAGGCCACCGTTCGCCACCTGTGGGACGGCCGCACCCGGCTCGAGACCAGCGGCATCCCGCTCGATGCCGGCCCCACGGCCGTCCTCACCTACGACAACGTGACGGTGGTGGCGTTCACGCGCACCATCAGCCTGTTCGACCGGGCGATGTACTTCGCCAGCGGCCTGGACCCCAGGGATTTCGACATTATCGTGGTGAAGTCGCCGCATGTGGAGCACCACATGTACGACGCCTGGGTCGAAAAGAACTTCAACGTCGACGCCGCCGGCTCGACCTCGGCCGACCTCAAGAGCCTCGGCCACACCATTTGCGCGCGCCCGATGTATCCGCTCGACGCGGATGTCGTCTTCACGCCGCAAGCGACACTGTACGGGAACTGATTTGCACATCGAAGCCGTAGACTTCTTCTATCTCGCCATGCCCGAGGTGACGCTCGAGGCGGACGGGAGCCAGGATGCGCTGTTGGTGCGCGTGGCCGCCGGCGGCCATGTGGGCTGGGGCGAATGCGAGGCGGCGCCGCTGCCGTCCATCGCGGCGTTCGTGTGCCCGCGCTCGCATGGCGTGTGCCGTCCGGTCGCCGATTCGGTGCTCGGCGCCACCCTGGACGGGCCGGACGACATCGAGGCCATCGCCGCGCGCGTGCGCTATGACAGCATGGACCTGCTGCAGGCCGCCCACACATTCTCCGGCGTCGAGATGGCGCTGTGGGATCTCCTCGGCCGCGCCCGTGGCGAGCCGGTGTGGCGCCTCCTCGGCTACCGCGAGAGCACGGCGAAAACGCCATACGCCTCGGTGCTGTTCGGCGACACGCCGGCCGAGACCCTGGAACGCGCCAGGCGGGCACGGGCAAACAATTTCCGCGCCGCCAAGTTCGGCTGGGGCCCGTTCGGGCGCACCGACGCCGCCGCCGATCGCGACCAGCTCGAAGCGGCCCGCGAGGGCCTCGGCCCGGACGGCGTGCTCCTGGTGGACGTCGGCCAGATCTTCGTGGAGGACGTCGCCCGCGCCGCAGAGCGCCTGCCGGCGCTCGAGGCGGCGGGCGCCACCTGGCTGGAGGAGCCGTTCGCCGGCTCCGCCTTCGAGGCGTACGCGGAGCTTGCCGCCCAGAGCAAGACGCCGCTCGCCGGCGGCGAGGCCGCCCACAACGTCGCGATGGCGCGCCACCTGATGGACTTCGGCAAGATCGGCTTCGTGCAGATCGACACCGGCCGCATCGGCGGCATCGGACCGGCCAAGGAAGTGGCCGACCTGGCGGTGGCGCGCGGGGTGACCTTCGTCAACCACACCTTCACCTCGCACTTGGCGCTGAGCGCCTCGCTGCAACCCTTCGCCGGCCTCGCCGAGCACGAGATCTGCGAATATCCGGCCGAGCCCAAGCCGGTCGCGACCGCCTTCGTGGCGAACCCCCTCGCGCGCGCCGCCGACGGGACGCTGAAGGCGCCGGATGCGCCGGGGCTCGGGGTCGACATCGACCTCGGCGCCGCGCGGGACTACCTCCTCGACATCGATATCCGCGTCGGCGGCCGCTCGATCTATTCGACGCCCGCCATCTGACGATGCCGCCCTCGGAGCGGGCGTGCCATTAGGCACGCTCCACTGCGCGAGGGCAGCATGTTGACCTACACGGTTGCCGCCTCGGCCGGTTCGGTGAGGAGGTGGCAGGCGGCCTGGTGGGTCTCGCCGACGCTCGTCATCTTCGGCGCCACCTTGCGGCAGACCTCCATGGCGTGCGGGCAGCGGGTGTGGAAGCGGCAGCCCGGCGGCGGGGCGCTGGGGGAGGGGACGTCGCCGGCGATGGTCTCGAAGTGGCGGCGGCCGTCGGCGATGCGCGGGATCGCCCGCATCAGCACCTGCGTATAGGGATGGCGCGGCGTCTCGAACAGTTCGCGCTTGCTCGCCACCTCCACGATCTCGCCCAGGTACATCACCGCCACGCGGTCCGACAGGTGCCGCACCACGCCCAGATCGTGCGAGATGAAGAGGTAGGTGAGGCCCAGCTCGTCGCGCAGGTCGCCGAGCAGGTTGAGGATCTGCGCCTGGATCGAGACGTCGAGCGCCGACACCGCCTCGTCGCACACGATCAGCTTCGGCTCCAGCGCCAGGGCACGCGCGATGGCGATGCGCTGGCGCTGGCCGCCGGAAAACTCGTGCGGGAAGCGCGTGGCGCTGGTCGGTTGCAGGCCGACGAGGTCGAACAGGCGCGCGAGACGCTGGCGGCGCTCCCGCGTGGTGCCGATGCGGTGGACGACCAGCGGCTCCATGATCAGTTCACCGACCGACATGCGCGGATTGAGCGAACTCATCGGGTCCTGGAACACGATCTGCGCGTCGCGGCGGAAGGCGCGGAGCTGCGCGGGGGACAGCGCCATCAGGTCGCGGTCCTCGAAGCGGATGGTGCCGGAGGTGGGCTCCATCAGGCGCAGCACCATGCGGCCCGTCGTGGTCTTGCCGCAGCCCGATTCGCCGACGAGGCCGAACGTCTGGCCGCGCGCGATGTCGAAGCTGACGCCGTCGACGGCGCGCACGCCCGGCGCGCCGCGTCGCCGTGCGGGGAAGATCTTGCGCAGGTCGCGCACTGCCAGCAGCGGGGCGGCGCTCATGCCATCTCCTCCGCCAGCACCACATCGAGCCGCACGCACGCGGCCCGCCCGCCCGAGGGCGCCGGCGCCAGTGGCGGCATCGCGCTGCGGCACACGTCCGCGGCATAGGCGCAGCGCGGCGCGAAACGGCAACCGGGCGGCCACGCCGACGGCGGCGGCACGATGCCGGGGATCGCCTGAAGGCGCGGCAGGTCGGCGTCGGCCGGCGGCAGGCTCGCGATCAGCCCGCGCGTATAGGGGTGGCAGGGCTTGCGGAAGAGCGTTTCGGCAGGCGCCTCCTCCACGATGCGCCCGGCATACATCACCACCACATCGTCGGCGACGGCCGAGACGACGCCGAGATCGTGCGTGATCAGCACCAGCGCCATGCCCAGCTCCGCCTGCAGCGTGCGCAGCAGCTCCAGGATCTGCGCCTGGATGGTGACGTCGAGCGCGGTCGTCGGCTCGTCGGCGATGAGGAGCTTCGGCCCGCACGCGATGGCGATGGCGATCATCACCCGCTGGCGCATGCCGCCGGACAGCTGGTGCGGGTATTCGTCGAGCCGCTGCGCCGCGTCGGGGATGCCGACGCGGGTGAGGAGGTTTTGCGCCCGCTCGCGCGCCGCCCGGCGCGGCAGCCGCTCGTGCCGCATCAAGGTCTCGACGATCTGCGTGCCGATGGTGATGACCGGGTTGAGCGCCGTCATCGGCTCCTGGAAGATCATGCCGATGGCGCTGCCGCGCAGCGCTTCCATGCGCTGCTCGCTGGCGTTGGCGAGGTCTTCGCCGGCCAAGGTCAGCTCGCTGACGTCCGCACGGGCTCCGCGCGGCAGGAGGCGCGTGAGCGCGAGCGCCGAGACGCTCTTGCCGCAGCCCGATTCGCCGACGATCGCGAGCGTGCGCCCCTCGGCCACCTCGAAGCTCACCCCGTCGACGACCGTGAGGCGGCCGAAGGAGACGGAGAGGTCCCGCACCTTGAGGAGCGGAGCGGGGCCGGCCTCGCCGCGCGGCCCATCCTCGCGAACGGCGGCGACGCTCATTCGCCGGCCTCCTTGCCCTGGCGCAGGCGGGCGACGAACGATTCGTGGTCGACTTCCTTGCCCTGGTCGAAAATGTGCACGCGCATCAGCTCCGCCAGCGCCTCCGCATCGTCCGCGCGCAGCGCCTCCAGAATCTCCTCGTGCTCCCCCACGATGGCGCCGCATTCCTTCTGCAGCGCGGACAGGCCGAAGATGACGGTGAGCTGCAGCGATACCGGCGTCCACGACTTCAACAGCACGTCGTTGCCGGTGATGAGGCACATCTCGCGGTGGAAATCGGTGTCGAGGCGGGCGAGGGCGTAGCGGTCCTCCACCTCGGCCGCGTGGCGCATCTCCGCGACCAGGTCTTCCAGCGGCGTGAGCACGGCCGGATCGGCCTGCGCCTTCACCCGCACTTCCTCCGCCGCCAGGGTTTCCAGCGCGATCCGCACCTTCAACGTCTGCTCGATGCGCTCCACCGAAACATCCATCAGCCGCATGCCGCGATAGGGCGTGTTGACCACGATGCCCTGGCTTTCGAGGTGCCGGAACGCCTC
>JAUIJH010000175.1 GCA_030431335.1 Alphaproteobacteria bacterium
GCCGCTGCCGCGCGATCGCCCACTCGCTGGTCGGCGACATCAGCCGGCTGTCGGTCATCATCTTGTCCGGGTCGCCCATCATCGGCAGCTTCGATTTCCGTTCGCGGGTCGATTTCGTGCGGGTGCCGGGCGTTATCAAGCTGCGCGACGGCGCCTATTCGCCGCTGTCGCTGACGCTCGACATCGAACACATGCTCAAGCTGCGCGCCTCGATCATCGAGCACACGGCCGACGTGTTCGACCCGGATATTTTCATCGTCGACAAGGAGCCGCTCGGCCTGCGCGGCGAAGTGGAGCCCACGCTCAGCCTGTTGAAAGACAGGGGCAAGCGCCTGGTGCTCGGGCTGCGCGACGTGATGGACGACCCCGCCAGCCTCGCCGACGAGTGGGACCGCAAGCACGCCGTGAAGTCGCTCGAAGAGGTCTACGACGACATCTGGGTCTACGGCAAAGAGGAGGTGCACGACCCTCTGGAAGGGATCAGCGTGTCCCAGGGCGTGCGCGACAAGATGCTGTTCACCGGCTACCTGCGCCGTGAAATCCCGACCAACGAAGGCGCGGTGGACGAGATTCCCTTCGGCGGCGAACCCTTCGTGCTGGTGACGCCGGGCGGCGGCGGCGACGGGATGGAGCTGGTCGACTGGGTGCTGCGCGCCTACGAGGCGCACGAGCGGCCGCTGTTCCCGGCGTTGATCGTGCTCGGCCCGTTCATGCCGGCCGAGGCGCAGGCGCGCTTCAAGGTGCGCGCGGATGCGCTGCGCCACGTCCACATGATCCGCTTCACCGCCACCATCGAACGGCTGATGGAAAAGGCGACCGCTATCGTCGGGATGGGCGGCTACAACATCTTCTGCGAGATCCTGTCCTTCGATAAGCCGACTTTGCTGGTGCCGCGCGTCGTGCCGCGTCGCGAGCAGGCGATCCGCGCCGCCAAGGCGGCCGAGGTCGGGCTCGTCACCTGCTTGCCCATCGAGGCCTACCCCGATGTCGACGTCATGGTGCAGGCGCTGGCGGAGCTGCCCGACCGGCCGAAGCCCTCCGAGGCCGGCCTCACCGACCTTTTGTCGGGGCTCGACATCATCAACATGCGCACGTCCGACATCCTGCGCTCGAAAAGCGCCCACGCGCAGCGCATGTCGCTCGTGCGCTGATGAGCCGGCCGCGCATCGCGATCGTCGTCAAAGGCTATCCGCGCCTGTCGGAGACGTTCATCGCCCAGGAGATCCTTGGCCTGCAACGCATGGGCTACGACCTGTTGATCGTCTCCCTGCGCAAACCGACCGACGGCGCGGTGCATGACCTGCATCGCGAGATCACCGCCCCGCTCATCTATCTGCCGGAATATCTCAAGGACGATCCGCAGCGGGTGCGGGCCGGGCGGGCCGTGGCGGAAGAGCTGGCGGGCTACGTACGGGCCGAGGCCGCCTATGCGGCCGATCTGGCGCGCGACCGGTCCGCGAGCCGCTTCCGCCGGTGGGGCCAGGCCGCGGTGCTGGCGGCGGAGCTGCCCGCCGATGTCGACTTCATCTACGTGCACTTCCTGCACACGCCGGCCTCGGTCGCCCGCTACGCGGCGCTGATGCGCGGCCTGCCCTTCGCCTTCTCCGCCCACGCCAAGGACATTTACACGACGCCAGCCTGGGACCTGAAAGCCAAGATCGACGACGCCGCCTGGGGCGCCACCTGCACGCGCTACAATCACAAGGTCCTGACCGACCTCGCCGAGCAGCCCGAAAAGATCGAGCTCGTCTATCACGGGCTCGACACGCGCCGCTTTCCCGCGCCGCCCGTGCGCGAGGGGCGGACGGGGCCGGTGCGCATCGTCAGCGTCTGCCGGGCTGTCGAAAAGAAGGGCCTCGACGATCTCGTGGCCGCGCTCGCCCGCCTGCCGCGCGACATCGACTGGCGCTTCGAGCACATCGGCGGCGGCAAGACGGCGCGGGTGGAGGCGCTGGCGGCGCGGCTCGGCATCGGCGAGCGCATCGAATTCCGCGGCGCGATGGCGCGTGAGGACGTGATCGCCGCCTACGCCCGGGCCGACATCTTCGCCCTCGCCAGCCGCATCGCCAAGAACGGCGACCGCGACGGCCTGCCCAACGTCATCATGGAGGCGATGGCGATGGGGCTGCCCGTGGTCTCGACGGCCGTGTCGGCCGTGCCGGAGATCGTGGACGAGCGCGTGGGCCTCCTGGTGCCGCCGCGCGACCCCAAGGCGCTCGCGGCGGCGATAGCGGCGCTGGCCGGCGATCCGGCGCGGCGCCATGCGCTCGGCGCGACGGGGGCCGCGCGCGTGCGTTCCGCGTTCGCGCCCGATCCGGGGCTGGCCACCCTCGCGCGCCGCTTCGATGAGGAGCCCCTCGCGCGACGCGCCGCATGATCGTTGCGATGATCACGCCCATGAAGCCGCCCGATTCGCCGGTGCCGTCCGGCGACCGGACCTTCGCGCGCCTGATCGACGCCGCGCTGCGGGCGGGCGGGCACACCGTGATCCACCCGAGCCGGTTCACCACCTGGCACGGCGCGCCGGACGAATTCGCGCGGCTGGAGGAGGCGGCCCCGGCGGCTCTCGCGGCGGCGGTGGCCGAACTCGCCCGGACCGGACCGCCTGATGCGGTAATCACCTACCACAACTACCACAAGGCGCCCGACCTGCTGGGGCCGGGGATCGCCGCGCGGTTCGGCGTGCCCTACGCCATCGTCGAGGCGAGCCGTGCCCCGCGCCGGGCGCAAGGGCCTTGGGCCGCGGGTTTCGCCGCCGCCGATGCGGCGCTCGCGGCGGCCGACGCGCTCGGCGCCGTCACCCGCCGCGACGGGCCGGCGCTGCGCGCTTTCGCGCCGGACAAGGTGACGGATTTCCCCCCGTTCATCGACACCGCCCCCTTCGCCCCCCTCACCGAGGCGGAACGCGGTGGGGACGGGCGCCTCATCGTCAGCGCCGCGATGATGCGGCCGGGCCGCAAGGCCGACAGCCTGCGCGTGCTCGCGGATGCGTTCGCCATCGTCGCGCGGGCGCTGCCGGATGTGCGCATCCGCGTTGCCGGCGACGGGCTGGAGCGGGCCGCCCTCGCGCCGCTCTTTCCCGAGGGCGCGCTGGTCGGCCGGCTCGACCAGCCGGCGCTGGCGGCGTTGTTCGCGGCCGGCGACGTCTTCGTGTGGCCGGCCATCGACGAGCCGTTCGGCTTCGTCTTCCTGGAGGCGCAGGCGGCGGGCCTGCCCGTGGTCGGCGGCGCGGCGCCGGGGGTGCTCGACGTGGTGGGCGAGGGCGGCCGCCTGGTTGCCCCCACCGACGCCGACGCCATCGCCGCGGCGATCCTCGAAATCCTCACCGATCCGGAGCGACGCACGACGATGGCCCGTGCCGCGCGCGCCTTCGCGGCGGCGCGCGACCTCGCCACCGGCGCCCGCCAGCTCGATGCGCTGATCGCCTTCGCGGCCGCTACCCGCGCCGGTGAGCGGCCGGGAATGGCGAACTGATGCGCGTTCTCGTCTGGGTGCAGCATCTCCTGGGCACCGGCCATTCGGTGCGGGCGGCGGCGATCGCGCGGGCGCTGCGGGCCGAGGGGGCCGACGTCACCCTGGCGCTCGGCGCCCGCCCGCCCGCCACGCTCGACCTCGCCGGGCTCGACCTCCTGGAGCTGCATCCGGTGCTGGCGACGGACGGCTCGTTCCGCGTCATCGTCGATGCGCGCGGACAACCTTACGAAGCGGTGGCGGAGGCGCGGCAGGCGGTGCTGCTGGCCCATCTGGCCGATCGTGGCGCGGACGTGGTGGTCACGGAGACCTTCCCCTTCGGCCGTCGCCGGTTCGCGGGCGAGCTGGAGCCGGTGCTCGCCGCCGCGCGGGCGACCGGGGCGCGCACCATGGCCTCGATCCGCGACGTGCTGGTGCGAAAGCCCGCCGCGAAGGAAGCGCTGATGGCCGACAAGGCGCTCGCCTTGTTCGATCGGGTGCTGGTCCACGCCGACCCCCGCTTCGTGCAGCTCGGCGACAGCTTCGGACCCACCCCGCGCCTGGGCGACCGCATCGCCTATACCGGCTTCGTCGATGCCGGCGCGCCGGTGGCCTGCGACGGGCCGCGGGCGGGCATCGTCGTGTCGGCCGGCGGCGGCGCGGTGGGGGCGTCGCTGGTGGCGGCGGCGCTGGAGGCGGCCGCGATGCTCGGCCCCGCGATCCCCTGGCGCATCCTGGTGCCGGCTGGGCTCGCCGGGCACATGGCGCACTGGCGGCGCTCGGCCGGCGCCCACGTTGTCATCGAGCCCAACCGCCCCGATTTCCGCGCGCTCCTCGCGGGCGCGGCGCTGTCCATCAGCCAGGCCGGCTACAACACCGTACTCGACGTTCTGGCCGCCGGCCCGCGCGTGATCTTCGTCCCCTTCGCGGCGCACGAGGAGAGCGAGCAGACCGACCGTGCCGCCGCGCTCGCCCGGCGCGGCCTCGCCCACGTCCTGGCCGAGCATGACCTCACGCCCGAAGCGCTCGCCCAAGCCGCCAGAGCCGCGCTCGCGGCGCCCTTGCCCGAGCCGCCCCCGCTCGACCGCGACGGCGCGGCCAACAGCGCCGCGCTGATCCTGGGGCGGGCCGCATGAGCGCGCTCGACCGCCTCGCAGCCCATTTCGAGGCGTGCGCCGCAGCCGGCCGGCCGCAGGCGGTGTGGTGGCGCGACGACGACGCCCGCCGCCCCGGCCCGCGCCTCGAAGCGTTGCATGCGGCCGCCGCCGGGGTCGGCGCGCCGCTCGCCCTCGCGGTGATCCCGGACGGGGCGGACCCGGCGCTCGGTGCCTGGTGCGCCGCGCGCGGCATCGCCGTGCTGCAGCACGGCGTCGCCCACCGCAACCACCAGCGCGCCGGCAAGTCGGCCGAGCTCGGCGATGCGCGGCCCGGCGACGAGATCGTCGCCGACCTCGTCGCCGCGCGGGAAAGCCTGCTGTCGCCGGCCTTCCTGCCGGTGCTGGTGCCGCCGTGGAACCGGATGCGCGAGGATCTCGGCCGGCCGCTCGCCGCGGCGGGCTATCGCGGCGTTTCCCGTTTCGGCATGGCGCCCGCCGTGGGGCCGCCGCGCCGCGTCGACACCCACATCGACCCGATCGCCTGGCGCACCTCGCGCAGCCTGCAACCGGACGCCGCGCTCGCCGAGATGGTGGCGAACGCCATCGCGACCGGCGGGCCGATCGGCCTCCTCACTCATCACCTCGACCACGATGCGGCCGTCACCGCCTTCGTTAGCGCGTTCGCCGCGCTGGTCGGCGCCCACCGCGGGGCCCGCTGGATCAGCGCCCGCCAACTGTTCGAGGTGCCCGATGAGTGACCCGTTCACCCCCATCGAGGCGCTGGCCGACTGCCATGGCGCGCTGTTCGGCCTCGACTACGGCACTCGCACCATCGGCATCGCCGTGTCGGACGAGGGCTGGCGCGTCGCCTCGCCGCTGGAGACCATCCGGCGCAAGAAATTCGGCCCCGACGCGGCCTACCTGCTCGCCCTCGCCACGCGTTACAACGTGGCCGCCTTCATCGTCGGCATGCCGTTCAACATGGACGGCTCGGCGGGGCCGCGCGTGCAGTCCACGCGCGATTTTGCCCGCAATCTCGCCCGGCTCGACGCGCGCCCCATCGTCGCCTGGGACGAGCGCTGGTCCACCGTCGCGGCCAACCGGGCGATGCTGGAGGCGGACGCCTCGCGGGCCAAGCGGCGCGAATCCATCGACAAGGTGGCCGCGGCCATCATCCTGCAGGGCGCGCTGGAACGGCTCAGCGCGCTCGGCCTGCCGCACCCCACCCGGCCGGCGGGCCAAAGCGGGAGCGACGCCAGCGAGGCGTGAACGGCAGTAAAATGCACGCAATCGGACGGAGGACTTGCCCGGTCGAAGCGGCATGTGCTGTCTAATATGCGCAACATTTATTCAACCCGGGCAAGCCGGGTCGTGGAGGGTGCATGCTGAGACGGGTGAATTCGCTTCTCAACGCGGACGTATTGTACGCCCTGTGCTCGATGGGGCATGGCGACAAGGTCGTGGTGGCAGACGCCAATTTCCCCGGCGATTCCATTGCCCGGCAGACGACGCTGGGTCGCCTGATCCGCATCGACAACGTCGAGATGAGCCGCGCGGTGCGGGCCATCTTGACCGTTCTGCCGGTGGAGGAGGCTGCGCGCATGGAAGTGATGGGCGCCCCGGACGAGATACCGCCCATTCAGGAGCAGGTGCAGGAACAGCTCGACCGGGCCGAACCCGAAATCGGCGAGATGCGCGGTGTCGAGCGGTTCGCGTTCTACGAGGAAGCGAAGAAGGCGTATTGCGTCATCCAGACCACCGACCGGCGGTTTTATGGCTGCTTCATCCTGACCAAGGGTGTGATACCGCTCAATACCTGACGCGAAAGACCCATTGTGAGCGACGTTGCAATCCTCGGCATTTTCGTGGCCGATCTCGCCTTCGAGGCGCCGCGCCTGCCGGTGATGGGCGAGACCATCCTCGGCGAAGGCTTTCGCATGGGGCCGGGCGGCAAGGGCTCCAACCAGGCCGTCGCCGCCGCGCGGGCCAGGGCAAAAGTTGCCTTTCTCACCCGGCTCGGGGCCGATTCGTTCGGCGAGATCGCCCTCAAGGCCTGGGCCGAGGCGGGCATCGACACCGACTACGTCATCCGTGACAGCGAGCGGCCCACCGGCGCCGCCTTCATCTTCGTCTCCACCGAGACGCGCGACAACGCCATCATCGTGGAAAGCGGGGCGGCGGGCGCGCTGTCGCCTGCCGACGTGGACGCGGCCCGCGCGGCGATCGAGGGCGCCAAGGTGTTCGTGACGCAGCTCGAGCAACCCCTCGACGCGGCCTTGCGCGGGCTGGAGGTGGCCCGCGCGGCCGGCGTCGCGACCGTGTTCAACCCGGCCCCGGCCGCGGCGCTACCCGACGGCTTCCTGTCGTTGTGCGATTATGTGACGCCCAACGAATCGGAGGCGGAGGCGATCACCGGCCTCAAGGTCGGCTCGCTGGAGGAGGCGCGCGCGGCGGCTGCCCGGCTGCGCGAGATGGGCGCGGGCGCAGCGATCATCACGCTGGGCGAAAAGGGCGCGCTCTATCACGACGGCACCGCGACCGAGCTGGTGCCGGCCTTCAACGCGGGAACGCTGCGCGACACCACCGGCGCGGGCGACGCCTTCAACGGCGGCTTCGCGACGGCGCTGGCGGAGGGGCAGGGGCCGCTCCAGGCCGTGCGCTTCGCCTGCGCTACCGCGGGCTTGTCCGTCACCCGGATCGGCACGGCCCCTGCCATGCCGTCGCGCGAAGAAATCGAAGCGTTGCTCGGCTAGTCTCACGCCGGCGCAGCAACGTGGCAAGAATGGGAAACGCACCATGAAGACGAAGACGCTTCCACTGAGGAGCGGCCGCGCGCTCACGTTCACCGCGCTGGGCACGGGAACGGCGCCGCTCGGCAACCTCTACAACAAGATCGAGGAAGACACCGCGCAGGCGACGCTGGACGCCGCCTTCGCGGCCGGTTCGCGCTACTTCGACACCGCGCCGTTCTACGGCTTCGGCACCTCCGAGCGGCGGCTGGGCTCGTTCTGGCGCCGCAAGCGCGAGGACGCGCTGATATCCACCAAGGTGGGCCGCCTCCTCAAGCTCGGCGAACGGTCGGACAGCCGGCGCACCCAGTGGTTCGAGGTGCCCAACCGCGAGGTCATCTTCGATTACAGCTATGACGGCGTCATGCGCTCCTTCGAGGCGTCTCTGGAGCGCGTCGGCGTCAACCGCTTCGATATCCTGTTTTGCCACGACATCGATATCTTCACCCACAAGGACAAAGACGTGGCGATGGCGTACACGCACGAGTTCCTCGACGGGGGCTATCGCGCGTTGAGCGAACTGCGCGAGCAGGGGCTGGTCGACGCATTCGGCCTCGGCGTCAACGAGTGGGAAGTGTGCCAGTACGTCGCCGAGCGGGTGGACATCGACGTGTGCCTGCTGGCCGGCCGCTACACGCTGCTGGAGCAGGAGGCGCTAAACTCGTTCCTGCCGCTGTGCGTGGAGCGCGGGCTCGGTATCGTCATCGGCGGCCCGTTCAACTCCGGCATCCTGGCAACGGGCGCGCGGCCCGGCGCGCACTTCAACTATCTGCCGGCGCCGGACGACATTCTGACGCGCGTCGGCCGGATCGAGGCGGTGTGCGAGCGCCATGGGGTGCCGCTGGTGGCGGCCGCGCTGCAGTTCCCGGTGGCCCATCCCGCCGTGGTCAGCGTCATCCCCGGCGCGGTCACGCCCGAGGAGATCGAGTCGGGCCGCAAGGCGATGGAAGCGCCCATCCCCCCCGTCCTGTGGGAGGAGCTGAAGCACGAAGGCCTGCTACGGTCCGACGCGCCGGTGCCCTCTATCTGACAATCGCGCTGCGTCCACAGCTTGGCGGCTCGACGCCCTGGCGTTGCCGCCGTCCGCGGCGCAGGCTGCAACCTGCGGTGAGTCGGGCGGTGGTTAGTCGGGCAGTGGGGGCGCCATGCGTTGGTTGGTCGTGGCGTGCGCCATCCTTGTTGCCGGCTGTGCCGCGCAAGGCGAGCTGGGCGCGGTGCGCTGGTATGACCATGCAAGGCGCATCGCCCCGCAGGCCGGCAAGGTGTGGGTCTGTCACGGCTTCGGATGCCACTACAAGACGCCGGTGACGTTCTCGCGTCGTGATATTGCTGCAATGCGGAAAATCATGGGGCGGCCATCGTCGGCTGCGGCCGAGCGTGCGCGCATCCGGCGCCTCGTCGCCTGGGCGGAGCGGCGCGTGGCGGCCGAGGCGGGATCGGCGAACGATGTGGCGGGCCTCGATCTCGGCAACGCGCGGGTGCGCGGCCAGATGGATTGCCTCGACGAGGCGACCAACACGACGAGCTACCTGCTCGTCGCCCAGGAGCGGGGTCTGTTGCGCTTCCATCGGGTGGCGCGGCCGGTCGCCCGCGGCTACTTCCTGGATGGCCGCTATCCCCACGCGACAGCGGTGGTCAAGGCCGACGGTGCGGCCTACGCGGTTGATTCCTGGCCGGTTTCCAACGGTGCCGCGCCGCTGATCATGCCGCTGGACGAATGGTTCAAGCAGGCGCCACGGCGCATCCGGACGTAAAAAAGCCGGCCCTGGATGAGGCCGGCTTTTTGTTGGGTCGTGCGTGTCGCCCAGCCATTACATGATGGCGCGGCCGCGGACGACTTCCGGAATCTGCTCCCGGGTCATGCCGATGTCGGCCAGCTGGTCGTCGGAGAGGCGCGAAAGCTCCTCGGTGGTTTCCATGTTGATGCGCCAGGTGGAGAACGCACGTGCGATACGGTCGATCATAGTGTTACCTCAAAGATCGTTTGCTGCGGTGCACACAATATGAGGTACGGGACGGCGATTGTGACCGCCCGCGAAGGCATGGCTGCCCTGAACGATATGCAGGAGCGCGGCAAGACTCCTGCAAGGTTGGAGTGTCCGAGCTACTCCGCCGCTTCCCGCTGCGGACTGCGGCGGTGCAGCAATTCCGCCAGGAATTGGCCGGTATGGCTCTCCGCCACCTTCTGGATCGCCTCCGGCTTGCCGGTTGCGACAATGCGCCCGCCCCCGTCGCCGCCCTCCGGGCCGAGGTCGATCACCCAGTCCGCCGTCTTGATGACTTCCAGATTGTGCTCGATCACCACGATGGTGTTGCCCTGCGACACCAGTCGCTGCAGCACGTCGAGCAGCTTGGCGACATCGTGGAAGTGCAGGCCCGTCGTCGGCTCGTCCAATATATAGAGAGTGCGGCCGGTGGCGCGCTTGGACAGCTCCTTCGCGAGCTTGATGCGCTGCGCCTCACCGCCCGACAGCGTGGTCGCCTGCTGGCCGATGCGCACGTAGTCGAGCCCCACCTCGCGCAGGGTGACGAGCTTGTCGCGCACCGCCGGCACCGCCTGGAAGAACTCGCACCCTTCCTCGACCGTCATCTCCAGGACGTCGGAGATGGACTTGCCCTTGAACTCCACCTCCAGCGTCTCGCGGTTGTAGCGCTTGCCCTTGCACACGTCGCAGGTGACGTAGACGTCCGGCAGGAAGTGCATCTCGATCTTGATGACGCCGTCGCCCTGGCACGCCTCGCAGCGCCCGCCCTTCACGTTGAAGGAGAAGCGCCCCGGCCCGTAGCCGCGGGCCTTGGATTCCGGCAGCCCGGCGAACCACTCGCGGATCGGCGTGAAGGCGCCCGTGTAGGTGGCCGGGTTGGAACGCGGCGTGCGGCCGATCGGCGACTGGTCGATGTCGATGATCTTGTCGAGAAACTCGAGGCCGGTGATGTCCTCGTGCGGCGCCGGTTGCTCGCGGCTCTTGTTGAGCTTGCGCGAGACGGCACGGAACAGCGTCTCGATGATCAGCGTCGACTTGCCCGACCCCGACACGCCCGTAACGGCGGTGAAGAGGCCGAGGGGGATCTCCGCCGTTACCCCGGCAAGGTTGTTGCCCGTCGCGTTGATCACCTTGATGGCGCGGCCTTTCTTGCGCGCCCGCCGCTTCTCCGGAATGGCGATCTCGCGCACGCCCGACAGGTACTGCCCGGTGAGCGAGTGGCTGTCGGCGAGGATTTCCGCCGGCGTCCCCTGCGCCACGATCTCGCCGCCATGGACGCCGGCGCCGGGGCCGACGTCGACTACGTAGTCGGCGGCGAGGATGGCGTCCTCGTCGTGCTCCACCACGATCACGGTGTTGCCGAGGTCGCGCAGGCGCTTCAGCGTCTCGATCAGGCGCGCATTGTCGCGCTGGTGGAGGCCGATGGACGGCTCGTCGAGCACGTAGAGGACGCCCGTCAGCCCCGAGCCGATCTGCGAAGCGAGCCGGATGCGCTGGCTTTCGCCGCCCGACAGGGTGCGCGACCCGCGCGAGAGCTGCAGGTAGTCGAGCCCGACATCGACCAGGAAGCGCAGCCGCTCCTGGATCTCCTTCAGGATCGTGCGGGCGATCTCGAAGTGCTTGTCGTTCAGCTTTTCCGGCAGCTCCAGGAACCAGGGCGCCGCGTCGCGGATGGACAGCTGCGAGACTTCGCCGATGTGCGCGCCGTCGATCTTCACCGCCAGCGCCTCCGGCTTGAGGCGGTAGCCGGCGCAGGTCTCGCACGGGGCGTCGGACTGGTAGCGCGAAAGCTCGTCGCGCACCCACTGCGATTCGGTCTCGCCCCAGCGCCGCTCGATATTGGTGACGACGCCCTCGAAGGTCTTCGAGGTTTTGTAGGCGCGCAGGCCGTCGTCGTAGGTGAAGGCGATCTTCTCGCGCTTGGAGCCGTAGAGGATCACGTCGCGCACCTGCTGCGGCAGATCGCGCCAGGGCGTGTCCATGCCGGCGCCGTAGTGGGCGGCGATCGCTTGCAGCGTCTGCGCGTAGTAGGGGCTGGTGCTGCCGGTGCGGGCCCAGGGCAGCACAGCGCCTTCCGCCAGGGTGAGCCCCGCGTCCGGCACCACCAAATCGGCCTCGAAGCGCAGCGTGGTGCCGAGACCGTCGCAGGCCGGGCAGGCGCCGGTGGGCGCGTTGAAGGAGAACAGGCGCGGCTCGATCTCGGCGATGGTGAAGCCGGAGACGGGGCAGGCGAACTTCTCCGAAAAGACGATGCGGCGCGGCTCCTTGCCGTCCATCTCGTCGGCGAATTCGGCGATGGCGATGCCGTCCGCGAGGCGCAGCGCCGTCTCGATGGAATCGGCGAGGCGCGTGGCAAGGTCGGGCCGCGTCGACACGCGGTCCACCACGATGTCGATGTCGTGCTTGTACTTCTTGTCGAGCGCCGGGGCCTCTTCGATCTCGTAGAAGGTGCCGTCGATC
>JAUIJH010000176.1 GCA_030431335.1 Alphaproteobacteria bacterium
GGGCAACGTGGTGATGGCGCCCTACACGAACATGCCGGAAGACGTCGCCAAGATGGCGCGTGACACCCAGTCCAAGATCGAGCTGGGCGAACTGGAGCCCTTCACCGGCCCGATCAACAAGCAGGACGGCTCTCCCTGGCTCGAGGAGGGACAAAAAGCCACAGAGGGCGAACTGCTGGGCCTCAACTTCTATATCGAGGGCGTTTCTGGCTCGATCCCGAACTGATCTACGCGACTTTTCGGTCAGTTAGTTCGGATTTGCGGCGCTGCGCATTGGGCGGCGCCGCCACCCCGCCGTTGCTTGGCTGGCGCACAATGGCGCCGGCAGGCATCCTTAAACAGAAACGATCTTCACAATTCGCTTCAGTTAAACCATGAAAGGTATAACACCTTTCGGTGCAGTTGCACTATGGTGCGGCGTTCGTCGCAGGGAATGGGGTCATGGATCGGCCGGAGCACATTCGAGTTCGCCTTTTCGGAGCGTTCGCTCTTCGTAGGGCGGATGGGAGCGAGGTCGAGATACGCGGTAGCAAGGCTATGGCGCTGATCGCGATCTTGGCAACCACGCCGGAAGGGCGCCGCCAGCGCGCTTGGCTGCAGAAAGCGCTGTGGGGCCGCTCGGACGAGCGCCACGGGCGCGCGAGCCTGCGCCAGTGCCTCAGCGCCATCAAGCGCATGCTGGGCGCCGACATCTTCAATGCCGTCTTCCACACCACCAATGAGACGGTGACGCTCGATCCCGACTCGGTCGAGTTCATCGGCACCCCGCGCGACGGCGAATTCCTCGAAGGCATCGACATCTCCACCCCGCTGTTCGCGACCTGGGTCGCCGAGCAGCGCGAAGCGGCCCGGCAGATCGAAGTGCCGGTGGCCAATCTGGAGCTCATCGTAGCCCCGCAGGCCGCGGCCCCCGCTTCGGTTCCGGCGACGCCGATGGCGACCGACAGGACGCCCACCGGATTCCAGACCCGCCCCCACCAGGACCGCATGTTGCCGGTGGTGGCGGTGATCCCCTTCACGGGTGTCGACACGTACGGCGACGCTTCGCTCCTGGGCGACGCCATCGCCCAGGACATCACGCGCTCGCTGTCCCGCTCGCCGTTCATGATGGTGATTTCGCACCTGTCGAGCCGCCACAAGAGCCTGCGCACGGCCGAGCTGAGCGAGCTGAAGCGCATCCTGAAGGCCGACTACGTCGTCACCGGTGCCGTGCGCATCGTCGACGATCGCTATCGCCTCGACGTCGATTTCATCGACGTGGCAAGCGGCGAGATGTTCTGGAGCCGTAACTTCGACGGCAAGACCAAGCATTTCTTCGAAGGCAGCGACGAGACGGTCGACGCGGTGGGCAATGCGGTCACCAAGGCGGTGTTCAACGCCTCGCTGTCGCCGCTCCTCAACGAGCGGCTGCCGGATATCGAGACGCACCGGCTCCTGACGGCCGGCGTCACGCTCATGCACCGCCCGGCGCTCGGCAGCTTCCGCGCCGCCCGCAACTGCTTCGAGGAGCTGTCCCTGCGGTTGCCGGACCAGGCGCTGCCGAAGGCGTGGCTGGCGCGCTGGTACATCCACCACGTCAAGCAGGGCACCAGCGAAAGCCCGCAGGAAGACCTGAAGCAGGCAATACAGATCGCCGCCCGCGCGGTCGACTGCAATCCGTTCTGCCCGTTCTCGCTGGCGATGAACGGCTTCGTGCGCCACCACACGATGCAGTTTGACGAGGCGTTCGACTACCACGAGGCTGCGCTCGCGCACGACCCGAGCCAGGCCATCGCGTGGCTTCTGTCGGGCGTCCTGCATACCTTCATCGGCGAAGGTGCCGATGCGGTGACCAAGACCGAGTACGCGCGCAAGCTGTCGCCGCTCGACCCGCACCGGTATTTCTTCGATTCCATGGCGGCCGGTGCCCATGCCGTCAACGGCAACTACGAGACGGCCTTGGAGCTGGCGGATCGCTCGCTGCAGTTCAACCGGCGCTACACGTCGACGCTGCGGGTGAGGGCCTTCACGCTGGAGATGCTCGGCCGGCATGCGGAAGCCGCGCGTACCGCGCAGGAAATCATGCATATCGAGCCGACGTTCTCGATCACGAAATATCGCTCGCACCACCCCGCCGCCAACTACGAGACGGGCGCCATGTGGGCCGACGTTCTGGGACGCACGGGCATCCCGCAACACTGATCAAGGCCACGAAAGCGCCTCACTTCGGTGGGGCGCCCATCTATCTTCCGATAAACGAGTTTCCCAAGGCTGCCTCGGCTCAATGCTGAGGCGGCCTTGTTTTCGTTTGTTTCAAGGCTCGAAAATTTTTTCATCCTTGCGAAAATTTCCGTCACTTTCTGATGGAACTTTGACGCTCGAATGACGGTGCGACGTCGCCTCTTCGTCTACGAGTATATTAATGTTTTCGTACGGTTCGACGAAGGCACCCGCTGAAAAGGCAGGCCCGAAATCGGACGTGCCGAGCGGCGCGTCGGGGCCGACGCGCATGGAAAATGGTAGCGGGTCTTGCATTGCGGAAGGTACCGCGATGCGCCGCTCGGACAGCCGCAAATGCCAGAGCAAACCCGGATTGGGGAGGGCGACATGCATCTTTGCCCGGAAATCGACACGGTAATGGACGATTTTGGCAATCTCATCTTCAAGCCCACCAGGGGCCCGAAGGGCGACGACGGAGGGGACGGAATGCCGTGCCCCTTGTGCCGGGAGATGGGGATCGAGGCTTCGGGACCGGCGATACCGCTCGCGGTGCAGCGGGTCTTGTTCGCGCTGCTGAACACGCCGTTTCATCGCCTCGGGATCTACTATCCCGTCGATCGCGACGGCGGGAGGGGCAGCGGTACGCGAGACAGCGGTAGCGCGGCGTGACGCTGGCGCGGTGCTGGGAAGGCGGGATCGGAACGGGGGATTGACGGGCGCGCCGATCAGACGATGCGCGACAAGCGGGCGGGATAGTCGGAGCCGGCGGAAGCGGCGTCGTTGATCTCGTTGCGGCGGGCCGCGCCATAGGCTTGCCAGAAGAGCTCGCCGAACCAGGCGGGGGCCAGCGGCGCGGCGGCCGCGAGGCACGTTTCTAACGTGTGCGGCACGCGCCGAAAACCGCGGGCCTCGCGGGTGGCGGGGTCGATGCGCGCGGGATCGATCTCGACGCTTTCGGGCGCAGCGAGGTCCTCGGCGAGGCCCAGCATGCCGGCGCGCACCAGCGCCGCCAGCGCCAGATAGGGGTTCGACGCCCCATCGCACAGGCGAAATTCCAGCGAGGCGCCCGGATGGCTGCCGTCCGGCGCCGCGCCGCGCGGGCAAAGCCGCAGCGCCGCCTCGCGATTGCGCACGCCGAAGCAGGCGAACACGCCCACCCAGCTCGTTTCGGCGATGCGCTGGAAGGAATTGGGCGAGGGCGTCGTATAGGCCATGACCGCTTCCAGGTGCTTCAGGATGCCGGCGGCGAAGGCGCCCGCCGTCGCCGTCAGCGCGTCACCGTGGGCGGTGTGCGGTCGGTCGGCCACGTCCCACAGGCTGAAGTGGATGTGGACGCCGCTGCCGGCCTGGGCGAGGTCGGGCTTGGGCGCGAAGGTGACGTGGGCGCCGCGGGCGCGCGCGCCGTCGCGGATCGCTTCGCGCGCCAGCACGGCATGGTCGGCCGCGGTGAGCGCCTCGTGGACCGGGGTGGAGACCTCGAACTGGTCGACGCCGAACTCGGCGATGAATTGTTCGAGCCGTGTCCCGGCGGTGGCGAGGGTGTCCTGCACCTCGGCCGCGAGCCCGGAGGCCTTGCGCGAGCCGGCCAGCGAATAGGCCCCCGTCGGCGCGTCCTCCAGACCGTAGATGTAGCACTCGTGCTCGAAGCCGACCTTCAGGACGAGACCGTGCTGGGCGCGCAAATCGTCCAGCGCGCGGGCGAGTTGGGAGCGGGGGCACGGCGGCCAGAAGCTGCCGTCGTGGTGGCGGATGTCGGCGAGATAGAGCGCCATCGCCGGCCGATCCTCGCGCGCGGGCAGGATCATCGGTGCGCCCGGCGCGGCCACGAGCCGCGTCTCGCCCACCGGACCGAAGGGATTGTCGGGCGGGATCGTGTTGCAGGCGGAAATGCAGACGTTGGCCGGAACCCAGGGAAGACCCTCGCTGAGCACCTCGTCCAGCCGCTCGATGGGGAAGGGCCGCCCGCGCATCACCGCGTTCAGCTCGAGGTTGGCAAGGGCGCCGAAGCGCGGATCCTGCGGTGCGCTCACGGGGCGTTCCTTTCGCTGGCGTCGATGGTCTGGAGGGCGGTGGGCAAGGCTGCCGCAAGGCGGGCAGCCCATGCGCGCTGCGCCGCCGGATCGGCGATGAGGTCCTGGCGCAGCTCGATCAGCGTGTGGTCGATGCCGCGATGCTCGCCGTGCACGGGGATCGTGTAGTCGCCGAGCGCGCCCACCTTGTAGGGCACGTTCTCGCCCACCTCGACCCCGCCCTGGCGCAGCGCGGCGGCGAGCGCCAGCGAAAACCGGGGGCGCTTGTCGAACAGCACCGCGACCGGCCAGGGCCGCGGCTCGGGATAATCGCCGTGGACGGGCGTGAACGAGTGGATCGACACCAGGACGGGCGCGATGCCGGCCTCGGTGCGCCGGTCGAGCGCCGACGCGACGGCGGCCCAGAAGGGGTGGAAGATCTCCGCCGTGCGCGCGGCCGCATCGCGCGCCGTCATGGCGACGTTGCCGGGAATGTCCGTGCCGTCGGTGCGGGCGGGGAAGGCGCTCGGCTCGCTCGGCGGCCGGTTGCAGTCGATCACCAGGCGCGAATAGCGCTGGTGGATCAGTTCGGCCCCCAGCGCCTCCGACAGCGCCCGCGCCACGCCCAGCGCGCCGATGTCGATGCCGATATGGCGCGCGAGGTCCGCCTCGCCGACGCCGAGGGCGAGGCCCGCCGGCACCGCGTTGCCGGCATGCTCGCACACGAGCACGATGCGGCTCAGCGAGCGGCGTTCCACGCCCACGGGGTAGGGATCGCCGGCGGCGAGCAGGCCGAAGGGGAAAAGGGGCGGTGCGAAGGCGTCCATGGCCCTTGTCCTTACCAAGCCGTTGAAACGAACATCAACGATCATGTCCGGCTGGGCCGGGGCCGGGGAGCGCTTGCAGGCGGCCGGCGATCGCCGCAAGAGCAACCGGCCAACCCGCCAGGAGCGCGCCGTGCCCCATCTCACCCTGTCCCAAGCCTCCAAGGCCGACCGCGAGCGCCCCATCGAGCACGCCAAGACCGCGCTGCTGTCCATCGACATGCAATACGCCGAGTGGACCCCGGAGCGGGCCGCGGAGGCCAAGGCCGGGCGAGGCGACCCCAACCGCCGCGCCTACCTGGAGCGGCTCAGCGACGTGGTGATCCCCAACCAGCGCCGCCTCCACGACGCGGCGCGCCAGGCCGGCGTGGAGGTGATGTTCACGGTGATCGAGGCGCTGACGCGCGACGGGCGCGACGTCGGCCTCGACCACAAGATCTCAGGCATCTTCGTGCCGAAGGGCGCCTTCGAGGCGCGGGTGATCGAGGAGGTCGGGCCGCGCGGCGACGAGATGGTGATCCCCAAGACGGCCTCCGGCGTCTTCAACGTCACCAACATCGAGTACGTGCTGCGCAACCTCGCGGTGGAATATCTCGTGATCTACGGCGTCTCGACCGACCAGTGCGTCGAAACGGCGGTGCGCGACGCGTGCGACCGCGGCTTTCTCGTCACCCTGGTGCCCGACTGCTGCGCCGCCTACGACGCGGACCGGCACGCGCGCGCGGTGGCGGCGCTGGCGGGTCACTACGCGCGCTGCCGCACCGCCGACGAGATGATCGCCGAACTCGCCGGGTAGCGCCCCATCGCGAGCTGCGGCGTGGCGTCGACGGCGCCGGAGACGGCGATCGGCGAGATCGCGCAAAGCCCCGTGCCGGCGCCGGCGAGGGCACTCGCGATGCTCGCCAGCGCGACGAGCCGCCCCGGTCCGCCCGCCCTCACGCGTCCTCGCCCGGGTGCCGGCTCACCCCATGCCCCTTGGAGTGAAAGTGGTCGCGCTCGCCCGTCAGCATGAAGGCCACCTCGTCGATGTTGCGGATCATCTGATCGGCGCACGCGCGCATCAGCGAGCGGGGCCGGCAGCCCGCCCCGACCTCGATCATCGCGGTGCGCGCGTGCCCCAGACGCATCAGCACGGCAGGGAGGTCGATGCGGGGTAGGGGGCGTTTGCTCATGGCCCCGAATACACCACATGTTCTCGTTATGTTCAACATCGCGAAAGCGCGATCGTCCCTCCGCGCGCCAAGACGCTTGCAGCGGCGGGCGCGATCGGCCAAGCGTGCGGTCACGCCGTCGTTTCGCAAGGGGCGCCGGCGGGCAAGAATCGATCAGGGAGAACATCCGTGCCGCAGAGCCATTTCGAGATCATCGACAAGTCGTTCAGCCAGTTCGTGTTGGGCACGGCCTACCTCGACACCTTGTGGACGGGGGGACGCTGGGCCGAGGGGCCGGCCTATTTCGGCGGCGGCCGGTACCTGGTGTTTTCCGACATCCCCAACAACCGGATGATCCGGTACGACGAGAGCGACGATTCCACCTCCGTCTTCCGCTCGCCGGCCAACAATTCCAACGGCAACACGGTCGACCGTGAGGGCCGGCTCGTCACCTGCGAGCATCTGGGCCGCCGCGTCACCCGCACCGAGCACGACGGCTCGATCACGGTGATCGCCGACGCCTACGAGGGCAAGAAGCTCAACTCGCCCAACGACGCGGTGGTGCATCCGGACGGCGCGATCTGGTTCACCGATCCCACCTACGGCATCGATTCCTCCTACGAGGGCCGGGCGGCCGAGGGCGAGATCGGCGGCTCCTACGTCTACCGCGTCGATCCCGGCACGGGCGCCGTCGAGGCGGTGGCGACAGACTTCGTGAAGCCCAACGGGCTCGCCTTCTCGCCGGACTATTCGGAGCTCTACATCGTCGACACCGGCGCGACGCATGTGGAAAACGGGCCGCGCCACATCCGCCGCTTCAAGGTGGACGGCAAGCGGCTGACGGGCGGCGAGGTGTTCGCCTCCTCGACGGCGGGGCTGTTCGACGGTTTCCGCTTCGACGAGACCGGCCACATCTTCACGAGCGCCGCGGACGGGGTGCACTGCATCAACCCGGCCGGAGAGCTGATCGGCAAGATCCGCGTGCCGGAGGTGGTGGCCAACGTCGCCTGGGGCAACGGGCCCAAGCGCAACCGGCTCTACATCTGCGGTACGTCCTCGCTCTATGCGACGTACGTGAAGACGCACGGCATGGCGTACCCGAGCTAGCAGGACCCGCAGAGCGGCACCAATCGCTCCGGCGTGGCCGCGGGCCCCGTCCCAGGGGCCCGGCCTGCCACGTCGGCGTGATGGGCTCTAGCGGCGGCCCCACTCGTCGGCGAGGCGCACGATGTCGTCCTCGCCGAGGTAGCTGCCCGTCTGCACCTCGATGACTTCCAGCAGGATGTGGCCGGGGTTGGCGAGGCGGTGGACCGCGCCGAGGGGAATGTAGGTCGACTGGTTCTCCGACAGGGTCTGCACCGTGTCGTCGATGGTCACCTCGGCCGTTCCGCTCACAACCACCCAGTGTTCGGCGCGGTGATGGTGCTTTTGCATCGACAGCCGTTTGCCGGGGGCGACGAACAGATGCTTCACCTGAAAACGGCCGCTCTTCATGATCGACGTATAGCCGCCCCAGGGCCGCGTCACGGTGGGGGAGACGTCGAGCAACTCGTTGCGCTTGGCGGCCTTGAGGTGGGCCACCACGATCTTCACGTCCTGCGCGCGGTCGAGCGGGCACACCAGGATCGCGTCCCTCGCCGCGATGATGGCGAGATCCTTGACGCCGAGGGCGATGACGTCGGCCTGGTCCGACACGATGAGCGAATTTTCCGACTCCACCGGCATCCCCTTGCCGCGGATGGCGTTGCCGGCTTCGTCCTTGTCCAGCGTCTCCCAGTAGGCGCGCCAGGAACCGACGTCGGACCACGCGCACGAGATTGGCGCGACCGACGCCTTGTCGGTGCGCTCGAACAGGGCGTAGTCGATGGAGATGTCCGGCGCGCCGGCGAACTCGGCGGCCGGCAGCGTGATGGTGGAGCCGCTCTCGTGCGCCGCGTCGGCCGCCGCCTTGGCCGCCTGCGCCACATCCGGCGCCGTGCGCGCCAGCTCGTCCAGCATCGCGCGGGCGGACAGGGCGAAGAAGCCGGCGTTCCAGTAATAGTTGCCCTCGCTGACCATGCGGCCGGCCTCCGCGATGGGCGGCTTCTCCACGAAGCGCTCCACCTGGCGCACGGGCTCGCTGCCGGGCGCAGCCTTGATGTAGCCGTAGCCGGTTTCGGGGAAGCTCGGCACCACGCCGAAGGTGACCATGCGGCCGGCGGCTGCCTGGGCGAGCGCGGTCTCGACGGTGGCGAAATAGCTGGCGTCCGGCGTGATCAGGTGGTCGGACGGCAGCACCAGGAGCACCGCCTCCGGATCCCGCCGCGCGATCAGCTCCGCCACCACGGCGATCGCCGGGGCGGTGTTGCGCGCGACCGGCTCGGTCACGATCGTCGCCCCGTCCTCGCCGATGGCCGCGAGCCCGTCCTGCACCTGGAAGCGGTCAGCCTCGCCGCACACGATCCATGGCGCCGCGTGCGGCATGTCGCGATGGCGCAGCAGCGTACGCTCGAACAGGCTTTGCCCCCCGTGCATGGGCAGGAACTGCTTCGGCTTGTCGGCGCGCGACAGCGGCCAAAGCCGCGTGCCGCGACCGCCAGCAAGGATCACGGGGTACATGTTCATGGGTACGGTCCACTTTCTTCGTCGAGCACCGGGCTGTTAGCATCAACATCGACCAGCGGCCAGAACTGCCATGCACGACACGAGCTGCGGGAATGCGCAGCTTGCGCCTTCCATTGCGACAGACTTTAAGTGTAAGCCCCCAGCCCGTGGTGGTCGCGTACCGCTGCGGGCTGCCGGTGCGCGCCAGGCGCGCTGTTGGGAACCGTCTAGGAGCGTACATCTATGGGCAAGATCATCGTCCTCGGGGGGGATGGATTTTGTGGTTGGCCGACAAGTTTGCACCTGTCGCGCCGTGGCCATGACGTCATCATCGTCGACAATTTGTCCCGCCGGAAGATCGATGTGGAGTTGGAGGTCGGTTCTCTCACGCCGATCCGCCATCTCAGCGAGCGCCTGACAGCTTGGAACGAGGTGTCGGGCCGCACCATCCGCCACGTCAACTTCACCGTCGGCGAGCACTATCACCGCCTTCTCTCGCTCATTCAGGACGAGAAGCCCGACGCCATCGTCCACTTCGCCGAGCAGCGCGCGGCGCCCTATTCGATGAAGTCGGCCACTCACAAGCGCTACACCGTGCGCAACAACCTGTCGGCGACGCATGACGTCCTTTGCGCCATCGTCGATTCGGGCATCGACGTGCACCTCGTCCACCTCGGAACCATGGGCGTGTACGGCTACGGCACGGCGGGAATGAAGATTCCGGAAGGCTACCTGCGCATCAAGGTTGCGACCGAGCACGGGCTGGAAGATCAGGAGATCCTCTATCCCGCCAATCCCGGCTCGATCTACCATATGACGAAGACGCAGGATCAGCTCTTCTTCTACTATTACAACAAGAATGACGGGGTGAAGATCACCGATCTGCATCAAGGCATCGTCTGGGGCACGCAGACCGACGAAACCATGATGGACGAGCGCCTGATCAACCGCTTCGACTACGACGGCGACTACGGCACGGTGCTCAACCGCTTCTTGATGCAGGCGGCGATCGACTATCCGCTCACGGTGCACGGCACCGGCGGACAGACCCGTGCCTTCATCAACATCCGCGACACCTGCCGCTGCGTGGAGCTGGCCATCGACAATCCGCCGCAGGCGGGCGAACGGGTCAACATCCTCAACCAGATGACGGAAACGCACCGGGTGCGCGATCTGGCCGCGATGATCGCCGAGCGGACCGGTGTGGAGATCGCCTACCTCGACAACCCGCGCCACGAGGCGTCGGAGAACGAGCTGCACGTCGAGCACGACCGCTTCCTCAACCTCGGCCTGCAGCCGATCACGCTGGCAGCGGGGCTGATGGACGAGGTCACCAACATCGCCAAGCGGTTCTCCGACCGGTGCGACCGGACGAAGATCCCCTGCGTGTCGATGTGGCGCTGAGGCGCCGCGCGGCGCCTTACTCTCTGTAGAGGTTGAAGCCGAAGCGATAGGTGAGGCCGACGCCGATCGAGAATTCCTGGTCGTTACCGGCCTTGGTGATCGGGCTGTCCAGCGCGTCGAACACGAAGTGGCGGTAGCCGCCGCGGCCGACGATGCGGACCTGCTCGGTGACCTTGTAGGTCATGTCGACGGTGAAGCCGATGTCCTTGATGCCGCCGGCGGGGTCGTAGGCGGGCAGGGCGGTGGCGGTCAGCGGGACGCCGAAATAGGTCTCCATGTAGTTGTCGCTGGCCACGCCCACGCGCGGGCCGATCGCCACCTGCAGGCGCTCGAACGGCTTGTCGATGTACTGCAGGCCGAAGTTGCCGACGAAGCCGTTGTGGCCGGTGAAGCCGTAGCGCAGATCGCCCCAGGCGCGGAACTTGCCGAGCTGGATGGCCGCGCCGGGGCCGAGCTCGAGCGCGAAATCGCGGTTGGGGATGCCGGCGAGATAGGCGGCGTCGGACGATTCGCGCTCTTGCACGTAGTTGAAGGACGGGAAGATGGAGAACACCTTCACCTCGTCCTTCACCACCTCGCCGAAAAAGGGCAGGCGCAGGTATTGCAGCGCGAACAGTGGCAGCGCGCCGGGCTCGTAGATCTTCGAGGACGGCCACTTGGACGAGAACGTCACGCCGCCGCCGACATCGAAGACAATCTGCCGCATCTCGACGGCTGCGGGGATTTCCACATCGGTGGGCGCCTCGCTGGGATCCGCCGCCGAGGCGGTGGCGATCCCCACCGCGAGGGCGAGTACAGTCATCAGTGCGCGCACAGGCGATACTCCTCCACCAAGTGTTGCAATATGGGCTTTTGTTCTCACGGCGAGAAGCGCCGGAGGCCCTCAAGCCGCGCCCGGACGGCAACACGCGCAGCGGGCGTTGCGCGATGGACACAAAGAGAACGGGGGGCTGCGACGCTGCGACGGGCCCCCAGGGCGGAACGCCCTGGTACGAGCCGGCGTTGAACCGGACACAGCAATTAAATGCAGAAGAATATGATGGTTCAGGAAAAAACACCGACTCAGGCGCGCCAGGGCGAACGCGGATCCCAAATGGTATGGGTCCTGGGAATCAGCACGGCCTGCGCGGTCGTGCTCGCCCTCGTGGGATATTTCTATATCCTCGCGGAACCGGCCGAGGAGCTTGCCGCGCCGGTTCCCGAAGTCAGCGACGCTCAGTAGCGGCGCCCCCGGTCATCACTGCGAGGAGACTTGCTCCGCCGCGATGACCAACAGCTCGCGCATCTTCTGACGCAGAGCCGGATCGTCGATCGGTACGCCCGCGGCGTCGAAATCGCCACGGACCTTGCGGTATACGTCTTCCTCGCCCGGCTCCTCGAAATCGGCACGGACGACGGCGCGCACATAGGCGTCGGCAGCTTCGGCGGTGTGGCCAAGCTGCTCGGCGGCCCATGCGCCGAGCAGCTTGTTGCGCCGCGCGACGGCTTTGAAGCGAAGCTCTTCGTCGTGGGCGAAGCGCGACTCGAAAGCCTTTTCGCGCTCGTCGAATGTGGACATGGCCTTCCCCT
>JAUIJH010000007.1 GCA_030431335.1 Alphaproteobacteria bacterium
TCACGGTCTATGACCCCGAATGGCAGCTGATTTGTCAGCTCTGCACCACCCTGCCGTCACGCGCGGCGGGCACGATCCGCGACTGGACCACCCCGGACGGTGAACCCGGGCTGTTTGGGCGGCCCCACCACCAGGACGCAGGGGATCCCGTCGAACAGGACGGTCTGCCGGGCCCCGTGGCTGCCGTAGGTCATGTGCCGGCGGAGGGTGTTCCACGGTCCCTGGCGGAGGAGGACCTCGGTCGGGATCCGACCTTGCTGACGTTGGAGCCGGACGGCGGCTCGGACCGCCTCGGCGAGCTCGACGTCGTTCACCGACCGACCCTCCCGTTCCTCATTCCCCCACTCGGGGGGCGGGCTTCTCGCCCACCGGCTCGTCGTCCGACTCCCCGGGCTGGCGCCAGCGCTCGCCGTCGAGGGTCAGGCGGCTGGCGCCGCAGTGAAAGCAGAACAGGTCGGGCTCGGGGACCCGCTCGATCCCGACCGCGCAGTCGGGGCACTCGGCCGGAGGCTCCCCTGGCGGGCGCTCGAGCCGCTCGACCGCGCCATCCCGCATGGCGTCCTCGAGGCCGCTCAGGGGGTTGGGCGGCAAGCCGGGCAGGAAGTCCTTGGTCATCGTCCCGAAGATGGGGTCGAAGGCGAGCGGCTCTTCGCCGGGGTGCGGGATCCGGAGGTCGGCCCCCTTCTGGCTGGCGCCGAAGCTGAGCAGCACACCGAAGCAGCCCAGCGACGCGCTGGCGAGGAGGGCGATGCCGCTCCGGCTTTGGAACCCCCAGGTCAGCAGCAGCAGGCCGACCACGACCAGGAACCCGCCCACGAGGCCTTGAGCCGCGCCGCCCGCGGGGGCCGGCACCGCGTTCAGGGCCTCGAGCCGCTCGGGCTGCTGCAAGAGAGCGGTCAACCCCTCCGCGTCGACCTCGGTCGAGCCGACCCGCGCGCGCGTGTGCTGGCAGGCGGTCGCCGCGCACGTCAGCGCCTCCGCGAAGCACTCGGCGTGGTGGTGCGCGCCGCAGGCGGCGCACGCCACGCAGCGGGGCGAGCGCTCCTCGATCGTCTCGTGGCAGAAAGGGCAGCGGAGCATGGGGCCAGTGTAGCTCCCCACAAACAAAGAACTTGGAGCAGGGGCCCGCCGGCCCCTGTTGGTGTGGGAGGACCTGCCGATCACTGGGGGACGCGGGCTCCCGGCGGATGGGTGGTTCTTCGACACGCTGACACACGACCGTTCGTCAGCGCCCCGCGAGCCTGCGAGTGACAGGGGTTAGCCCCGGCCCGGCGCTTGCGCTTCCGTCTCCCGGCGACCACGAGATCGCCGGAGGGAGACAGCGGGTGCTGGGCACGGTCGACGGGCTGAAGCGCTTCGTCCAGACGTGCGAGAACCCATGGCACGGGCTCAATTTCTGCCAGGGCACGGTGGCGGAGATGCTCGACGATCCCGCCACCGAGATCTTCGACGTGATCCGCTGGTTCGGCGAGCGCGGCAAGCTGTTCAACGTCCACTTCCGCAACATCCGCGGCGGGAAGCTGAGCTTCATGGAGACGTTCCCGGACGAGGGCGACATGGACATGGTGGCCTCGCTGCGCCTCTATCACGAGCTCGGCTATCGCTACATGATCATGCCCGACCACGCGCCGAAGGTGAGCGGGCCCGACCCCGACGGTCCCGCCTTCGCCTTCTGCTACGGCTGGATCATCGGCGCCATGCAGGCGATGGGGATGGACCCCACCGGCCCCGAGACCGCCCCAGCCGGGCTTTCCTGAGGAGCACCGGCGTCCGGGCCGTCGCGGCCCGGACGGCGGGGGCTAAAGGCCCTTGACCCGGCCGACCGGAGCGCCGGCGACGGGGGCTTCGGCAATCATCAGCATGCCGCTGTCGGGGTTGCCTTCGTGCGGCTCGGGCGTCAGCGAGGTGACGACGAGCGTGGTGAGGTCCGGTCCGCAGAAGCACGGCATCGAGGGCGCCGGTGCCGGCGTCGGGTGTTCTTCCAGGTGCGTCCCCGTCAGCGACCAGCGATTGAGCCGGCCCGACGAAACGCCCGCGCTCCAATAGGTTCCCTCGACGTCGCAGGCGCCCCCGTCGGGCCGGCCGATGGCCTCGCTCGGCTCGGCGATCCGCACGCGGTCCGAAACGCTCCCGCTCGCGGGGTCGAAGTCCCAGCGGTCGATCCATTGGCCGCGGCTGTCGGTGTGGATCATCTGCCGCCCGTCCGCCGTCCACGCGAGGCCGTTGGAGGTGATGGCGGCGAATTCGGACCGCTCGGTCACGCCATCCGCCGTCACGCGGAACAGGCGCCCGATGGGGGTGCGCTCGGGCGAAAGGTCCATCGAGCCGACCCAGAACGCGCCGTCGGGGCCGGTCTTGCCGTCGTTCAGGCGGGCGTGCGTGGGGACGGCTTCTACGTCCGCGAACGGCGCGAAGGTGCCCGTGTCGGGGTCGAGCAGCACGATGCGGCGGGGCAGGGCGACGAGGAGCCGCCCGCTCTCGCACAGCCCCAGCGAATAGGGTGCCTCGGGCGGGGTGAAGGTGAGAAGCTTCTCCCCGTCGAGCGAGACGGCGTGGACCGCCGCCCCGGCCATGTCGACGAAGAAGACCAGGCCGCGGCGGTCGTCCCACGTCGGCCCCTCGCCGCCGTGGAAGCGCTGTTCGACCAGCGGGCGGAAGGCGAGCGCGCTCACGGGTAACCCGTGGAGCCGTCGCGCTTGGTCGGCTGCTTGCGTTCCCAGTGCACGTAATCGTCCTTTTCCAGCGCCTTCTCGTCGATCTCGACGCCCCAGCCCGGCCGATCTGGCCGCAGTTCCAGGTGCCCGTCAACCGGCAGGTAGGGATCCACCACGTAGGGCGCGTCGAGCGGCATCTTGTATTCGAGGATCTTGAAGTTGGTGCAGGCGGCGGCGAAGTGCACGTTGACGGCGGTCGCGAGCGGCCCCATCGGGTTGTGCGGCGCCACGGTCGCATAGTGCGCCTCGGCGATCACCGCGATGCGGCGCATCTCCGACAGGCCGCCCACCACGCACACGTCCGGCTGCACGATGTCGGCCCCGCGCACGGTGAGGAGGGCGAGGAACTCGTAGCGGTTATAGAGCGACTCGCCCGTCGCGAGCGGGCAGTTGACGAGCCCGGCGCGCAACTGCGCCCACGCCGGCATGTGCTCCATGCGGATCGGCTCCTCGAAGAAGAGCGGGTCGAGCGGCGCCAGCGCGTTGCCGAGCTGGATCGCCTGCTGCGGCTCGAAAATTTGCGCGTGGCCGTCGAGCGCGAACTCGAAATCCTCGGGCGAGCCCTCGCGCATCGCCGTGAAGAAGTCGACGCAGTTGGCGACCGCGACGCCCCAGCGGCGCTTGTTGATGTGGGCGCGCAGCGGCAGCACCTTGAAGGCGGTGAAGCCATAGGTCTCGTTGGCCTGTTGCGACTGCTCCAGCGCGAGCTTGCTCTCGGTGCTGTCGTAGAGCCCGAGATAGACCTGCACGCGGTCGCGCACCGCGCCCCCGGCGATGGCGTAGACCGGCAGCCCGACGGCCTTGGCCGAAATGTCCCACAGGCACTGGTCGATGGCCGAGAAGGCAGCGAGGCCGATGGCGCCCGGCGGGAAGCGCGCCTGCTGCTGCAGGTTCAGCATCAGATACTCGATGCGGCGCGGGTCCTGCCCCTCGATCCAGCGGTAGTAGTATTCCAGCGTGGGCACCAGCGCGCGGTCGGGGCCGTGGTTGTAGCACTCGCCCCAGCCGGTGATGCCCTCGTCGGTATCGATGGCCACGATGAGCCGCGGGCGGTTGCCATCGCGGCTCATATAGCAGCGCAGCCTGGTGATCTTCACTTAGGAGCTCCTGTTGCCTTGAGGGACAGACGCGCTGCGCGGCGCATGCGCGTCTGGAAATAGACGGCCTCGGTGACGGTGCCGGGCTCGTAGGACCAGCCATCGTCGGCCGGCAGGTCCGAAACGTTGCGGCGGCCGGGATATTTCGCCACCTCCTCCTCGACGATCTCGACGCCCAGCCCCGGCACGTCCGGCACGGGAATGGCGCCGTCCACCACCTTGAGGACGGGGGAGACGACGTCGTAGCGGCCCGGCCAGTCGATCTCGAGGCGCTCCAGCATCAGCGCGTTGGGGATGGTCGCCATCACGTGGAGGGCGGCGAACTCCGCGAGCGGCCCGAGGGAGCCCGAATGCGGCGCCATGGTGATGAAGTGGCCCTCGGCCATCGCGGCCATCTTGCGCATCTGGGTGATGCCGCCGGCGCGGCCGGTGTCGGGCTGGATCACGTCGACCAGCTCGCGCTCGATGTAGGGGCGGATGCCCCAGATGGTGGACACGCGCTCGCCGGCCGCGAGCGGAATGGTGGTGGCGTCGCGCACGCGCTGGAACGCGTCGAGGTTTTCCGGCGCGATGGGGTCCTCCAGGAAGAGGAGGTCGAGCGGCTCCAGCTTGCGGGCGAGCACGATGGCGTCGCCCGGCGTCATCCAGGAGGGGCCGTGCGCGTCGACCATGATGTCGACGTCCGGGCCGACGGCGTCGCGCACCGCGGCCACCTTGTCGACGTTGACGGCGCCGGTGAAGGAGACCTTGAGGCCGCGATAGCCGAGGTCGGTGTGCTTCTTCGCCGTCTCGGGCGTCTTGGCGTGGCCGTAGACGGGGATGGTGTCGCGGAACTTGCCGCCCAGGAGGTTCCAGACGGGCTGGCCGAGGACTTTGCCCTTGATGTCCCAGAGCGCCATCTCGATCGCCGTCAGCGCGCCGCCCAGCACGGTGCCGAGCATGCCGTGCCCCATCGCGGCGGCGTACATCTTGTGCCACAGCCGGTCGATGTTGGCGGGATCCTCGCCGACAAGGACGTGGCCGAAATCCTGCACGGCGGTTTCGATCACCCGCGGCCAGCCCGACCCCTCGCCGACGCCCTCGATCCCCTCGTCGGTGACGATCTTGACGAACAGCCAGCAGCGCGAGCCGCGAAAATCGCCCTCGCCTGGGGCGGCGCCGGGCGCGGGGGGACGCGCCCCCACTTGCACGAGGTACGTTCGGATGTCGGTGATCTTCATGATGTTCCTTCAGGCGGCGGTCGAGGACGCCTTGTCTTCCACGTAGCGATGCCGGACGGTCTTGCCCCGCCGCCGGGGATCGGGGACGGGCACCGCCGACAGGAGCGAGCGCGTGTAGTCGTGGCTGGGGTTGGTGCAGACGGCTTCGGTCTCGCCGGTCTCGACGATCCGGCCGCGGTGCATCACCGCGATCCGGTCGCAGAAGTAGCGGATGACGGCGATGTCGTGGCTGATGAACAGGAACGACAGCCCCATGCGCTCCTGCAGGTCGAGCAGCAGGTCGAGGATCTGGATGCGCAAGCTGACGTCGAGCGCGGAGGTGGCCTCGTCGGCGATGATGACGCGGGGCTCGGGCGCGATGGCGCGGGCGATGCCGACGCGCTGGCGCTGCCCGCCGGAAAAGGCGTGCGGGTAGCGCTCCGCGGCGTTGGCGGGAAGGCCCACCACCTCCAGGAGCTCGCCGACGCGCCGGCGCAGCGCGGCGCCCGAATGGGTGCCGGCCATCAACAGCGGCTCGCCGACGATCTGGCCCACCGTCATGCGCGGGTTGAGGGAGGAGAACGGATCCTGGAACACCATGCGGATGTCGCGCCAGGCGGTGCGCAGCTCGTGCTCGCGCAGGCGGGCGAGGTCGGTCGTGCGCCCGGCCTTGTCGGTGTAGAGCACCTTGCCCTCGGTCGGCCGCTGGACGCCCTGGATACAGCGCCCCAGCGTCGTCTTGCCCGAGCCGCTTTCGCCGACGATGCCCAGGTTCTCGCCGGTGCGCAGCGTCAGCGACGCGTCCCGCACCGCGACGAACGTTTCCTTCGACATGCCGAGAAGGCCGCCGGTGATGTAGAAGTGCTTCGCCATGTCGTCGACCGTGAGCACGGGGCTCGACGGCGGGTTGGTGGCGCGCATGGCGAGGCGGCGCTCGGAGGGGGTGTCGAGGCGGCGCACCGCATCGAGCAGGCGCTGGGTGTAGGGCTCCTGCGGGCGCTCGAAGATGGCGAGCGGCTCGCCGCGCTCCACCACGCGGCCGTTGTGCATCACCGCCACCTCGTCGGCGATCTCGGCGACGACGCCCATGTCGTGGGTGATGAACATCAGCCCCATACCGGTGTCGGCCTGCAGCTTGCGCAGAAGGTCGATGATCTCGGCCTGGATGGTGACGTCGAGCGCCGTCGTCGGCTCGTCGGCGATGAGGACGGAGGGGTTGCAGGCGATCGCCATCGCGATCATCGCGCGTTGGCGCATGCCGCCCGAATACTCGAAGGTGTAGCGCTTGGCGGCCGCTTCCGGGTTGGGGATCTCCACCTGGCGCAGCAGGTCCACCGCCCGCGCCCAGGCCGCCTTCTTGGACATCGTCTCGTGCAGGCGGATCGCCTCCACGATCTGGTTGCCGATGGTGTGCACCGGCGACAGCGCGCTCATCGGCTCCTGGAAGATCATCGCGACGTCGCGGCCGCGGATCGCGCGCATCTCGTTGCCGCGCGGGGGCAGCTTGGCGAGGTCGAGCGTGTCCTCCTCGCCGCCCTCCTGCGCGCGGGCGGTGCGGTGGCGATGGAGGAGGACGCGCCCGGAGGCGATCCGCCCCGGATGGTCGACGATCTGCAGCACCGAGCGGGCGGTGACGCTCTTGCCGCTGCCGCTTTCGCCCACGACGCACAGCGTCTTGCCGTGCCGCACGGTGAGGGTCACGTCGTCCACCGCGCGGAACACGCCGCGGCGGGTCGGAAACTCGGTGACGAGGTTCTCGATCTCGAGGACGGCTTCGCTCATGCTGACTGGCCCTGTGCGTAGGGGTCGGCCGCATCGCGGATGCCGTCGCCGAGGAAGTTGAGCGCGAGAACCGCCAGCACGACGCCCGCGCCCGGCGCGAACAGCCAAGGGGCCTGCGAGATGGTCTGGACGTTCTGCGCCTCGCGCAGGAGCACGCCCCACGAGATGAGCGGCGGCTGGAGCCCCAGCCCGAGGAAGGAGAGCGATGTCTCCGCGATGATCATCAGCGGGATGGCGAGGGTGACGGAAGCGATGATGTGGCTCGCCATCGAAGGGGCCATGTGGCGCAGGATGACGCGCCGCCGGCTGGCCCCGTCGAGCCGTGCGGCGATTACGAAATCCTCCGTACGCAGCGCCAGGAAGCGGCCGCGCACGACGCGGGCGAGCTCGGTCCAGCCCACCAGCGACAAGATGGCGGTGATCGCGAAATAGCGCGTCAGCGGCGACCAGTCCTGCGGCAGCGACGCCGACAGGCCGAGCCAGATCGGGATGGTGGGCAGGGCGAGGATCAGCTCGACGAAGCGCTGGATGATCGCGTCCACCTTGCCGCCGAGATAGCCGGAGATGCCGCCGAGCGAGACGCCCAGGATCAGCGACAGCGCGACGCCCACGAGCCCGATGGTCATCGAGATGCGCGTGCCGTAGAGGATCCGGCTCAGCATGTCGCGCCCCAGCCGGTCGGCCCCCAGCAGGAAGAAGCGCTCCTTGGGGTTGGCCGCCGTGAACAGCCGCCGCTCCAGCGGGATCAGGCCCCAGAGCTTGTAGGGCTCGCCCCGGCCCATGAACGCGATGAAGATGCGGCGGTCCGGATCGGGCACGAACGTCGTCTGCAGCGTGAACGGATCGCGCTTTTGCGTCATCGCCTGCACGTTGAGGCCGAAGGCGCGGTCGCCGTTCTCGTCCTTGTAGAACAGGCGCAGCATTTGGGGCGGGTGGAACACGTCGCGCGCGCTGGTCGAGTTCGGCGAGAACGGCGACAGGAACTCGCAGAACAGCGCGATGAGGTAGAAGATCAGCACCACCGTCCCGCCGATCATCGCCAGGCGGTGGCGGCGGAAGGCCCACCACATCAACCGCCATTGCGAGGCGTGCTCGGCGTCCGGGACAGACGCGGTCGGGACAACGTCTTGGACGGTCATCAGCGATACCGGATGCGCGGGTCGATCAAGGCGAGCAGCACGTCCGAGACGAGCATGCCGACGATCGACAGGCAGCAAAGGAGGAGGATGAAGGCGCCGGCGAGGTACATGTCCTGCGCGAGCAGCGCCTGAAGGAGAAGCGGTCCCGCCGTCGGCAGCGACAGCACGAAGGCCGTGATCACCGCGCCCGAGACGAGCTGCGGGAAGGCCCAGCCGATGGTGGACACGAACGGGTTCAGCGCGATGCGCACGGGGTATTTCATCAGCAGGCGGAATTCCGACAGCCCCTTGGCGCGCGCGGTGGTCACGTACGGCTTGTTGAGCTCGTCGAGCAGGTTGGCGCGCATGATGCGCATCAGGCTCGCGGTGGAGGAGAGGCCCAGGATCGCGATGGGCAGCCAGATGTGCTTCAGGAGGTCGACGAATCGGCCCCAGGACCAGGGCGCCACCTGGTATTCCTGCGAGAACAGCCCCGAGACATCCGCCCCGAAATAGACCACGGCGATGTACATCATCACCAGCGCTATGAGGAAGTTGGGCGTCGCGAGCCCGACGAAGCCGATCGTGGTGAGGGCGTAGTCGGACAGCGTGTATTTGCGCACCGCCGAATAGATGCCGAGCGGCAGCGCCACGGCCCAGGTGAAGATCAAGGTGCCGAAGGCCAGCGCCAGCGACAGCCCCATGCGCTCCCAGATGAGCTGGGACACCGGCTGCTGCCACTCGAACGAGATGCCGAAATCACCCTGCAGCACGCCGCTGATCCAGCGCCAGTACTGGACGATGAACGGCGCATCGAGGCCGTAGCGGTCGCGCAGCGCTTCCAGGCGCCCCTGGTCGATCACGTCGCCGGAGGCGGCGAGCGTGGCGGCGAAGCTCGTGACGTAGTCGCCCGGCGGCGCCTGGATCAGCGCGAACGAGATCAGCGAGGCCGCGAAGAAGAACGGCACGGACCACAGGATGCGGCGCAGGATGTAGCCGAGAAGCATGAATGGTGTCCCCGGAGGTGTTGGGTTCGCGCGGCAGGGCGCACGGCGAGCCCCGCCGCCTGATGCGGCGGCGGGGCAGGGACGGTTATTTCGCCCAGAACCAGACCTGCGGCAGCGTCGGCGCCGGGGTCGGGTAGTACCAGGAGGAGGGCATCGATTCGGGAACGTTCTTGAGGTCGTTCTTGACGATGCCGTAGGTCGGCACGCTCTTGGAGACCGACATCACCTCGAACTCGTCCGCCGCGATGTCCGCGATCTGGCTGATCAGCTCGCGCCGCTTCGCCGGGTCGACGGTGGACTTCGCCTGATCGTAGAGCTCCATGCGCTTCTTGACAGATGCGGGCGGCTCCTCGCCCTGCGCGCCGCCGGTGTTGTACCACTGGCTCCAGGGAATGCCCCAGCGGCTGTCGTGGTGGACCGGGACGATCTGCTGCGGGATCTCGCCCGGCACCCACGAGGCCTGTCCGCCCCACACGGCCGCGTCATGGTCGTTGGAGTTGGAGGTGCGCTCGTAGAAGAAGGTGCGCTCGATCGGGTTGACGTCCATCTGCACGCCGATGTCGGCCCACTGCTGGGAAATCATCTCCAGCATGTCCACCTGCTCGGGCTGGAGCGTGGGGATCACGTCGATGGTGAAGCGTACCGGGTCGCCGTTCGCCATGTGGCGGACACCGTTCGAATCGCGGTCCAGGCCGAGACCGTCCAGAAGCGCGTTGGCCTTGTCCGGGTCGTAGTCGAGGTACTGCGTCGCGATCCGCTCATGGTAGTTCGGATGGTCCTCGAACGGGCCCTGCTGCCAGGGCTGGCCCTGACCGAACAGCACCGTCTCGATGATCTCCGGCCGGTTCATGCCGAGCGACAGCGCGACGCGGAAATCCTTCTTGTTGAAGAGCTCGCGCAGCGCCGGGTTCTTCGAGGTGAGGTTGAGGTTGATCACCATGTTGGAGCCGCCCACCGACGACGCCTCGAAGAAGTGATAGTCGCCCTTCTCGCGGTTCTCGGCGAGCACGGGACGGTTCGCCGGCGCATCGACGTGGCGCAGCGCGAAGTCGATGTTGCCGCCGATGATCTGCAGGATCAGGCTCTCCGCATCCTGGGCGATCGGCGCGACCAGCCGGTCGATATAGGGGAGCTGGTTGCCGTCCGGGTCCACCTGCCAGAAGTACGGGTTGCGGTCCATCACCACGCGGGTGGCGGCGCCGACGTAGGGCTCGGTCACGACCCAGGGGTCGAGCGTCGGCCGGTCCGCGTTGCCCCAGCGCGAGGGGATCTCGATGTCGCCGCACTTCTGCTGGAAGAGGTTGCGCCAGTCGCCGGCGCCGTTTTCGGCGATCACCGCGTCGATGTCCTTGGCGTAGGACGGGTGGAACTGCTTGCAGTAGTGCTCGGCGTACATCACCGGGTGCTGGCCGAGCGGGGAGGCGAGTTCGGCCAGGAAATCGCCATAGGGCGCGGCGAATTTGAACTTCACCGTGGTGTCGTCGACCTTTTCGACCGAGAGCGGCTCGCCGCCGGCCATGTAGCGGGTGGGCGTCGGCGCGTAGTCGTCGTTGAGGAGGAGGTCGTTGACGTTGAAGAGGATGTCGTCGGCGTTGAAGGGCTCACCGTCGGACCACTTCATGCCCTCGCGCAGGTTGAAGGTGAACTCGGTCGCGTCCTCGTTCACCTCGAACGATGCGGCGACGTTGGGCACGACCTCCGTGTAGGTGGGATTCCACCGCACCAGCCCCTGCGGGCCGACGATGCGCAGGATGTGGTTGTGGTCCGAGCTGCCGCGCAGGCCGAACCGCAGCTCACCGCCGTAGGTGCCGATGCCGTCCGGCCCCGTCACCGTTTCCGGCTCGGAGGGCAGGCGCTCGTCGACCGGGGGCAGCTCGCCGGCGCTCACACGCTGATTCAGCATGGGCGCCTCGTTGGCGGCGAACGCACTCCCGGCCATCACCACCGCGGCCGCGACGAGCGGCAGCGCGATATGACGCCGATCCAGTCTCTTCATAGTTAAACCTCCCATGGATGCGGTGCTTTGACCGCTTACTTTTCAGTCTGCTGCAAATTCCTGAATGCGCAAGCCATTCGGTGGAAGCCGTCGGGCGTGGGCATTCATCGGACGCCGCTGCAGCGGGCGGCCTGTCCTTATTGGGCCGCGAGCGCGGGTGTCAGTCGCTCCACGATCTCGCGCAGGGTCCGCTGGTGCTCGCCCGGCAGCTCCGGCACGCCCGGAAGCCGCACGGCGCCGGCCGGCGTGCCGGTCAGCGCGAGCGCCTCCTTCACGACGGTCACGTTGGCGCCGTTGTTGAACAGCGTGCGCAGCCCCTCGAACTCGGCGATCCGGTCGATCTGCGCGCGTGCCTCGCCATAGTCGCCCGCCTCGAGCGCGGCGTGGATCGCGAGCGAGATTTCCGGGAACACGTTGACGAGGCCCGAGGTGAAGCCGCGCGCGCCCATCGCGTAGAACGGCGGCGCCCAGCCCTCGGCGAGGCCGCACACCCAGATGGTGTCGCAGTGGCGCGTGGCGCGGATCACCTCGCCCAGGCGCATGAGGCCGGGCGTGGCGAACTTCACCGCCACCACGTTGTCGTGCTCGGCGAGGCGGACGAGGTCGGCGACCGCCGCCTCGTCGGAGCGCAGATAGGCCACCATCGGCACCTTGGCGTGATCGGCGAGGGCGATGAAATAGTCGATCTTGTGCGAGGGGCCGGCGAACGGATCGGCCGGGTAGTGCGACATGATCGCCGCCGCCCCGTCCTCGGCCGCCGCATCGGCGAGCGCCTTCGCCTCCTTCAGAGAGCGGCCGACCGCGGCCGTCACCAGCGCGGTGTCGCCCACCGCCTCGATGGTGCCTGCCGTCAGGCGGCGGATCTCGTCGAGCGACAGCGAAAAGAACTCGCCGGTGTTGCCGGCGGCGATGACGTTGCGCACGCCCGCCTCGCCGATGCGCCGCGCGATCCGCCCGGACAGCGCGATGTCGACCTCGCCGTCCCCGTCATAGGCCGTGGCAGGCACGCCCGAGATCTGGCGGAGCGCATCGATCAAGTCAGACTTGGCAGAACTCATTGTTAGCTCCGTTCCTTTCCGAAGACGGCCGAGAGGTAGAGGCGACCCGAGCGCTGGACGTGCGCGCCCATCAGCGCGGACGCCCGGTCGGCATCGCGCGCGACGATCGCCGCGCAGATGCCGCTGTGCTCTTCGAGCGCGGCGCGGCTGTCGTTGTGGTCGCGGTGGATCACGCGGCGCGCGGTGTCGTCGTAGAATTGCTGCTGCGCCACGAGGCGGGCGAGGTGGACGCTCTGGGCGGCGCGGTGGATCTCGCCGTGAAAGCACTCGTTGAGGCGGATCAGGTGCGCGATGTCGGCCTTCTCGGTCGCCTCGGCCATGGTGGCGACCGTCTCGCCGAGCCGCTCGATGGCGCCGTCGTCCGCCCGGCGGGCCGCCAGCGCCGCAATGGCACTTTCGAGCGCCGCGCGCGCCAGAATCATCTCCTCGGCGAAGCCCGCGTCGTAGCGCACCACCAGGCCGCGGCGGGGCAGCACCTCGATCAGCCCTTCGGCTTCCAGCTGGCGCAGCGCCTCCTTGAGCGGGGTGGTCGACACCTCGAGCTCTTCGGCCAGCGCGCGCTCGTTCAGCCGCTCGCCGGGGGCGAAGTTGCCGGACAGGATCGCCGTGCGCAGCTGGTGGCGGACATGGTCGCGCAGCGCCAGGCGAGCGCCCGGAACGAGCACCATCCGCGGCCGTGTCGCCTGCCTCGTGGGCTGGTTGCCCATCCTGCGCTGCATTGTGCGGCGCGCCTCCCCAACGACGTTCGTTTCTTTTGAAGTTTGATATATCAGACTCCGAAGGCTGTCGAGCCCAAGTCCGAGCATGAAATTTGGGCGAGGCCAGCCGGCAGGGTTGGAAGGACCCCGCCCGAAGCGCTATGCCGTCGCTCCACCCGCGACAGGAGCCCCCCTTGGACAAGACCGCCGAGACCATCGCACGCCGCATCGCAGAGGAGATCGGCGCGCGCCCGGCTCAAGTCGCCGCGGCAGTCGATCTGATCGACGGCGGTGCCACGGTGCCCTTCATCGCGCGCTACCGCAAGGAAGCGACCGGGGGCCTCGACGACACCCAGCTGCGCGATTTGCACGAGCGCCTGTCCTACCTGCGCGAGCTGGAGGCCCGGCGGGCCGCGATCCGCGAGGCGATCCGCGAGCAGGGCAAGCTGACGGGCGACCTCGAAAGTGCCATTGCCGGCGCCGATACCAAGGCGCGGCTCGAGGATCTCTATCTCCCCTTCAAGCCCAAGCGCCGCACCAAGGCGATGATCGCCCGCGAGAATGGCCTGGAGCCGCTGTTGCGCGCCATCGAGGCCGACCGGGCCGCCAAACCGGAGACCCTCGCCGAGGCTTTTCTGAGCGACAAGGTGGCGAGCGTGAAGGCCGCGCTCGAGGGCGCACGCGATATCAAGTGCGAGGCGCTGACGGAGGACGCCGACCTGCTGGGACGCCTGCGCGCCTTCATGCACCGGGAGGCGATCCTGTCGGCGCGCGTGGTGCCCGGCAAGGAGGAGGCCGGCGCCAAGTTCTCCGACTATTTCGACCACCGCGAAAAGTGGGCCGAGATCCCCGCCCACAGGGCGCTCGCCATCATGCGTGCGGCCAACGAGGAGATCGTCACCATCGACATCGCGCCCGACCCGGAGACGGGGACGGCGCGGGCGGAGGCCATCGTGGCCTCGGCGATCGGCGTCGAGGGGCAGGCACCGGGCGACGTGTGGCTGCGTCAGGCGGCCGGCTGGGCCTGGCGGGTGAAGCTGAAGCTCTCGATGTATCTCGACCTCTTCGGCGACCTCAGGCGCCGCGCCCATGAGGAGGCCATCACGGTCTTCGCCCGCAACATGAAGGATCTCCTTTATGCCTCTCCGGCCGGGCAGCGGCCCACGCTGGGGCTCGATCCGGGCATTCGCACGGGCGTCAAGGCGGCCGTCGTCGACGCCACGGGCAAGCTCGTCGACACCGCGACGGTCTACCCGTTCCAGCCGAGGAACGACGTCGCCGGCGCGCAGGCGAAGATCGCCGAGCTGGTGAAGCGCCACAAGGTGGAGCTGATCGCCATCGGCAACGGCACGGCGAGCCGTGAGACCGAGCGCCTGGTGGAAGAGACGATACGCCTGATGCCGGAGGGCGGGCCGCGGCCGACCAAGGTCGTGGTCTCGGAGGCCGGCGCCTCGGTCTATTCGGCCTCCGAGCTGGCGGCGCGGGAGTTTCCGGGCCTCGACGTGTCGCTGCGGGGCGCGGTGTCGATCGCGCGGCGTTTGCAGGACCCGCTGGCCGAGCTCGTCAAGATCGAGCCCAAATCCATCGGCGTCGGCCAGTACCAGCACGACGTCGACCAGGGGCGGCTGGCGAAATCGCTGGACGCCGTGGTGGAGGACGCGGTGAACGCGGTGGGGGTAGACCTCAACACCGCCTCGGCGCCGCTCTTGCGGCAGATGGCCGGCCTCGGGCCTTCGCTGGCCGACGCGATCGTGGCGCACCGCGACGCCAACGGCGCGTTCGTGACGCGCAAGGCGCTGATGAAGGTGTCCGGGCTCGGCCCCAAGGCGTTCGAGCAATGCGCCGGCTTCCTGCGCATCCGCGGCGGGACGGAACCGCTCGACGGGTCGGCCGTGCACCCGGAGGCATACGGCCTCGCGCGCCGCATCGTCAAAGCGTGCGGGCGCGACATCAGGGACATCATGGGCAACGCCGCGGTGCTCAATGGCTTGAACCCGCAGGATTTTGTCGACGACACCTTCGGCCTGCCCACGGTGCGCGACATCCTGTCCGAACTCGAAAAGCCCGGTCGCGACCCGCGCCCCGACTTCCGCACCGCCACCTTCGCGGAAGGCGTGGACGCGATCTCCGACCTCAAGCCCGGCATGATGCTGGAGGGGGCGGTGACGAATGTCGCAGCCTTCGGCGCCTTCGTCGACGTCGGGGTGCACCAGGACGGGCTGGTGCACATCAGCCAGCTGGCGGACCGTTTCGTGAAGCACCCGCACGAGGTGGTGAAGGTGGGCGACGTGGTGCGCGTGCGTGTCGTCGAGGTCGACATCGCCCGCAAGCGCATCGGCCTTTCGATGCGCAAGGACGCGCCGGCCGAAGGCGGCGAGGGGCCGCGGCGGGAGAGGGGCGGCGCCAAGCCGTCCGCACCGAAGGCGCGGCCGCCCGTGGGTGCCGGCAAGGGCCGCGGACGCGGCGAACAAGGTCCGAACGAGGCCGGCGGCGCCGGTGCCGGCGCGCTCGGAGCGGCGCTGCTCGACGCGATGAAGAAGCGCCGCTGAGCAAATGGTTGCAGTCCTCGCCGCGCCCGCTGGCGGCAGGGCGAGGCAAGGCGCAGGGAGGCGGCTGCTGGCCATGATCCCGGCCGAGGAAGACCAGGGCTGCCTGATCGGCGGAACCATCGCATAAATTGCGGTGCCGAATCCCGACACCCTCTCGCCGATCGTTCTGCAAGGCCAGTGATCTGAAAAGGCTGGTCGGAGTGGGAGGATTCGAACCTCCGACCCCCTCGTCCCGAACGAGGTGCGCTACCAGGCTGCGCTACACTCCGACGCTGCGTGGCGTGACATAGCGGTGAATGAGCCCGACCACAAGACTTAAACGGCCTCGATGCGAAGCGGTTGTGCGCCCTCCCACAGGGTCTTGGTGCCGAGGGCGTGCAAATTCTCCAGACCGCCCGTCAGGGTGAGGAAATGGTTGCCGGCCAGCTGGCCCATCTTGGAGGCGAAATGGACGCCGCCATAGGCCAGCAGGATCTCCGTCTCGGAGATGCCGCCGGGGTAGAGGATCATCTGGCCCGGCGCGGGATAGCTGGTGTGATTTTCGTAGTCGATGCCGAAATCGCGATCGCCCAGCGGCACCCACACGCCTTCGCCGCTCCAGCGCACGTGCACCACCTGGCTCTCGAACGGCATCGCCGCCTTGAAGGCGGCCACGGTTTCCGGCGCTGCCTCGTCCTCCAACTGGGCGGAGAAGGTGAAGGGGCCGGCGATCACTTTGACGGGGGTCGGCATGGGGGCGCTCCAAACGGGTTTGTCGTTCTCGTACGCGGCGCGGCCGGGCGCCGCAATATCGGGCGTGCGCCGGATCGTGCCGAATGACGTGCGTCAGAGGCCGTGCTGCGCGGCGTGGGCGTGGAGCACGATGCCGCTGGCCGTCGCCACGTTGAGGCTGTCGAAACCCGGCGCGATGGAGATCGCGAGCGGCGTCGCCGCGGCGAGAAGCTCGTCCGGCAAGCCCGGCCCCTCCGTGCCGAGGAGAAAGGCCGCGCGCGGGGCGAGGGCGGTCGCTTCCAGCGGCTGCGGCGCGCCGGGGGACAGGGCATAGGGCGTGATCGACAGGTCGGCGAGCGCGGCCAGGAAGGCGGACGCGTCCGAAAAGCGCACCGTCGGCACGACGAGCGGCGCGCCGACGCCGACGCGGATCGCCTTGCGGTAGAAGGGGTCCGCCGTGGTGGCGTCGATGGCGACGGCGGCGGCGGCGAAGGCGGCCGCGTTGCGGTAGATGCCGCCCACGTTGTCGTGGTTGGACAGGTTGACGAGGACGGGAAGGCGCAACGGCCCGTCCGGCAGATCCGCCAGCGGGGCGGAGGCGGGGATCTCGCCGGCGGCCAGAATGCCGCGATGCAGATGATAGCCGGCGATGCCGTCGAGCACCGCCTGGGGGGCGACATAAAGCGGGGTGTCGCCGCGCTCGTCGAGGACGGGCAGACGCGCGGCGCGGCCTTCCTCTACGAGGATCGCCCGCGTCACCAGCCGCGAGCGCAGCAGGACGTTGAGAACGCTCGCCCCCTCGGCGATGAACACGCCCTCGCGGCCGATGCGGTCGCGCTCCCTGACGGCGTGGAAGAGCGCGATGCGCGGGTCGTCGCGGTCGGCGATCGGGATCGGCGGGGCAGGCACGTCAGCCGGCTTCGAGCTCTTCGCGCTTCATTTCGAGCTCCAGCCAGCGCTCCTCGGACGCCTCCCGCTCGCTCTGGCGCTCCGAGAGGGTCTTCGTCAGCGTCTCAAAGCGGTCCGGGTCGCGCGCGTAGAGGTTGGGATCGGCGAGCGCCTGCGAAAGGCGCGCGATCTCCCGCTCCAGCGCCTCGAGCCGCGCCGGCAGGGTCTCCAGATCGTGCTTTTCGCGGAACGAGAGTTTTCCCTTTTTGGCGCTCCCCTTGGCGGGGGCGGCTTGCTTGCCGGACTTGCCCTTCTGCTTTTCCGCCGCCGCGGTGGTTCCCGTGGTGGGGGCTTCGCCGCGCTGCACCAGCATGTCGGAATAGCCGCCTGGATACTCGCGCCAGACGCCCTCGCCCTCGGCGACGAGGGTGGTGGTGACGGTGCGGTCCAGGAAGTCGCGATCGTGGCTGACGAGGAGCAGGGTGCCGCTATAGTCGGCGATCACCTCGGCGAGGAGGTCGAGCGTCTCGAGGTCGAGGTCGTTGGTGGGCTCGTCGAGGACGAGGAGGTTGGCGGGCATCGCGAAGGCCCGGCCCAGGAGGACGCGCGCGCGCTCGCCGCCCGACAGCGCCCCGACCGGGGTGTTGAACTGCTCGGGCGAGAACAGGAAGTCCTTCAGGTAGCCGGCGACATGCTTGGTGGTGTTGCCGATGGTGATCTGGTCGCCGCCGGACGGGCTGATCGCCTGGCGCAGCGGCATGGTGGGGTCGAGCGCGCCGCGCGTCTGGTCGATGTAGTTGGCCGTGAGGTCGGTGCCGAAGCGCACGGTGCCGGCGTCGGGCTCGAGGCGCTTCAGGAGGAGGTTGATCAGCGTCGTCTTGCCGGCGCCGTTGGGGCCGACGATGCCGAGCCGATCGCCACGCATCACGGTGAGGGTTAGGTCGGACACGATGGGCCGCTCGCCGAAGTCCTTCGACACCCCCTCGGCGATGATCAGGCGCTGGCCGGAGCGGGTGGCGCTGGTGAGCGACATGTCCGCGAGCCCGGTCTGGTGGCGCTGGTCGCGGCGTTCCTGGCGCAGCGCCTGCAATTTGCCCAGCCGCCCCATGTTGCGCTTGCGCCGCGCCGTAACGCCGTAGCGCAGCCACTCCTCCTCCTGCGCGATCTTCTTGTCGAGGCGGCGGCGCTCCTCGTCCTCGGCGTTGAGGATGCCGTCGCGCCAATCCTCGAACTGGGCGAAGCTCTGGTCCATGCGGTGGGTCTGGCCGCGATCGAGCCAGACGGTGGCCGTGGACAGCGCTTCCAGGAAGCGCCGGTCGTGGCTGATGAGGACGAGGGCCTTGCGCCGCTCGGCCAGCATCTCTTCCAGCCAGGTGATGGCGGCGATGTCGAGGTGGTTGGTGGGCTCGTCCAGGAGCAGGATATCGGGATCGGGCGCCAGCGCGTGGGCGAGGGCGGCGCGGCGCAACTCGCCGCCGGACATGGGGCCGGGGGCCGCGTCCGGGTCGAGGTGGAGCGATTCCAGCGTCATGCGCGCCGCATAGGGATCGTCGCCCGGGCCGAGGCCGCTCTCCACGTAGGCGCCGACGGAGGGGAAGGCGGACAGGTCCGGCTCCTGGGCGAGATAGCGCACCGTGGCGCCCGGCTGCACGAAGCGCTCGCCGCCGTCGGCCGGCACGATCCCGGCCGCGATCTTGAGCAGCGTGGATTTGCCGGAGCCGTTGCGCCCGACGAGGGCGATGCGCTCGCCCGCCGACACCATGAGGTCGGCGGCCACAAGCAGCGGCGTGCCACCGAAGGTGAGCGAGATCGATTGAAGCGTCAGGAGAGGAGGTCGAGCCATCAAGAATCCAAGTGGTGCAAAACGGGCGGCGCGCAACGGCGGTAGGGTATCGTTAACCAACCCTGTTCATCGTTTCAGCGGGCGAGAACGGAGAACGATGATGTCGATTCACTGCGTTTATATCAGCTCTGCTTCGAAGGACGGGAACGCGGTCGACGCCGAGTTGCGCCGCCGCTTTCATGACGTCTACCGGGTCGGAACCGATTTCTGGCTGGTCGACACGGGCCACGCGGCCGATCACGTCGCCGACGCGATGCAGCACATCCTGACCGGGTCCGACAAGATGTTTGTTGCCGCAATGACGCGCGATTTCGTGCCGGTGCTGTCGGCCGCCGCCAAGGGATGGCTGGTGGCGCCGGAGCGTTCCTGGCGCGAGCACCGGTCCGGCAGCGGTACGGGAGAGGCGGCGGGATCGCTGTTCGCCATCGCTGCCTGAGGACGCGCTTGCGGCGCCTCGCGGTTGTCCCCTAATTTCGGCCCCAAGACGGTGCCGAGCGCCGCTGGGGAGGACATGGGGATGGTGATCTGGTCGAAGGCGAGCCGCTGGACGGCCGCCATCGCGTGCGCTTTGACGGTCCTGGCGGGGCCGGCGCTCGCCAAGGAACTTACGCTGCGCATCACGGTGCAGCTGCCGCTGAAATCGCACATCGGGCAGAACCTCGTCCTGTTCAAGGATAAGGTCGAGGCCCTGTCGGGCGGTGAGATCAGCGTGGAAATCTACGATTCGGCCCAGCTCTATCGCGACAAGGACGTGCCGGAGGCGGTCGGCTCGGGGCAGATCGAGATGGGCGTGGTGTCGCTCACCCAATATGTCGGCGAGATTCCGGCCGTCGACGTCTTCTATCTGCCGTTCCTGTTCAATACCGAGGCGAAGGTGGATGCGGCCGTGGCGCCGGGCAGCCCGGTGCGCAGCGCCATCGACGCGGCCATCGCCGAAACCGGCTCCCGGGTCCTGTGGTGGCAGGCCTACGGCACGGTGGTGTTGCTGTCGAACGGCGGGCCGGTGGCGACGCCCGCCGACATCAAGGGCAAGAAGGTGCGCGTGTTCGGCAAGACGCTGGGCAACTTCATCAAGACCGTGGGCGGCGTGCCGACGCTGATTTCCGGCTCCGAGCAGTTCCTCGCCTATCAGCGCGGCACCGTCGATATCGGCATGACCGGCGTGTCCGGCGTCCAGAGCCGCTCGCTGTGGGACGTGATGGACACCCTCACCAAGCTCAACGTGGCCGACATCGAGTTCATCGTCGTCATCAACGAGGCATTCTGGAACGGGCTGAGCGCCACGCAGCAGGGCTTCATCGAGGAGGCCGCGCGCGCTGCGGAGGTCGACGTGCGCGAGCGCATGGCCGAGATCGAGGCGGACGGCTACGCGGCGGCCGAGGAGCACGGGATGAGCGTCCATACGCTGTCGGCGGAGGAGGAGGCGGCCTGGAGGGCGTCGGCCCAGCCGGTCATCGACCAATGGCTCAAGGAGGCCGGCCCGCTCGGCGAGACCGTCTACAACGCCGCCCAAGGCCAATAGCGGCGTGCGGCCGATGCGGGCCGTCACGGCGGCGTTCGAGGCGCTCGCGGCGGTCCTGCTGTTCGCCATCGGCGCGATGCTGTCCATCGAGGTGGCGGCGCGCTACCTCCTCAACGCGCCGACGATCTGGGCCGAGGAGCTGTCGCGGCTGGCGCTGATCTGGGCGGTCTTCCTGGCGAGCGCGGGCCTTCTGGCGAAGGGCGAGCACATCCGCGTCACGGTGCTGATCGACCGGGCGCCCCCGGCGCTGCGCCGGATCGCGGACGTGGGCGGGCTCCTGTTCGTGGCGGCGGTGGCGGCGAGCGTCGCCTATCACGGCCTGCCCATCGCGATGAACAGCTTCGATGTCGGCCGCACCACCGGCTCGATGCTGGACATTCCGTCCTGGTGGACGCAGGCGGCGGTGCCGGTGGGCTTCGCGCTGGTCGCGGTGCAGGCGGTGCTGTGCGCGCTGGCGCGGGCGTTCGGCGCGGAGGCCGGGCCGGCGTTGCCGGGCAGCGGGCCGCGATGAGGACGGCTCTCCCGCCGCGGCCGCGGCCGTGACGACCCTCGCCATCCTGGCCGCGCTGTTCGCGCTGCTCCTGATCGGCGTGCCCGTCGCGTTCGCGCTCGGCGGGCTCGGCATGATCCTGCTGGCGCTCGCCGGCTTTTCGCCGCTGATGGCGCCGGCCGGCTTCCTGGCGGCGGTGGACAATTTCGTCCTGGTGGCGGTGCCGCTGTTCCTGCTGATGGCCAACGTCATGCTGAAGGGCGGGGCGGGGCGCGACCTGTTCGCGGCGGTGCAGGCCCTGGTCGGCCACCTGCCGGGCGGGCTCGCCGTTGCCACCATCGTGTCGTGCGGCGTGTTCGCGGCCATTTCCGGCTCCTCGGTCGCCACCGCGGCGACCATCGGCACCGTGGCCATCCCGGAGATGATTTCGCGGGGCTATGCGCGCGGGTTCACGTATGGGGTGCTCGCCGCGGGGGGCACGCTGGGGATTCTGATCCCGCCTTCGCTGGTGTTGATCATCTACGGCGTGATCACCGAGGAATCGGTGTTGTCGTTGTTTCTGGCCGGGATCGGGCCGGGGCTTCTGATGATGCTCCTGTTCATCGTCTTCTCGATCCTCCACGCCCGCACCCAGCCGGGACTGCAGAAGGTGCCGCGCGCGAACTGGGCCGAGCGCTGGCGCACCGGCCGCCGGGCGCTGCCGACGGTCGCCCTCGCTCTTGTCGTGATAACAGGGATTTACCGCGGCTGGACCACGCCGACCGAAGCGGCCGCGGTCGGCTTCGCTGGCGCGCTGTTCATCACCGCCGTCGTCCTGCGCACGTTGTCGTTGCGCGACTTCTGGGAGGCGGTGGTGCAGTCGATGCGCACGACCGTGGTCATCTTGCTCATCGTCGCCGGCGCCAAGGTCTTCGGCAAGGCGATCACGCTCTACCGAATTCCGCAGGACATTTCGGCCTTCATCACCGCCAATATAGACACCGCAGGTCTGTTTATCCTCGCGGTCTCCGGCGTCCTCCTCGTGATGGGCCTGTTCATGGAATCGCTGTCCTTGCTTCTCGTCATGCTGCCGGTACTCGTGGGGTCGCTGGCGGTCCTCGGGATCGCCCCGATCTGGTTCGGCATCTACTTCGTCATCATGATCGAGTGTGCACTCGTCACGCCGCCCGTTGGTCTTAACCTTTACGTTATACAGGCGGTCGGTGGTGGTTCATTGGCCGAGATCGCACGGGGTGTCCTGCCGTTTCTTGCGTTGATGCTCCTTACGGTGCTCGTCATCGTCCTTGTTCCGCAAGTCGTTCTTTGGATTCCGTTCCACCTGTGAAGCGGAATTATAGTGTCCAAAATTTAACGCCTACATTGCATCGGTTTAATGCGATGGCTGTTTCATATGCGGTGCGATTAAATTAGGCCTTCCTTAGATCGGATACTTTGATATGTACCCGATCCAATTCGCATCCGAGCCAGTTGCGCGTTGGAGAGGCAATGCCCGTTGCGACCGACATCTCCCGAGGGACCGAACGTCTGGTTGGCGAGCGCGATGTGCGTGACCGCACGGCGTCGGCCGTCGGGTGCCCGCTTTACGTCGATCTCAACGGCACGCTGATCGCCACCGATCTCCTGTGGGAGAGCGCGCTCGGCTCCATCAGGGACCGGCCGGGGGGATTGCTGCGGGCGCCGTCGGCGCTGCTGCGCGGCCGCCAGCACCTGAAGGCGCTGCTGGCCGAGGGGTGCGAGATCGATCCCGCCACGCTGCCCTATCGCCGCGAGGTGCTGGACGTGGTGCTCATGGCCCGGGCCGAGGGACGCTCGGTGATCCTCACCACCGGCGCGCCTATGGCGCTCGCCCGCAGCGTCGCCGACCACCTCGGCCTCTTCGATGACGTGATCGCGTCGGACGCGGAGACCAACGTTCGCGGCCCCGCCAAGCGCGATGCGATCCTGGAGGACGCCGCCCGCAGCGGCGGCGCGCGCCGGGGCGGACCCGGTTTCGCCTACCTCGGCGATGCCGCCGTCGACCGGCCCGTGTTCGAGGCGGCCGACGAGGCGCTGGTGGTGGCGCCGGGCGGCCGGGCGCCGCGGGCTCTGGCGGGGTTCGGCGGGCAGCTTTCGGTCTCCGGCGGCGGCTTCTGGCCCGCGCTGCAGGTGCTGCGGCCGCACCAGTGGTCCAAGAACGTGTTCGTCTTCATGCCCATCGGGCTTGCCCTTACGCTGCCCTCGATATCGATGGTCCTCGCCACGGTGGTGGCCTTCTTCGCCTTCTGCTTCATCGCCTCGGCAACCTACGTCTTCAACGACCTGCTCGACCTCAAGCTCGACCGGGCGCACCGGACGAAGCGGATGCGCCCGCTTGCGGCGGGCACGCTGACCGTGCCGCGCGCGATGGCGCTCGGGGTCGTCATGTTCGCGCTCGGCATCGGGTGCGCGCTGCTGCTGCCGCTCGCCTTCCAGGCGCTGCTGGCGCTCTACGTGGTGTCCAACCTCGCCTATTCGCTGGTGCTCAAGCGGATGCTCCTGATCGACGTGGTGACGCTGGCGGGCCTCCACACCCTGCGCGTCCTCGCCGGAGGGGCGGCGGCGGGCCTGGCGCCCTCGTTCTGGCTCATTGCCTTCACGCTGTTCCTGTTCCTGTCGCTGGCCCTGGTGAAACGCTACACCGAGCTCGAGCAGCTCGGCCGGCGGGCGGAGCGGCGGCACACCGGCCGCGGCTACCGGGCCGAGGACCTGGAGACGATCGCCAGCGCGGGGATGTGCTCGACGTTCTCGACGGTGCTGGTGCTCGCCCTCTTCATCAACTCGAACCGGACGCTGGCCGAGCTCGAGCATCCCTGGGTGCTGTGGCCGATCTGCCCGCTGGTGCTCTACGTGCTGATGCGGATCTGGATCCTGGCGAAGCGGCGCGAGATGGACGACGATCCCGTCGCCTTCGCGCTCACCGACTGGCGCAGCCAGCTCATGCTCGGCCTCGCCTGCGCGATCTATCTGGTGGCTCCCCATGTCTGAGCGCACCCGCTACGCCCCCTGGGGCACGCCCGGGCTGGGGGCGGCGCGCCGCGCCGTGCCGGCCGCGCAGCTGCGCACCGGAGGCGGCCCGATGCTGCCCTTCGGCGCCGGCCGCAGCTACGGCGACAGCTGCTCGCTCGCCGACGGCGTGCTGCTCGACGGGCGGCCCGGCGCCGCGATCCACGATTTCGACCGGTCCGCCGGCATCCTCACCGCCGACGCGGGGGTCTCGCTGGGGGCGCTGCTGGCGCGGGTGGCGCCGACTCATATCCTGCCGGTGCTGCCTGGCACGCAGTTCGCCACGCTCGGCGGCGCCATCGCCAACGACATCCACGGCAAGAACCACCACCGGCGCGGCAGCTTCGGCGCCTTCGTCGAGGAGATCACGCTGCGCCGCTCGGATGTGGCGGGGGCGATCCGGCTGCGGCCGGGCTCGGCGCTGTTCGCGGCGACGGTGGGGGGCATGGGGATGACGGGGCGCATCGAGCGGGCGCGCCTGCGTGTCCTCAAGGTGCCGTCCACCGATGTGCGCGAGCGGACGGTGCGCCTCACCTGCCTTGCGGACTATTTCGCCCGCGCCGAGGAGGCGGACCAAACCCACGAATATGCCGTCGCCTGGATCGACAGCCTCGCCCGCGGCAAGGCGTTCGGGCGCGGGCACCTCATCGTCGGCGATCACACCGGGGAGGGCGACGCACGGCCCCCGCGCGGCGCGCTGGCACGGGTGCCGGCAACGCCGCCGGTGAGCCTCCTCAACACGGTGACGCTGCGCGCCTTCAACGCGGCCTATTTCCGCCGCGTGCCGGCTTCGGGACGGACGCGGATCGTGCCGGCCGACGCCTTCTTCTTCCCGCTCGACCGCATCCTGGAGTGGAACCGCCTCTATGGGCGCCGCGGGCTGCACCAGCACCAGAGCGTCATTCCGGCCGACGCCGCGCCGCGGACGATCCCCCGCCTCCTCGCGATGGCGCAGGAACACGGCCACGCGTCCTTCCTCACGGTGCTCAAGCGGTTCGGCGCCAACCGCTCGCCGGCGCTGATGAGCTACGCCCGGCCCGGCTACACGCTGACGCTCGACTTCGCCGACAAGGGCGCCGCCACGCTGCGCCTGCTGGATGCGCTCGACGCCGCCACCCTCGACGCCGGCGGCGCGGTCAATCCCTACAAGGACCGGCGCATGTCCGCCGCCACCTTCGCCCGCTCGTTCCCGGACTGGCAGCGGGTGGAGGCGGCGCGCGACCCCGCCATCATGTCCGATTTCTGGCGCCGCACGGCGCTCGCCCTGACTGAGGAGGCCACCGCTTTGGAGATCGCCGCGTGAAGATGATCCCTTTCATCCTTTTTACCGTGCTTTCCAACGCGGCGGCACAGGTGATGCTGAAGAAAGGCGTGATGACGCTCGGCACGATCTCGCTCGCCGGCGGCAACCCCATCGTCAAGATGCTGGAGATCGTCTTCCAGCCGTTCGTGTTCATGGGGATCGTGCTGTTCGTCGTCTCCATGGCCTCGCACCTTTACGTGCTGTCCAAGGTGGACCTGCTGTTCGCCTATCCGTTCCTGTCGCTCGCCTATGTCGCTGTGGCGATTGCGGCGTGGCTCGTGTTCGGCGAGAGCCTCAGCACGCTGCGCATCTTCGGCATCGCCTTCATCTGCCTCGGCATCGTGCTGATCGCCAAGGCCGGGCCAACCGGCGACAGCGCCCGCGCCGTGACGGTGGAGACGGCCGCCAAGGTACGGCCATGAGGCATCCCGCCTCGCACGCGGCGCTTTTCGCCCGCCGCCCCCGCTACAAGGAAGCCTCACCATGCTGACCCGCCCGCAAACGGCCCCCTCGTTCGAGCGCGCCCAGCCCAAGCCCGACCTGCTCACCGTGGCCGACGCCAAGGCGCTGTCGCTGGCGGACATGAGCGCGCTGTTCAGCGCCCACCTCAATCCGGGGCAGCTCCACTTCATGAAGCTGCTCGGCTTCGACAAGGTGAAGATCGAGAGCGCGGAGGGGATGCACTATATCGCCGCCGACGGGCGCCGGATCCTCGACTTCTTCGGCGGCTTCGGCAGCCTCGCCTTCGGCCACAACCATCCGCGCATCCTGGCCGCCCGCAAGGCGTTCCAGGACGAGAAGCGGCACGAGATCGCGATGGCGTTCCTGTCGCAATACGCCGCCGCGCTGGCGAAGAACCTGGCGGCGTGCTCGCCGGGCGATCTCGACATGGTGTTCCTCGGCTCCTCCGGCTCGGAGGCGATGGAGGCGGCGGTGAAGCTGGCCGAGCGCGCCTCGGGCCGCAAGAATTGCAAGATCGTCTACGCCGAAAACGCCTTCCACGGCAAAACCAAGGGCGTCCTGTCGCTGACCGACTCGCCGCTCTACCGGGGCGAATTCGCGCTGGTGCCCAACGGCGTGCGGGTGCCCTTCGGCGACCTGGCGGCCATCGAGCGGGCCGTTGCCGCCGATCCCGACATCGGCGTGGTGGTGCTGGAGACGATCCAGGGCGGCGGCGGCATCGTCGGCGCGCCGACCGAGTTCTGGCAGGGGCTGCGGGCGCTGTGTGACCGTACCGGCATCGTCTGGGTCGCCGACGAGGTGCAGTGCGGGCTCGGCCGCACCGGACGCTTCTATGCCTTCGAGCATCACGGCGTGGTGCCCGACATCACCGCGCTCGCCAAATCGCTGGGCGGAGGCAAGGCGGCGATGGGCGCGATGATCGCCCGGCGCGACCTCTATATGAAGGCGTACGGCAAGCCGAAGGATGCGTTGATCCACGGCCCGGCCACCTTCGGCGGCATCGGCGAGGGCTGCGTCACCGCCATCGAGGCGCTCAACGTCCTGTTCGACGAGGGGCTGATCGACAACGCCGCCGCCACGGGCGACTACCTGCTGGCGCAGCTTACCATGTTGCAGGAGAAATACCCCAAGCTGATCAAGGATGTGCGCGGCCAGGGGCTGATGGTCGGGCTGGAGTTGCAGGACATGTCGCGCGCGATGCCGCTCGCGGTGCGCCCCATGGTGGCGGTGCTCGACGACAAGCTGAAGGGCTCGCTGGCCGGCTTCCTCGGCGCGGCGCTGCTGCGCGAGCACGGCGTGCTCGTCGCGTTCACCGAATACAACCGCAACGTCATCCGCCTGGAGCCGCCGCTGATCGCGACGCGCGCCGACGTCGACGCGCTCGTCGCCGCGCTCGACGCGGAGCTGTCAGGGGGCGTCATCGGCCTCGTCAAGGGTTTCATCGCTTCGCGGCGATAAACGGGGCGGGCTGATGAATTTCGCTTTTCGCGCGCCGGTCGATCGGATCGGCGCGCCGCAGATGGCGCGGGGCCGTCCGCCGCTCGTCGCCTTCGCGCTGCTCATGGCGCTGGCGCTGGTGCCGCTCGGCCTCGCCGACCCGCTGCCGCTGGTGGACCTTCCCGCCCACCTCGCCCGCGCCTACATCCACGCCAACATCGACACCTCCGCGGTGCTCGACAAGTATTACGCCGTCGACTGGCAGTTCCTGTCCAATCTCGGTGTCGACATCTTCCTGCCGCCGCTCCTCAAGGTGATGTCGCCGCACGCCGCGACGGTATTGCTCGCCGCGCTCCTGCTGGTGGCGACCGCAACGGCGGTGATCGCGATCCACCGGACCTTGTTCGGGCGGTGGTCGGCCTTTCCGCTGCTCGCTTTCCTGTTGTTGTACAACAAGCCGTTCCTGTGGGGCTTCATCAACTACGTGATGGCGATCGCCTTGGCGCTGTGGCTGTTCTTCGCCTGGCTCAAGCTGCGCCATCTGGCGTGGTGGGTGCGCGTGCCGCTGTTCGCGGCGTTGACCACGCTGCTCGCGCCGATCCACCTCTACGGCTTCGCGTTCTATGCCGTGCTGATCGGCACCAGCGAGTTCAGCCGCGTCGCGTTCGGACCGCGCGCGCAGTGGGGGCGCGGCGCGGTCACGCTGGCGCTCAACGCCTTGCCGTTCGCGCCGGGGATCGCGCTGGTATTCTCGAGCCCCACCACGGCCGCGGCCGAACCCGATTGGGGCTCGGTGCTCGGCAAGCTGCATGGGCTGCTGGAGGCGGTCCAGGCCTATGGTGAGGTCTCGGCGGCGGTGCTTCTCGTCTTCCTCGGCCTCGTCGTCGGGGCGGGGCTCCTCACCGGGCGCGTGGTCATCCACCGGACGATGGTGCTCGCCATCGCGGTGCTCGTCCTCGTCTATTTCGCGATGCCGCTCAGGATCTTCGGGTCCGGCTATGCCGATGTGCGGCTGCTGCCGGTGATCGGCCTCGTCTTCGCCGCGACGGCGGATTGGCGGGTGCCCTCGCTGGCGTGGCGGCGCGGCTGGATCGCCCTATTCGCCGCGATCCTCGTGCTGCGCATGGCCAGCGTGATGGTGCATTTCGTGATCGCGGACCGCTATTTCGCCGAGGTGCGGCAAAGCCTTGCGCCGCTGCAGCCGGGCGACCGGCTGGCCGTCGCTGTCCTGTATCGGCCAGGGGATTTCCCGTCCTTTCCGCCGAATTTGCACCTGGCCGAGATGGCGGTGGTGGAGCACGAGGCGTTCGTGAACTCCATGTTCCACGATCCCGGCGCGCAGCCGTTGACCATCGTCTACGATGTCGACCCCGCCTTCCGCGGCTGCTGCTCGCACGAAATCGAGGTTCCGCCGGACGGTCCGGCGCCCAACCCCTTCGCCACGATCCCGCTGGCCAAGTTCGACTATCTGATCGTCTTCGGCACGGCCCTTCTGGAGGCGCCGCCGCCGGCATCGGTCGAACTCGCCTTCGAGGGCGACGGGTTCGCCCTCTACCGGGTGCGCGATCCGCTGCCGAAGCCGTGAGCGCTCAGGGCCGGTCCGCCGCCCGCGCGGCCATCTCTTCGATCAGCACGCGCAGCTCCTGGCCCGGCCGGGCGCCGAGGCGGGCGGCGGCGGCGTTGGCGTGGCTGATGCGGCCGTCCTCGTAGGTGGACCGGCCGTCGCCGATGCGGGCGCTCAGATAGTCGACGCAGACGGCCGGAATGCCCCGCGCCTCGAGCGCCGGCAGCCGCGAGATGCCGGCATCGTCGATGCCCACCCCGGCATCGTTGAAGGCGAACAGGCGCGCCTGCGCGCGGCCGGCGCTCGCCGGATCGTCGCCGACGAGGCCGCCGTGCGAGCCGGTGACGATGATCGCGCCATCGTCCTCGCCGGGGCGCACCAGGCCGTTGCTGTCGAGGATGAGGAGGCGCACCGCGCCGAGCACCGCCTCGCTGCGGTGCTCGGTGCCGGCGTGGGCGGTCGGCGCGGCGAGGGGGGCGGCGGCGAGCCGTTGCGCCGCTTGCGCCACGGGCATCGCCAGCGTCACGCCGCACGCCGCCGCGGCGGCGTTGACCGCCGACACGACCCCGCGTGCCATCGTGTCCTGCGCGTTGCCGATGCGGCAGCTCGTATGGTGCGCGGTGGCGGCGGCGATGCCGTAGCGCTCGCACACGGCGAGCCCGCCGGTGCCCGCCCCCTCGCGCCCGCCGCCCGCGTCGTTGAGGAGGATCGCCCGCACGCCCGCCTCCGCCGCGAGCAACCCCACGTAGGCGCCCCCGTGCGAGCCGCACACCACCACGCGTCCCCTCGCGTCGGCGAGCTTGGTGGCGGTGTGGGCGAGGACGATATCGTGCATGACGCTTCCCATCGGCTTGCTTGACGGCGGTTTTTAGTAGGCTAGCCTAGCGCCAACTCCTGGCTGAACCAGGGGACCGACACAAGGCGAACCATGAGCCGACCCAATATCGACCGCGCGCGTCTGCGCGAGCTTCACCAACTCATGCACCGGATCCGGGCGTTCGAGCGCGAGGCGATCGCGGCGGCGCTGGACGGGCGCGTCCTGGGCGCGATTCACCCCTCCATCGGCCAGGAAGGGGTGGCGGCGGGCGTCGTCACCAACCTCAGGCGCGACGACCGGCTCCTGTCGACCCACCGCGGCCACGGCCACACCCTCGCCAAGGGCGCCGATCCGCGGGCGATGATGTGCGAACTGTTCGGCCGCGTCGGCGGCTCGTGCGGGGGGAAGGGCGGCTCGATGCATATCGCCGATTTCGGCGTCGGCATGCTGGGGGCCAACGGGGTGGTCTCGGCCAACATCACCATCGCCGCCGGCGCCGCCCACGCGATCAAGCTGAAGGGGGACGACCGCATCGTGTGCTGCCTGTTCGGCGACGGGGCGATCAATCGCGGGCCGTTCCTGGAGGGGCTCAACTGGGCGAAGGTGTTCGGGTTGCCGGTGCTGTTCGTGTGCGAGGACAACGACTGGGCGGCCACCACGCGCACCTCCGACATGACGGCGGGCGAGGGCGCGGCCGCGCGTGCCGCCGCCCTCGGCCTTGCCACCGTGACGGTCGACGGCAACGACGTCGCGGCGGTGGACGAGGCGGCGCGCCAGGCCATCGCGGCGGTGCGCGGCGGCGGCGGGCCGATGCTGATCCACGCCGTCACCTTCCGCCACACCGGCCACACCTCCGTCGATCCGGGCGCCTACCGGCCCGCCGATGAGGTGGCGCGGCGCATCGCCGAGGAGGATCCCATCAATTTGTGCGCGCAGCTTTTGAGCCTTGCCGGGGTGTCGGAGGAGGAGCTCGCGTCCGATGTCGCGGAGGCGGCGACGGAGATGGCCCAGCACGCCGCCTTCGCCACCGAGCAGCCCTATCCCGACCCGGCCGGCGCCTATGCCGACGTGCAGGATGTCGGCTCGCCGCTGGAACGGGCGTACTGAAATGGCGCTGATCAGCTACATCGAAGCCGGCCGCCGCGCGGTGGCGCGCGAAATGGAGCTCGACCCCAGCGTCTGGTGCCTGGGCGAGGATCTCGGCCGGGGCGGCGTGTTCGGCCAGTACAAGGGCCTCGCCGAGCGCTTCGGGGCCGCGCGCGTGTCCGACGCGCCCATCTCGGAGGCCGCCATCATGGGCGTGGCCGTGGGCGCGGCGATGACCGGCACGCGCCCGGTGGTGGAAATGCGCTTTTCCGACTTCGCGCTGTGCGCGGTGGACGAGCTGGTCAACCAGGCGGCCAAGGCGCGCTTCATGTTCGGCGGCCAGTCGAAGGTGCCGATCACCGTGCGCGAGCCCATCGGCATGTGGCGCTCCTCGGCGGCCCAGCACTCCCAGTCGCTCGAGGCCTGGTACACGCACATTCCGGGTCTGGTCGTGGTGTGCCCGTCGACGCCGGCGGACAATTACGCGCTGCTGCGCGCCGCCATCCGGTGCGACGATCCGGTCGTCTACATGGAGCACAAGAACCTGTGGCCCCTGGAGGGGGAGGTGGACGAGGACGCCGCGACCATCGGGCTCGGCAAGGCCGCCGTTCGGCGCGCGGGGGGCGACATCACCATCGTCTCATGGTCCGCGTGCGCGCGTGAGGCGGAGCGGGCGGGGGAGATCCTGGCCGAGCAGGGCGTGGCGGCGGAGGTGATCGACCTGCGCACGCTGTGGCCCTGGGACCAGGAACTGGTGCTGGCCTCCGCCTCGAAAACCGGGGGCGTGCTCGTGGCCCACGAAGCGGTGGGGGTGAGCGGCTTCGGCGCCGAGGTGGCCGCCACCGTCGCCGAGCATGCCGACGTGCCGGTGGCGCGGGTCGCCGCCCCGCGCGCGCCGATCGCCTATGCCCCGACCATGGAGGCCGTGGTGAAGGTGACGGCGGAGGCGATCGCCAAGCGGGTGCTGCGGATGATCGAGGCGCGCGGGTGAGCGCCGCCCGGGCCCCCAAGCATATCGGCATCATCGCCTGCTCGGCCGAGGGGGCCTCGCTGTGCTACCGCACCATCTGCACCGAGGCGCCGGCCATGATGGGGCGGCCCTACGCGCACCCCGAGATCACCATGCACACCCCTTCGCTCGCCCGCTACGTGGCCGCGCTGGAGGCGGGCGAATGGAGCAAGGTCGGCGCGTTGATGGCCCATTCGGCCGACATCTTGTGCGCGGCGGGCGCGGAGATCCTCATCTGCCCCGACAACACCATCCACCAGGCGCTCGGCACGGTGGAGGCGTTCCCCGCGCCCTTCATCAGCATCGCCGATGCGGTCGCCGCCGAGGCGGAGGCGCGGGGCTTCACCCGCCTCGGGCTGATGGGAACGCGTTGGCTGGTGGAGAGCGCGGTCTATCCGGACGCGATGGAGCGGGCCGGCATTTCCATCCGCATTCCCGAGCTGCCGTCGCGCCGCGCCGTCGACCGGGCGATCATGGACGAACTGGTCGAGGGGCGGCTCGACGGGTCGGCGCGGAAGGTTTGTCTGGGCGTCATCGCCGCGCTGGCCGAGACGGGTTGCGAGGCGGTCGTCCTGGGGTGCACGGAGCTGCCGTTGATCCTAAGCGACGTGGAGGCGGGGCTGCCGACACTCAATTCGACCCAACTCCTCGCCCGCGCCGCCTTGCGCGCCGCGATCGGCTAGCGAAATCGTCGGCCGAAGAAGGGGCGGGGGAGTGGCGCCCGGTGCAAGACGTGACAGGGTAGGGGCGCAGCAACGCCTGGCGGCGGCGATATCGTCGTGCCGGCGGCGAGGGGGCGAGGGCGCATGAGCGGACAGCTGGCGGGCAAGATCGCGATGGTGTACGGCGCCGGCTCCGTCGGGCCGGGCTGGGGCAACGGCAAGGCCGCCGCGGTGCTGTTCGCGCGCGAGGGCGCGCAGGTTCTGTGCATCGACCGCGACGGCGCGGCGGCGCAGGAGACCGTGCGCCTGATCGAGGCCGAAGGCGGCACGGCCCACCCCTTCATCGCCGACGTGACCGAGGAGGGTGCGGCGCATGCGGCGACGCATGCGTGCGCGGAACACTTGGGCAACCCGCAAATTGTTCATTATAACGTCGGCGTGAGCCAGCCCGGCGGCATCGAGGATGCCGACCTGGCGCAATGGCGTGCAGTGTTTGCCGTGAATGTCGAGGGTGCCATGTTGGCGGCCTCCGCGGCGTTGCCGATCATGAAGTCGGCGAAGAAGGGAGCGTTCGTGTTCATTTCCTCGGTGGCTGCGGTCGCCTCAGGCGGCTACCAATACGCTTCCTACGAAGCCTCCAAAGCGGCGCTCAACCGGCTGTCGCAGACGATCGCCGTGGCCCATGCCGCCGACGGCATCCGGTCCAACGTGATCATGCCGGGTCTCATCGATACGCCGCACGTCACCCACCACATCGCGGGGCGGGCGACGGCGGCCGCGGATCTGGCCGCAAGGCGCGCCGCGGCGCCGCCGATGCGCCGGCAGGGGACCGCGTTCGAGGTGGCGCAGGCGGCCGTCTTCCTCGCCTCCGACGCGGCGAGCTACATCACCGGCGCCGTGATCCCGGTCGATGGCGGCCTCTCGTTGACGGTCCCCTCGGCATGATGGGCAACAACACGCCGGTGGCGAAGCCGGGACCCTTGCCGCCGACGGCGCTGATCACCGGCGGGGCGGGCGCGATGGGGCTGGAAATCGCGCGCGTCATCGGGCCGGGCAAGCGGGTCGCGCTCGTCGACATCGACCCCGCGGTGCACGAAGCGGCCGCGAGCCTGCCGGACGCGATCGCCTTTTCGGGCGACCTGTCCGACGCGGAGGTGGTGCGCGAGGTCTACCGCGGCGCGTTCGATGCGCTGGGGCCCATCGGCATCGTGGTGCATTGCGCCGGCATCGCGCCGGTGGCGCCGTTCCTGGAAACGGACCGCGCGATGTTCCAGGAGACGCTGGCGGTCAACCTGCTCGCCGGGTTCGAGATCTTCCGCCTCGCCGCCCTCGACCTCGTGACCTACGGTCGTGCCGGGCGTTTCGTGGCGATCTCGTCCATCTCCGGCGCGCGGGCGGGCTATGCGCGCACCGCCTACGGCACCGCCAAGGCGGCGCAGATCCATCTCGCCGGCCAGATGGCGCTGGAACTCGGCCCCTACGGCATCACCGCCAACACGGTCGCGCCGGGGCCGATCGACACCGCCCTCTCGCGCGAGCGCCACACCGCGGAGGCGCGCGCCGACTACCAGCGCACCATCCCGATGGCGCGCTACGGCGAGGCCTCGGAGGTGGCGCGTGCGGTCGCCTTCCTGACGGCAGAGGAGAGCAGCTACATTTCCGGCCACACCCTGTTCGTGGACGGGGGCTACATGGCGGCCGGGATGGGCGTTTCGACGGCGCAGAGCGCGGCTGCCATCCGCCGCGTCCAGGTGGTGACGAAGGAAGAGCTTTGACCAACGAGATGACCGGCGGCGAGGCGATCGCCCGCATGATCCTTGCCGCGGGCGGCGGGCCGATGTTCGGCATGGGCGGCTTCCAGCTCCTGCCCTTCTACGACGCGGCGCGCCGGCTGGGGCTCGACCACCACCTCATCAACGACGAGCGCTGCGCCGTGTTCCTGGCCGATGCCTACGCCAAGGTGTCGGGCCGGGTGGGGCTTGCGGACGCCACCTTGGGGCCGGGGGCGACCAACCTCGTCACCGGACTGGTGGAGGCGCTCAATTCCGGCTCGCCCCTGGTGGTGATCGTGGGCGCCGCCAACCGCGACCACGCCGGCAAGAACATGACGCAGGAGACCGACCAGGCCGCGATCCTTGCCCCCGCCACCAAGGCCTATCTCAAGGTCGAGACGGTGGCGCGCATTCCCGAGATGATGCGCCGCGCCTACGAGATCGCCACCACCGGCCGGCCCGGCCCGGTGGTGGTGGACGTGCCGGAGGACGTGGCGCACGGCACCTTCGGCTTCGAGGACGGGGCGTTCGGGCTCGACCCGGCCTTCGCGCAGGCCCCGGCGTTGCGGTGCCGGCCGGAGGCGGATTCGCTAGCCGAAGCGGCGTTGCTGCTGGAGAACGCCGCGCGGCCGATCATCCTCGCCGGCGGCGGGGTGCACATCTCCGGCGCGGCGGACGTTCTCACCCACGTGGCGCAGGAAAACGGCATCCCCGTCGCGCACACCTTGACCGGCAAGGGCGCGATCCCCTGCACCGACGCGATGTCCGTCGGCCTGTTCGGCCGCTACGACCGGATCGCCAACGGGCTGATCGCCGAGTCCGACGCGATTTTGGTGATCGGCTGCAAGCTCGGCGAGATCGCCACCAAGCGCTACACGGTGCCCGCGGCCGACCGCACGCTGATCCACCTCGACATCGTGGCCGAGGAAATGGGCCGCACCTTCCAGCCCAGCCTGCGGCTGTGGGGGGACGCGCGCGCCGGCCTGCTCGACCTCCACGCCGCGATGGCCCCCAACGCGGCCAACGCCAAGGCGGCGCGGGCCGACTATCACGCCGAGATCGCGGCGCGGAAGGCGGCCTGGCAGGTCGAGGCGGCGCCCCGCTATGCCTCCGACGAGGTGCCCATCGCGATGGGCCGCTTGATCGGCGAACTGCGCGCCGCGCTGCCGGACGACGGCATCTTCGTCGCCGATGGCGGCTTTGCCGCGCACTGGGGCGGGCTTTTGTTCGACACGCGCCTGCCGGGCCGCACCTTCGTGCCCGACCGCGGCTTCGCCTCAATCGGCTACGGCTTGCCGGGGGCGATGGGCGCCAAGCTCGCCGCGCCGGACCGCATGGTGGCGGCGCTCACCGGCGACGGCGGCTTCAACATGACGCTGGGCGAACTGGAAACTGCCATCCGCATGAAGCTCGCCGTCACCATCATCGTGGTGAACAACGCCGCCTCCGGCTACGTGAAGGCGCTGCAGCACCTGATGTACGGCGCGGGCAACTACCAGTCCTCCGACCTCGCCGACACCAACTATGCCGCCGTCGCCGAGGCGATGGGCGCCAAGGGCATCCGCGTGGAGGATCCGGCCGACCTTTCGGCCGCCTTCGCCGCGGCCTTCGCCCACCCCACCGGCCCGACCGTGCTCGACGTGGTGGTCACCCGCGACGCCGCCAAGATGCTCCCCGCCGCCGACAGCCGCGCCGTCACGGTCAAGAAGGGCGACCGCGTAGCCTAGTCTGCCTGGCACCGGCAGCCGGCCTTGCTTGAACCGCGCGGCCGGTAGCGCAACAACCGCGCTCAAGCAGGCCGGAGGCCGGTAGCGCAACAACCGCGCTCAAGTAGGCCGGAGGCCGGTAGCGCAACAAAACCCGCTCAAGCAGCCCGGAGGGCGGTAGCGCAACAAAACCCGCTCAAGCAGCCCGGAGGGCGGTAGCGCAACAAAACCCGCTCAAGCAGCCCGGAGGGCGGTAGCGCAACAAAACCCGCTCAAGTAGCCCGGAGGGCGGTAGCGCAACAAAGATGGTACGGGCGGGGGGACTCGAACCCCCACGGCTTGCGCCTCCGGATTTTAAGTCCGGTATGTCTACCATTCCATCACGCCCGCGCCGGCGCGCGACCCCGGGAAAGCGAGCCCGGACATGGCTTTGACGAGGCCCCGTCGCGCATCGCGCTCATGCCATACACCCCGCAAAGGCGCAAACGAGGCGCGCGACCCACCCCAACGGAAGACGCCTGCGAAGGCCCCCCCGCAATTCGGCTGCCCTTTAATTAAGCGCCTGTTGGCCTACCATTTCTGAGCGGGCGCAATATTTGGACGGGCGCGCCTTCCCACGGCCGATCGTGCGGCGGCGAGGCGACGTGGAAGGGGCGCAGATCGGCTCGCGCGCCGGACGGACCTTTCATTGGTATCCACTGTCGCTTATCACGAGGGCGCGAAAAAAGAGGTTCAGCATGTGTGGGATTTGCGGCGAGATCACGTTCGATGGCTCGCCGGCTTCGGCCAGACGGGTGGCCGCGATGGCGGATGCGATGGCACCGCGCGGCCCGGACGGGGCCGGCGTGGTGGCGCGCGACCGGGTGGCATTCGGCCATCGCCGGCTCAAGATCATCGACCTGTCGGTGCGCTCGGCGCAGCCGATGGTGGATCCCGTGCTCGGCCTCACCATCGTGTTCAACGGCTGCATCTATAACTACCCCGAGCTGCGCAAGGAGTTGGAGGCGAAGGGCTATACGTTCTTCTCCTCCGGCGACACCGAAGTGATCCTGAAGGCGTATCACGCCTGGGGGCCGCACTGCGTGGAGAAGTTCCACGGCATGTTCGCGTTCGCCATCCACGAGCGCGAGACGGGCCGCGTGGTGCTCGCGCGCGACCGGTTCGGCATCAAGCCGTTCTACTATGCCCAGAGCGGTCAGAGCCTGCGGTTCGCCTCCTCGCTGCAGGCCATCCTGGCGGGCGGCGACGTCGATACCTCGATCGATCCGGTCGGCCTCAACCACTACATGAGCTTCCACGCGGTGGTGCCGCCGCCGCGCACCATCCTCAACGGCGTGAAAAAGCTGCCGCCGGCGACGCTGCGCACCATCGAGCCGGACGGCCGCTTCAGCGACGAGGTGTACTGGCGCATCAGCTACGAGCGCACCAGCGAGGACGTGGAGACGCCGGCCGAGGTGTGGCGCGACCGGGTGCTGGAGGCGCTGCGCACGGCGGTCGACCGGCGCATGGTGGCGGACGTGCCGGTGGGGGTGCTGCTGTCGGGCGGTGTCGATTCGTCCGTGATCGTCGCGCTCCTCGCCGAGGCTGGGCAGCAGGGGCTCAAGACCTTCTCCATCGGCTTCGAGGACGCGCACGGCGAAGTGGGCAACGAGTACCAGTACTCGGACCTGATCGCGGAGCGCTTCGGCACCGACCACCACAAGATCTTCATCCCGTCCTCGGAGATGATCGAGGCAATGCCCGCGACCGTCGGCGCCATGCACGAGCCGATGGTCTCCTACGACAACGTGGGCTTCTTCCTGCTGTCGCGGGAGGTGGCCAAGCATATCAAGGTGGTGCAGTCCGGCCAGGGGGCGGACGAGGTGTTCGGCGGCTATCACTGGTATCCGCCGATGGCGTCGGCCAACGACCCGTTCGAGAGCTACCGCAACGCCTTCTTCGACCGCTCCTTCCAGCGCATGACCGAGGAAGTGTCGCCGCGCTACCTGCCCGACCATGACGCGGCGGGCGAATTCGTGCGCTCGCACTTCAACCTGCCGGGGGCGGACGATCCGGTCGACAAGGCGCTGCGCATCGATTCCACCGTGATGCTGGTGGACGACCCGGTGAAGCGCGTCGACGCGATGACCATGGCCTGGGGCCTGGAGGCGCGCGTGCCGTTCCTCGACCATGAGCTGTGCGAGCTGGCCGCGCGCGTGCCGCCGCAGCACAAGCTCGCCCAGGGCGGCAAGGGCGTCCTCAAGGACGTCGCGCGCCTGCTGGTGCCGCACGAGGTGATCGACCGCAAGAAGGGCTACTTCCCGGTGCCGGCGCTGAAATACATTTCCGGCCCGGTGCTCGACATGGTGCGCGGCGTGATGGACGCGCCGGCGGCACGCGATCGAGGGTTGTTCCAGCCGGCCTATCTGGAGCGGCTGTTTGCAGATCCGCCTGCCCATATTACACCGCTACGCGGATCGGAACTGTGGCAAGTGGCGCTGTTGGAGATGTGGCTTCAGGCGCACGACATATGAGCGGGGCTCGATGATGAGCAAGACGTCCCACGCACTGGCCGATCGTTTGCGCCGCAACCATGAGCGAACGCACGGTACGGATCAGCCCACCGGTCCCGACCTCACCAATGTCGGGCTGGATTGCGGGTGGGGTACGCTGCATTTCGCGCACACCTACAACTCGCCCGACGATCTCGCCGAGGCGATGCGCCGGGAGGGGCCCGGCCGTCGCGACATCGCCTTCTACGTGCGTGAGCCGCACGTGATGCTGTCGGCCGCGCCGCTGGAATTGTTCCTGGATCCGAGCCACGCCTATCGGCTGGACCTGTCGACCTACCGTCCCGCCCGCCAGCAGCGGACCGGCTTCACCGTCCGCCGCCTGACGAGCCTGGAGGACGCCGAAGCCGTCAACACCATCTACCGCGCGCGCGGCATGGTGCCGGTTCGGCCGGATTTCTTCTGGAAGAAGCGCGACAGCCGCGCCTTTTCCTATCTCGTCGCCGAGGACGACATCACCGGCGAGATCGTCGGCACGGTCACCGGGATCGACCATTTCCGGGCGTTCGGCGAGCCCCATCACGGCTCCTCGCTGTGGTGCCTGGCCGTCGACCCGCAATGCCGCCATTCGGGCGTCGGCGAGCAGCTCGTGCGCCGCCTCGCGGAGATCTTCCAGGCGCGCGGCGTCGCCACGCTCGACCTTTCGGTGCTGCACGACAACGATCTGGCCATCCAGCTCTACGAAAAGCTCGGCTTCCGCCGCGAGCCGGTGTTCACCATCAAGCGCAAGAACCCCATCAACGAGCGCCTGTTCGCCGGCCCCGCGCCGACGGACGACCTCAACCCCTACGCCCTCATCATCGTCAAGGAGGCCTGGCGGCGCGGCATCGACGTGGAGCTGACCGACGCGGCCAACGGGTTCTTCCGCCTGACCTATGGCGGGCGCTCGATCCGTTGCCGGGAATCGCTCTCGGAACTGACCTCGGCCGTCGCCATGTCGATCTGCGACGACAAGGCCGTCTCGCGCCGCGTGGTGGAGCGCGCCGGCATCGCCGTGCCGGACGAGGTGGAGGTGGCGAATGCGCAGGAGATCGCCGCCGTCCTGGAGCGTCACGAGCGCGTGGTGGTCAAGCCCGCGCGCGGCGAGCAGGGGCGCGGAATTTCCGTCGGCCTCAAGGCGGGGGACGACCTGGAAGTCGCCTACAAGCTGGCGCGCGACGTGTGCGACCGGGTGCTGGTGGAGGAATTCGTCGCCGGCGACGATCTGCGCCTTGTGGTCATCGACCATCGCCTGGTGGCGGCGGCGGTGCGCAAGCCGGCCCGCGTGTTCGGCGACGGCAAGAGCACGGCGCGGGTGCTGATCGAAAAGCACAGCCGCCGGCGCTCGGCCGCCACCGGCGGCGAGGCGACGCTCGTCATCGACGGCGAAGTCGAGCGCTGCCTGCGCGACAGCGGGGTGACGCTCGACACCGTCATCGAGGAGGGGCGCGAGCTGGAGGTGCGCCGCACCGCCAACCTGCACACCGGCGGCACCATCCACGACGTGACCGATCACGTGCATCCGGCGCTGGTGGATGCCGCCGTGCGGGTGTCGCGCGCCATTGACATTCCTGTGGTCGGCGTGGATTTCATCGTGCGTTCGCACCGCGAGCCGGAGTATCGCTTCATCGAGGCGAACGAGCGGCCGGGCCTTGCCAATCACGAGCCGCAGCCGACCGCCGAACGCTTCGTCGACCTGTTGTTTCCGCAGTCGATGCCCTATGACGCGCGGCGAGCGGCCAACCGCAGAGCAGAGGAAACGCAACCGCCTTGTCCCGTCTGACCATCGACACGGTTTACCTGAAGGACACGCTGGCGGAGCTTTTGTCGATCGCCTCGCCCACCGGCTATACCGACACCATCGTGCGGGCGGCGGTGGCGGAGTTGCGCCGTCTCGGCGTCGAGATGGAAGTCACCCGCCGCGGGGCGATCCGGGCGCGGCTGCGTGGCAAGAGCGCCCGCGGCGCCCGCGCGATGATCGCCCATCTCGACACCCTCGGCGCCCAGGTGAAGATGCTGAAGGACAACGGGCGGCTGGAGCTGGTGCCGGTCGGCACCTGGTCGGCCCGCTTCGCCGAGGGGGCCCGCGTCACCGTCTTCACCGACCAGGGCGCCTATCGCGGCACCATCTTGCCGCTCAAGGCCAGCGGCCACGTCTTCAACGACGAGATCGACACCCAGCCCGTCGCCTGGACCAACCTCGAGCTGCGCGTCGACCTGCCGGTGCGCGGAGCGGCTGATCTGGTCAAGTTCGGCTTTTCGATCGGCGATCTCGTCGCCATCGACCCGCAGCCGGAGTTCATGGACAACGACTTCATCGTCTCGCGCCATCTGGACGACAAGGCGGGCGTGGCGATCCTGTTCGCGACGCTGGAGGCGCTGATCCGCGAGAAGGCGGAGCTGCCGGTCGATCTCTTCATCCTGTTTTCCATCGCCGAGGAGGTGGGCATCGGCGGGGCCTCGGTGCTGACCGACGACATCGCCTCGCTGATCACGGTGGACAACGGCACCTCCGCGCCCGGTCAGGCGAGCGCGGAATTCGGCGTCACCATCGCGATGGCCGACCAGGCCGGACCGTTCGACTTCCACCTCACCAACAAGCTGGTGAAGCTGTGCCAGGACAACGAGATCCGCTACCAGAAGGACATCTTCCGCTACTACCGCTCCGATAGCGCCGCCGCGCTGGAGGCGGGCTGGGATGTGCGCACCTCGCTGGTGGCGTTCGGCATCGACGCCTCGCACGGCTACGAGCGGATACACCTGCACGCCCTGCGCTCCATCGCCGAACTGTTGACCGCATTCGCGCAAAGCCCTGTCGAAATCGCGCGCGACAAGGCACATTTCAGTTCCATCGCCGGCTTCCCATCGCAGCCGATGGAGGATGCCGACGTTTACCCCGCGCCCGAAAAGCCTCCCATTTAGATGACGATCGAAACCATCGGCCAAACCGACGAACTTGCAGCGCTGTGCGAACGCCTGGCGCACGCGCCGTTCGTCACCGTCGACACCGAATTCATGCGCGAGACGACGTTCTGGCCCAAGCTGTGCCTGATCCAGATCGCCTCGGCGGACGAAGCGGCCATCATCGATCCGCTGGTCGAGGGGCTGTCGCTGGAGCCGCTGTTCGGGCTCCTCGACAATGAGGCGGTAGTCAAGGTGTTCCACGCCGCGCGGCAGGACATCGAGATCTTCCACCACCTGTCGGGCCGGGTGCCGCAGCCGATCTTCGACACCCAGGTCGCCGCCATGGTGTGCGGCTTCGGCGACAGCGTCGCCTACGACCAGATCGTGATGCGGGTGACGGGGCACACGGTGGACAAGTCGTCCCGCTTCACCAACTGGGCCGAGCGGCCGTTGACGGAGGCGCAGCTCACCTACGCGCTGGCCGACGTGACGCATCTGCGCGACGTCTATCTCCACCTGCGCGACGCGTTGCAGCGCGCCGACCGGGAGGAATGGGTTGCCGAGGAGATGGCCGTGCTGGCCTCGCCGGCGACCTACGACCTCAAGCCGGAGGACGCGTGGCGCCGCTTGAAGTCGCGCGCCCGCCAGCCGATGGAACTGGCGGTGTTGCAGGAGATCGCGGCGTTGCGCGAGCGCGAGGCGCGCCAGCGCGACGTGCCGCGCAACCGCGTGATGAAGGACGATCTGATCTACGAGATCGCGCTGCAGCGGCCGGCGAGCCAGGCCGCGATGGGGCGCCTGCGCGCCGCGCCGAAGGGGTTCGAGCGCTCGCGGCTCGGCCAGCTCATCGCGGAGACGGTGGCCGAGGTGGCCGAGCGTCCGCCCGAAAGCATGCCGAGCCTCCCCAAGCGCAAGCCGAGCATCGAGGGCGCCAACTCCGCCGTCGAGCTGATGAAGGTGCTGCTGAAGCTGTCGGCCGAGGCGCACGGCGTGGCGCCCAAGGTGCTCGCGACGGTGGACGATCTGGAAACCATCGTCTCCGGCGGTGAAGCGCCGGCCCTCAGCGGCTGGCGCCGCGTCGTCTTCGGCGAGGCGGCCTTGCGGCTTCGGGCGGGCGAGATCGCCATCGCCTTCGACGGCCGCAATCTGCGCACCATCGAATGCGAGCGCCCGGTCAATCCGCCGCCTCCCTCCGGCAAGTCACGCCGGCGCAAGCGCAAGTCGAAGCCCACCGACGCGCCCGAGACGGCCGATGCCCTCGCGACGGGCGATGCGCCCGAGACTGGCAATGCCCCCGAAATGGGCGATGCCCCCGAGAGTGGCGCCGCCGCCGAGGCAGGCAGCGCTCCCGAGACGGGCGAGGGCGCCGCGGCGCCCGACACTCCGGCGCCGGACGCTCCCGAGCGCCAGTAGCGCCGATGGGCGGCCATGTCCCCCGATAGAGCGGGACGGCGCACGGGCGCCGTCCGCCTTGCGCTACTTGTCGAGCTTGGCAAACTGCGCGAAGGCGTCCGCATAGTCCGGATCCCAGCGCGACAGGGGCGTGCGGTTCTCCACGATGTCCCCCGCCGCCCACAGGATGCGCCGCTCGTCGAGGGCGCGCGAGACGTCGTTGTCGGGACACAGGATGTAGAAGTCGCCGTCGGCCATGCGGGCCATCATGAAATCGGCGGTCTGGTCGGCCGTCCACGCGCCGGCGGGCTTTTCGGTGCGTCCGCCCGCCGCGAGCGGGGTGAAGACGAAGCCGGGGATCAACAGATGCACCGAGATCGGCTTGCCGGTGCTGCGCATCTCGTGGGCGAGCGCCTCGGTGAACACCTTCACCCCCGCCTTCGACACGTTGTAGGCCGGATCGCCCGGCGGGGTGGTGATCCCCTGCTTGGAGCCGGTGTTGATGACGATCCCCGGACGGCCGCGCTCGACCATCTGCGGCACGAACACCTGGGCGCCGTTGATCACGCCCCACAGGTTCACCGCCAGCACCTTCTGCCAGTTCTCGGCCGGGCCGAAGATGGCGCTGCCCGGCTGCACGCCGGCGTTGTTCATCAACACATCGGTGCCGCCGAAGCGGGTGGCGACGGCATCGCGCAGCCCTTCCAGCTCGGCGCGCACGCTCACGTCGGTGGCGCGTGTCATCACCTCGGCGCCCTGGGTGGCCGCCTGCCGCACCGCGTCGGCGGCGGCTGCCAGACGGTCCTCGCCGAGGTCGGCAAGGCACACGTTGAGGCCGAGGGCGGCGAAGCGCTTGGCCGCCGCCAGGCCGATGCCGCTGGCGCCGCCCGTCACAACGGCGGTGCCGCCGGCTTTGAGAGCCTCTTGGGTCATGGTGTTTCCTCCCGGTTCGATCCGGCGTCGTGTCAACGGCAGCTCTGGGCGAGCTTGCCGAGGAAGGAGACGCAGCGCTCGAGCTGCATCAGCGGGATGGCCTCGTCCGGCTGATGCGCCTGGCCGTTGGTGCCGGGGCCGACGATGATCGCCGGCATGCCCGCGTTCTGGAAAATGCCCGCCTCGGTGCCGTAGGGCACGATGCGCACGTGGTTGGCGCCGGTCAGCGACAGCATCTCGGACTCGATGTTCGGGTCGTCGTTGCGCCTCAGCGCCGGGATGCGCGCCTGCACGTCGACGGAAATGCCGGTGGCGGGGTCGATCGCCTTCATCGCCGGCTCCAGCGTGCGCGCGTGCGCCTGCATCCGCTCCAGCACGGCCAGGTCGCTCTCGCCCGGAATGATGCGCATCTCCCAGAAGAAGCGGCACTCCTCGGCGACGATGTTGCCGTGCAGGCCGCCCATGATCTGGTTGACCTGGATGGTGGAGTAGGGCGGCTCGATCCCCTCGATCTGCGGCCCGGCGCGCATTTCGGCGCGGATGCGGTTGATCTCGCCGATGAGCTCGGCGGCGATCATCACCGCGTTGACGTATTTGTCGGGCTGGGAGGAGTGGCCGGGCTTGCCGCGCACGGTGGTCCAGCCGATGAGGCCGCCCTTGTGCGCGCCGACGACGCCCATCTCGCTCGATTCGCCGATCACCGCCAGGCGCGGCTTCATGTCGGAGGCGCCGAGCCATTCGGCCATCTCGCGTACGCCCGTGCAGCCCACCTCCTCGTCGTAGGAGAAGGCGAGGTGGATGGGTCGCGAGAGCGGTGCCTTGGCCATCTCCGGCAGGGCGGCGAGGCAGGAGGCGAGGAAGCCCTTCATGTCGGAGGCGCCGCGGCCGACCAGCCAGCCGTCGCGCTCGCGCAGCGTCCACGGGTCGCCCGTCCACGCCTGGCCCTCGGTGGGGACGACGTCGGTGTGGCCCGAAAGCGCGATGCCTCCGGCCACTTCCGGCCCGATGGTGACGAGCAGGCTCGCCTTGTCGCCGGCCTCGTTGGAGAAGCGGCGGAACGTCGCGCCATAGGGTTTTGCCGTCTCTTCCACGTAGTCGAGCAGGTCGAGGTTGGAGGAGACGCTGATGGTGGGGAAGGAGACGAGCTTGGCGAGATGTTCGGCGACGTTCGCGGTCGACATGGAAACTCCGGAATTGCGGGGTTCCGCCGGCGGGGGAGCTGCGAAAGAGCCCTGCGACCGGTCGGGGAGCTTGAGCTAAGCAGCTCCATCGCCGACTGTCGAGCGCATGGCCCGGCACCGGCCGGCATCGATACGAAAGGACGACCATGAGCCGAGAGGCAGCCATCGCCAACGCCGAGGAGGCTTTCAGGACGGGTGCGTTCCGGGAGGTTCTGGAGCGCCGCGTCGCCATCCACACCGAAAGCCGGCGGCCCGACCGCGGCGACGTGCTCGCCGCCTATCTCACCGACGAGATGGCGCCCTCGCTGCAGGCGATGGGCTTCGCCACCGAGCTTTTGCACGAAGATGCCTCACCCGCCCCCTACCTCTTCGCCGAGCGCGACGAGGGCGCGCCCATCACCGTCTTCGTCTACGGCCACGGCGATGTGGTGAACGGGCAGGAGGCGGAGTGGCACGCCGGCCTCTCGCCGTGGACCATCACCGACCGCGACGGGGTCTGGTACGGGCGCGGGGTGGCCGACAACAAGGGCCAGCACACCGTCAATTTCGAGGCGCTGAAGGCGGTGCTCGCGGCGCGGGGCAAGCTCGGTTTCAACGCCAAGATCCTGGTGGACATGGGCGAGGAGACCGGCAGCCCCGGCCTGCGCGAACTCGCCGAGCGGCACAAGGAGCGCTTCGCGGCCGACGTTCTCGTCGCCTCCGACGGGCCGCGCTTCGCCGCCAGCCGGCCGACGCTGTTCATGGGCTCGCGCGCGGGCATCGACATCATCATGACGGTGGCGCCGCGCGAGGGTGCGCACCATTCGGGCAACTGGGGCGGGCTCCTGTCCAACCCGGCGATCCGCCTGTCCCATGCCATTGCCGCGATCGTCGGGCCCACCGGCCAGATCAAGGTGAAGGGGTGGACGCCGCCCGAGATCATGCCCTCGATCCGCCGCGCGCTCGCGGGGCTCGAACTTGCGCCGGGGCCGGACGAGCCGGCCATCGATCCCGCCTGGGGCGAGCCGGGGCTCACCAAGGTCGAGCAGGTGTATGCCTGGTGCTCCTTCGAGGTGCTCACCTTCCTCACCGGCGATCCGGACGCGCCCCAGAGCGCTATTCCCGACAAGGCGTGGGCGCGCTGCCAGCTCCGCTTCACCGCCGACGTGGAGCCGCAGGACGTGATCCCGGCCCTGCGCGCCCATCTCGACGCGGCCGGCTTCGACGATGTGGCCCTGGAGCGCGGCCGCCAGTCGATGGTGCGCGCGACGCGGCTCGACCCGGAGGACCCCTGGGTGGTGCGCGCGGCGCGCTCGATCGAGGAGACGCTGGGCGAGCCGCCGATGGTGCTGCCCAATTTCGGCGGCACACTGCCCAACGACATCTTCGCCGAGGTGGTCGGCATGAAGACGCTGTGGGTGCCGCATTCCTATCCGGGCTGCTCCCAGCACGCGCCCAACGAGCACGTGCCCGCCCACATCTTCGAGGAGGGCCTCAAGATAATGGCGGGCCTCTACTACGACCTCGGCGAAGCGGGGGAGTGGCCCGACTAGGGCGCGTTGCGCGGCGGGGGGCGTTCGCGGGGCGGCGAAAGCCGGTCGCCCGGTCAGCGCCGCCCGTCGGGGGCGGCGAGGGCGATGGCGAGGAAATCGTCCGCCTTGAGGCTCGCGCCCCCCACCAGCGCGCCGCCCACGTTGTCGACCGACAGAATCTGCGACGCGTTGGCCGGCTTGACGGAGCCGCCATAGAGGATCGGGACCGCGCGGCTGGAGAGGCGCCTGGCGAGGCCGGAGCGGATCAGGCCGTGCATCGAGCCGATATCGTCGGTGGAGGCCGTGCGGCCGGTGCCGATGGCCCAGACGGGCTCGTAGGCGACGATGAGGCCGGCGGGATCGAGCGTATCGGGCAGGCTGCCGATGAGCTGGCGCGTCACCACGGCCTCCGCCTCGCCCGCGTCGCGCTCCTCCTCGCTTTCGCCGACGCACACGATGGTCCTGAGGCCGGCGCGCTGGGCGGCGAGCGCCTTCTTGGCCACCAGCTCGTCCGATTCGCGGTGGTCGGAACGGCGCTCCGAGTGGCCCAGGATGACGGCCGTCGCGCCGCTATCGGCAAGCATCCTGGGCGAAACGTTGCCGGTGAAGGCGCCTTCGTCCTCATAGTGGCTGTCCTGCGCGCCGATTTCGAGCACCGAGCCCTGGGCCTGCTCGGCCAGCCGATGCAGCAGCACAAAAGGTGGGCACACGAGGAGATCGACGCCTTTTGCGGCAGCCTCGGGCGCACGAGCCAGCATCTTGCCGAATTCCTCCATGGAGGCGGCGTTCATTTTCCAGTTTCCGGCAATCAGCATTCAAAGGGCCTTTGCAAATTCGATCTCGGTGGGGCAGGTGTGGTGCGGTCGCCGGGGTGCGGGACGCGCTTGCGGCTCGTCTGCCCTCAATTTATCATTCGGACCGCCGCGGGAAAGCGGCTGTCCCCAGTCAATTGAAATGTTCCTGTTCTCATGCTGAACGCAATGCGGCGCGGCGCCAAAACCATCTACGCGAAAATCCTCATCGCCGTTCTGGTTGCGGCTTTTTCGCTGTGGGGCATCTCCGGGTTCGTCAACCAGATCGACCCCACCGAGGTTGCGCGCGCCGGCGATACGCCCGTGCCGGCGGCCGAGTTCGCGCGTGTCTACGAGCGTGCCATCGCCAACACGGCCCGCCAGTTCGGCCGCCAGCTGACGCCGCAGGAGGCGCTGGCCGTGGGCTTGCCCTCCCAGGTGCTGAGCCAGCTCGTGACCGAAGCGTTGCAGGTGGACGCCGCCCACGCCATCGGCATCGACATCGGCGACGAGCGGCTGGCCGAGCGCATCCGCCAGGATCCCGCCTTCGTCGGCTCCACCGGCAAGTTCGACCGCTTCCGGTTCGACCAGATCCTCGCCAGCAACCGCTACAGCGAGGCCGAGTTCATCGAGCTGCAGCGCAAGGCGGCGGCGCAGGAGATGCTGGTCAACGGCCTGTTCGGCGGCTTCGAGGTCCCCACGCCGTACCTGCAAGCCTATAACCGTTTCCGCAACCAGACCCGCCGCGTCGCCTTCTTCGTGCTCACCGACGATGCCATCGGCCCCATCGAGACGCCCGACGAGGCCACGCTGCGCGCCTACTACGACGCGCACAAGGACGAGTTCCGCGCGCCCGAATTCCGCGCCCTGTCGACGGTGACGCTGTCGGCCGAGGCGCTGGCCGATCCGGACGCCGTCAGTGCCGACGCCGTGCAGCGCGCCTACGAGGTGGAGGGCGCCTTCGCGGCGCCGGAGCGCCGCCGCGTGCAGCAGATCGTGCTCGACGACGAGGAGATCGCCCAGAAGGCGGCCCAGGCCATCAACGACGGCACGGCCTTCTCCGCCATCCTCACCGAGCTCGACCGCTCCATGGCCGACGCAGACCTCGGCATGGTGGAGCGCGGCGCGCTGGTGGATCCGGCGGTCGCCGACGCGGCGTTCGGCCTGGAAGAGGGCAAGGCCGCCGCCGTCGACGGGCGCTTCGGGCCGGTCCTGGTGCGCGTCAGCGAGATCGAGCCGGCCGGCAAGCTGCCGCTGGAGACCGTGGAAGCGCAGATCCGCGCCGAACTCGCGGTCGAGGACGCGCGCGAGCAGATGCGCACGCTCTACGACAGCATCGAGGACGCGGTGGCGGGCGGCGCGCGCGTGGCGGAGGTCGCCGAGCGCTTCTCGCTGCCCACGCGCACGGTCGAGGGCGTCGACGAGAACGGCGTGACGCCGGACGATTCGCAGCTCGATCCGCCGCTCGACCCCCAGGTGCTCGCGGCCGCCTTCGGCGCCGATGAGGGCGATGACCCCGAACCGGTCGAGGTGGGCGACAGCTTCAAGTGGGTGCAGGTCGATGGCATCACCCCCGCCGCGGAGCGTCCGTTCGAGGCGGTCAGCGGCGCTGTCCTCCTCGCCTGGACCGCGGACGAGAAGGAAACCCGCCTCGCCAAGGTGGCCGAGGAGGCGACCGCCGCCGTCGAAGACGGCACGCCGCCGGAAGAGGTCGCCGCACGATATGGTGTCGACGTCACGGTGAGCGAGCCGTTCAGCCAGGGTGCGCCGGCGACGGAGCTGCCCCAGGCCGCCAACGCGGCCGCCTTCGAGGGGCCGCTCGGCCACACCGCCTCCGTGCAGGACGCCAACGGGGACCAGGTGGTCCTCAAGGTGACGGAAGTGTCCGAGCCCGCCTTCTTCGAGGAGGACGCGGAGCTGCAGGGCGCCCGCAAGGTGCTGGACGAGGGAATGGTCGACACGATGCTCTACGAGTTCGTGAGCGCCCGCCAGGTCGCAGTCGGCGCCACGGTCAATCAGCCGGTGCTCGATCAGATCATCGGCGTCGGCGAAACCCGGTAGGCGCACGATGGCGAACCTCAAAGCCCTGATGGCCAAAGCGGCGAGCGGCGCGACGCTGTCCCGCCAGGAGGCTTCCGACGCCTTCAACATCCTGATGTCCGGCGAGGCGACGCCGGCCCAGATCGGCGGCCTGCTGATGGCCATGCGCGTGCGCGGCGAGACGGTGGAGGAAATCACCGGCGCCGTGGAGGTGATGCGCGCCAAGATGATCCCGGTGACGGCGCCGGTCGGCGCCATCGACATCGTCGGCACCGGGGGCGACGCCTCGGGCAGCTACAACGTGTCCACCTGCGCGGCCTTCATCGTGGCGGCAGCGGGGGTGCCCGTCGCCAAGCACGGCAACCGGGCGCTGTCGTCCAAATCCGGCGCGGCGGACGTTCTGTCCGCGCTCGGCGTGCGGATCGACCTGTCACCCATCGGCATTGCCGCCTGCATCGAGAAGGCGGGCATCGGCTTCATGTTCGCGCCCGCCCACCATGCGGCGATGAAGCATGTGGGCCCGGCGCGGGTGGAACTGGGCACGCGCACGGTGTTCAACCTGCTCGGCCCCTTGTCCAACCCGGCCGGCGTGCGGCGCCAGCTCGTGGGCGTGTTCTCGCGCGAATGGGTGCGGCCGCTCGCGGACGTGCTGCAGGCGCTCGGCTGCGAGCGCGCCATGGTGGTGCACGGCTCCGACGGGCTCGACGAGATGACCACCACCGGCATCAGCTACATCGCCGAGGTCGTGGAGGGCGAAGTCACCGAATCGACGGTGGATCCGGCCGCCCTCGGCCTGCCGCTGGCGGAGCTGAAGGATCTCATCGGCGGCGACGCGGCCCACAACGCCGCCGCGCTGAGCGCGGTGCTCGCCGGCGAGCCGGGCCCCTACCGCGATATCGCCTGCCTCAACGCGGCCGGCGCGCTGGTGGTGGCTGGCGTCGTGGAGACCATCGCCGAGGGGCTCGCGGTGTCGCAGAAGGTGCTGGACGAGGGCCTCGCCAAGAACCGGCTCGATGCGCTCGTGTCCGTCGCCAACGCGGTGGCGCCTGAATGACGGGCGGGGACATTCTCGCCCACATCGAAGCCTATAAGCGGGAGGAGATCGCCGCCGCCCGCCTCGAAGAAGACGCGGCGGACTGGCGCGCCCGTGCCGAGGCCGCCCCCCCGCCGCGCGATTTTGCTGGCGCGTTGCGCGCCCGCGTCGCCGCCGGCCAGCCCGCCCTCATTGCCGAGATCAAGAAGGCGAGCCCGTCCAAGGGGTTGATCCGGGCCGATTTCGACCCGCCGCAGCTCGCCCGCGCCTACGCCGAGGGCGGCGCCACGTGCCTGTCGGTGCTGACCGATGCGCCCTCGTTCCAGGGCGACCCGGCCTTTCTCGGCGCCGCGCGTGCCGCGACCACGCTGCCGGCCCTGCGCAAGGACTTCATGTATGTCCCCGAGCAGGTGTTTCAGGCGCGCGTATGGGGCGCGGACGCGATCCTCGTCATCCTGACCGCCGTCGACGACGACACCGCGCGGGCGCTGGTGGACGAAGCCGCCGCGCTCGGCATGGCGGCGCTCCTGGAAGTGCACGACGAGCGCGACCTGGAGCGGGCGCTGCGCCTCGATTCGCCCCTCATCGGCATCAACAATCGCGACCTGCGCACCTTCCACACCGACCTTGCCGTCACCGAGCGGCTGGCGCCGCAGGTCCCGGCCAACCGCATCGTGATCGGCGAATCGGGCATCGCCGGCAACGACGACGTGCAGCGTCTCGAGCGCGCCGGCGTCCACGCCTTCCTCGTAGGCGAGAGCCTGATGCGCCACGCGGACGTGACCGAGGCGACGCGCGCGCTGCTCGGCCGCGCGCTGACCCATGTCGGCGCCGACGGGGCGGTGCGCATGGTCGATGTCGGCCGCAAGGCCGAGACGGAGCGCGTCGCGGTGGCCGAGGGCAGCATCGCGATGGCGCCGGCCACGCTCGCCGCCATCGAGGCGGGCGATATGAAGAAAGGCGACGTGCTGGGCGTGGCGCGTGTCGCCGCGATCATGGCCGCCAAGCGCACGTCCGAGCTCATTCCGCTGTGCCACCCGATCCCCATCGACGGCATCACCGTGTCGCTGACGCCCGATGCGGCGTTGCCGGGCGTGCGCGTGGAGGTTTCCGTCGCCACCACCGGGCGCACCGGCGTGGAGATGGAGGCGCTGACGGCGGTGAGCGTCGCCTGCCTCACCGTCTACGACATGGCCAAGGCGCTCGACCGGGGCATGACCATCGGGCCGATCCGCCTCCTCGAAAAGGCGGGAGGGCGCTCCGGCCACTGGCGCGCGGCATGATCGGCGTCGACGAGGCCCGCGCGCGCCTGTTCGCCGCCGCGCCGCGGATGCCGGCCGAAGCGGTGCCGTTGGCGGCCGCGAGCGGGCGCGTCCTCGCCGAGCCCATCGTGGCGCGCCGCTCGCAGCCCCCGTTCGACGCCTCCGCCATGGACGGCTACGCCGCCCGTGCCGCCGAGCTGGCCGTGGGCGGTCTCGCGCTGGTGGGCGAATCGGCGGCCGGCCGGCGCTACGGTGCCCCCATGGCGCCCGGCGAGGCGGTGCGCATCTTCACCGGCGCGCCGGTGCCGGAGGGCGCCGATACCGTGCTCATCCAGGAAGACGCCGAAATCCGCGACGGCCGCCTCTTCGCCACCGAGGCGATGGGGCCGGGGCGCCACATCCGCCCGGCCGGGCTCGATTTCCGCCAAGGCGAAACGCTGCTTGGCGCCGGCACGCGCCTGGCGCCGCGCCACGTCGCGCTGGCCGGTGCGGCTGGCTACGGCACGCTCCAGGTGGCACGGCGCCCGCGCGTCGCGCTGCTGGCCACGGGCGACGAGCTGGTGCCGCCGGGCACCGAGCCGGGGCCGGACGGCATCATCGCCTCCACCACGCCGGCCATCGCGGCGCTGATCGAGCGCGCCGGCGGCACCGCCGTCGACCTCGGCATCGCGCCCGACCGGCGCGAGGCCATCGCCGAGCGGGCGCGTGCCGGCCTGGAGGCAGCCGATGTGCTCGTGACCTTGGGCGGCGCCTCGGTGGGCGACCACGACCTGGTGCAGCCGGCGCTGGGCGACCTCGGCATCGCGCTCGATTTCTGGAAGGTCGCCGTGCGGCCGGGCAAGCCGTTGATGTTCGCGGCGCGGCCGCTCATCCTTGGGTTGCCGGGCAATCCGGTATCGGGCCTGGTGTGTACGCTGGTTTTCCTGCTGCCGATGGTCGAGGCGATGCAAGGCGTGGCGCGCCCCGGCCCGGAGCTGGAAGAAGGCATCCTGGGCGGATCGCTGGATGCCAACGGCCCGCGGCGCGACCATGTGAGGGCGCGGATCGAGGCGGGGCGGCTGGTCCCGTTCAAAATTCAGGACTCTTCGATGCTCGCCGTGCTGGCGCAGGCGGACGCGCTCATTGTAAGGATGCCTGAGGCGCCGCCAAGCCGCGAGGGAGACGCTTGCCAATACATTGCGCTATAACGTTTAAGCCGCGATGTGCATCCGTGTCGAGTTGTAGAACACACGATGAACGTGTATAGAGTGTGGACCGAATCGAGTGAAACGATTCGCCAACATGAAGTGAGCCGGCCCTAGGCTGGTGAGCACACCAGGTGGACAAATGCTGACGAAGAAGCAGTACGATCTCTTGATGTTCATCCACGAACGGATGACCGAAACGGGCGTGCCACCGTCGTTCGAAGAGATGAAGGACGCGCTGGAGCTCAAATCCAAGTCGGGTATCCACAGGTTGATCACAGCCTTGGAGGAACGCGGTTTCATCCGGCGCCTGCCCAACCGGGCCCGTGCGCTGGAAGTCCTGCGCCTGCCCGATTCGATGACACCGGGCGTCCGCCAGAAGGGCTTCTCTCCCGCGGTAATCGAAGGTTCGCTTCAGAAGCCGGCGCCTGAGCGCACCCCTTTCATTCGCCCGCCGCTGCGTCCCGTACAGCCGAGCGTGGAGGTGGTCGACGTGCCGATGATGGGCCGCATCGCCGCCGGCGTTCCCATCGAGGCGATCCAGCAGAAGAGCCACGCGGTGCACCTGCCGGCCGACATGCTGGGCGCGGGCGAGCATTTCGCCCTCGAGGTGCGCGGCGATTCGATGGTCGACGCCGGCATCCACGACGGCGACACCGTGATCGTGAAACGCACCTCCCACGCCGAGACGGGCGACATCGTCGTCGCGCTGGTGGACGAGGAGGAGGCGACGCTGAAGCGCCTGCGCAAGCGCGGCAACACCATCGCCCTGGAAGCGGCCAACCCGCAGTACGAGACGCGCATCTTCGGCGCCGACCGGGTGAGCATTCAGGGCAAGCTCGCCGCGCTGCTGCGCCACTACTGAGGCGCGCGCCTTCTCAGCGCAGCGCGAACGGCACCGCCGCCAGCGGCGCCCACGGCCCGCCGCGATAGTGCCAGAGCTGCAACCCCTCGGCGGTGGCGGCGAAGGGTTCGAAGTCGCGGGCGAGCACCTCCAGCGTCGCGCGCGCCGTCTCCGGGGTCACCTTGTTCTGGATCGTCACGTGCGGGCGGAATTTCTCCCGATCCTGCCGCGTGAGATCGTCCCGCCATGCGTCGGCCAGCGCCTTGCGCAGCGCGAGCAGCGGCTCGGAGGCGATGCGGTAGGCGACGCCGCGTCCCAGTTTCATCAGCCCGTCCACGGCGAGCGGAAAGGGTGCGCGACGCGTGTGCGGCGCGATTGCCGCGAGCAGACGGTTCGGATCCTCGCCCGGCAACGCGTGAAACAGGGTGAGATGGGCCGGTGTGCGGTTGAGGGCGGGCGGAAAATACGCCTGCCGCTGGCGCTCGAAAAACGCCGCGGTGGCGCTGTCGAATTGCAGGGTGAGGATGACCGGATCGGCTGTCATCGCGCGCTTTCGTGCGCGCGCGCCGGCCCGGTGCCTTGACTTTGGCCGGGCAAGATGGCCCTTGCGGCGCGTCCCCTGGCGTCTGGCGCACGCATCCGCGTACGCCCGCCAGCCGCTCGATACTTGATTTGCGCGCCGCCCCGACGTGATGCCATGTCGCCCCGACGCGCTCTAAGAAGGAAGGCCCGTTCCATGCACCGCTACCGAAGCCACACCTGTGCCGCGCTGCGCGCCGAGGATGCGGGCCAGTCCGTCCGCCTGTCCGGGTGGGTCCATCGGGTGCGCGATCATGGCGGCCTCCTGTTCATCGATCTGCGCGACCATTACGGCCTGACCCAGTGCGTCGCCGACCCCGACTCGCCCGCCTTCAAGCTGGCCGAGACGGTGCGCTCCGAATGGGTGATCCGCATCGACGGCGAGGTCAAGCTGCGCGACGGCGCGACCGCCAACGACAAGCTGCCCACCGGCCACGTGGAGGTCTTCATCCGCGAGCTGGAGGTGCTGTCGACGGCGCGCGAGCTGCCGGTGCCGGTGTTCGGCGAGCCGGAATATCCCGAAGAGACCCGCCTCAAATACCGCTTCCTGGATCTGCGCCGCGAGACGATGCACAACGACATCGTCAAGCGCTCGGCGATTATCTCCTCGATCCGCCGGCGCATGGTGGAGGAGGGCTTTACCGAGTTCCAGACGCCGATCCTGACGGCCTCCTCGCCCGAGGGCGCGCGCGACTTCCTGGTGCCCTCGCGGCTGCATCCGGGCAAGTTCTACGCGCTGCCGCAGGCGCCGCAGCAGTTCAAGCAGCTGTGCATGATCGCCGGGTTCGACCGCTACTTCCAGATCGCTCCCTGCTTCCGCGACGAGGATGCGCGGGCCGACCGTTCGCCGGGCGAGTTCTACCAGCTCGACATCGAGATGAGCTTCGTGGAGCAGGAGGACGTGTTCGCGGCCGTCGAGCCGGTGCTGCGCGACCTCTTCATCGAGTTTGCCGACGGCAAGCAGGTGACGGCCGGCTTCCCGAAGATCCCCTACGCCGAGGCGCTGGCGAAGTACGGCACCGACAAGCCGGACCTGCGCAACCCGATCGAGATGGCGGACGTGACGGCGCACTTCGCCGGCTCCGGCTTCAAGGTGTTCGCGGGCATGATCGAGGCGGACCCGCGCGTCAAAGTGTGGGCGATCCCGGCCAAGACCGGTGGCAGCCGCGCGTTCTGCGACCGCATGAACAACTGGGCGCAACAGCAGGGCCAGAAGGGCCTCGGCTACATTTTCTGGCGCGAGGGCGAGGCCGAGGGCGCCGGCCCCGTCGCCAAGAACATCGGTCCGGAGCGCACCGAGGCGCTGCGCCAGCAGCTCGGCCTCGGCGCGGGCGACGCGGTGTTCTTTCTCGCCGGGCGGCCAGACCAGTTCATGCGCTTCTCCGGCGAGGCGCGGCAGAAGATCGGCGACGAGCTCAAGCTCTCCGACAAGGACCAGTTCGCCTTCTGCTGGATCGTCGACTTCCCGATGTTTGAGCTCAACGAGGAGACCGGCCGGGTCGATTTCTCGCACAACCCGTTCTCGATGCCGCAGGGCGGCCTGGAAGCTTTGGAGACGCAGGACCCCCTCACGATCAACGCCTTCCAGTACGACATCGTGTGCAACGGCATCGAGCTGTCCTCGGGCGCGATCCGGAACCACAAGCCGGAGATCATGAGGAAGGCGTTCGCCATCGCCGGCTACGACGAGAGCGTGCTCGAGGAAAAGTTCGGCGGCATGCTGACGGCGCTGCAATACGGCGCCCCGCCGCACGGCGGCATCGCGCCGGGCATCGACCGCATCGTCATGCTGTTGTGCGGGCGCGAGAACCTGCGCGACGTGACGCTGTTCCCCATGAACCAGCGGGCCGAAGACCTGATGATGGGCGCGCCCTCGGAGGTCTCCATGCAGCAGCTGCGCGAGCTGCACATCCGCCTCAACCTGCCGAGCTGATCCCGGCCCGGCCGCGGCCCGCGCCTCCTGTTCGGCGCTATCGCGCCAGGTGGTCGGCGAGGCGCAGCGCGAGCGCGAGCAGCGTCAGCGTCGGGTTGGAGGCGCTGCCGGTGGGGAAGGCGGCGGCGCCGGCGACATAGAGGTTGGCGAGGTCGTGCACCTTGAGATCGGTATCGATCACGCTGGTCGCGGGGTCGGTGCCCATCCGCGCGGTGCCCATGTGGTGGTAGAAATCCGCCACCTCCGCGCGCCAGTCCGCCGTGGCGAGCCAGTCCGGCAGCTGCGCCTCGCCGAGCCCGGTGCGGGCGAGCTCGTCCGCCACCGTGCGTGCGAACACCGCGAAGGTCTTGCGTTCCAGTTCGGTGAGGCGCCAGGCGATCGCGGCACGGGGCTGGCCCAGCGCGTCTCGCGTCGCGGCGAGCATCACGCGGCTCTCTGGGTTGGGCGCCTGCTCGATGTGCGCCCATAGCGTCACGGTGGAGCCCGACGCGGTGGGCGAACGGCCCGTGATCAACGCGCGGGCGAGGCTGGGCAGCTCGCCGAATACCTTGGCGATGGCGCTTGCCGTGCCTGCGCGGGCCTCGAGGCGGCCGGCCCCGACGGCGCGGTAGAAATCGCGCACCGCGTGATAGGGCGAATCCTGCGGCAGGTGGAACACGATCTCCGCCGTCGCGTTGAGCACCTGTTCGGATTGCTGCACCGCGGGTGCCAGCGGCACCTTGGGAAACAGGCGATAGTGACGGCGGTTGTGGGGGCGATAGTAGCGGGCGAACGCGCCGAGATCGCGCGGGACGATGGCGAGCGCGTGGGCACTCGGATGATCCTGGAAATAGCGCCCCACCACGTCGCGGCGATTGCCGATGCCGTTGCCGTCCGGCGCGGGCGAGGCGAGCATCAGCCGCGCCGTCTCGATGGCCCCGGTGGCGACGACGAAAATCCCCGCCTCGATGCGTCCCTCGCGCCCCTCGCGCGTGCGCACGCTGGCGTGGGTGACGCGCGCGCCGCCCTCGTCCGCATGGAGCGCCGTGGTGTTGGCGTTGAGGAGCAGGGTGATGTCGTCCGCCGCCTCGAGCTCGGCGCCGTAGAGGCGCGCGAAATCCTTGCGCCGCGACAGCCACGAGATCTGGCAGCCGATGCGCGCGGGGTCGAAGGGCGGCGGCTCCACGCCGGCAATGCGCCAACCGTCGGCGCCGTAGGCCATCCGGTCGAGGTGGAGGAGGCGCTCGGCGGGCGGATAGTAAGGGGCGAGGGTCTCACGGGCGATCGGCCAGCCGCTGTGGGGCACCCACGCCCGCGCCTCGAAATCGATGGGATCGAACGGCAGGCTCTGGCCGCCCCACAAGGTGGTGGCGCCGCCCAGGACGCGGGCGCGCCCTTCCGTCGCGCCGGGAAAGGGGTGGCCGTGGATCTCCACCTCGTTCTGGGCGTCGTCGGCCGGGTCGGGCCGCAGCCCGCCCGCCTCGACCAGCAGGATCCGCCGGCCCGAGCCTTTGAGCGCGCGCGCCAGAGCGATGCCGGCCGCGCCGGCGCCGATGATGGCGATATCGGCGACCTGGTGGGCGGCGGTGCTGTGATCGCAAAAGTCCTGGCGCATCACGTCCTCGTCGGTGGCGGCTCTGTGCCCAGAGCGGTGCACGGCCGCCCGCCAAGGCACAATCCCAAATGAACAGCAATTTAAAGCGGGGTTCATCCGCTTGTTGCTACGTCGTAGCCACGCAACCCAACGAAAGGTTTAAGAAAATGATCTGGAAGAGCGCCGCCGTCGCCGTGATCTTGGCCACGCTGCCCGCCGCTGCCGACACGCTGGGTTCCTCGGCACGCTTCGCGCCCACGGGATCCCCCGCGCGGTCCGAGGTGATCGAGGTGCAGAACGTGCTGCCGCGCGAAGAACTGCGCGAACGCCTGGGAGAGCAGCGCGAGCGGGCCAAGGATCTGGAGGCACAGCTTCTCCTCACCCGCCAGGAGCGCGACCGGCTCGCCAGCCAGGTCGAGCGGCTGCGCGAGGGGCGGCCGGAAAAGAACGCCGAAATTCGCGAGATGCGGCAGGAGATCCGCGCGCTGCGCCAGGCCATGATCGATCTGGAGGCGGCCAACGACCGCAAGGATCTGCGCATCGCGGAGTTGCGCGAGCGGCTCGACAATCGCAACGTGCAGGTCGAGGAGCTGCGGGCCGCCAATGAAGTGTTGCGGGCCCAGCTCGCGGCCGTGCGAGAGGCGATCGCCCCCGCCAAACGATGAACCAGGGAGGGCGCGCGCGTGCATATCAGCCGTGAGGTGCACAAGGTCGACCGGATCAGCTGGCTGCGCGCCGCGGTCCTGGGGGCCAACGACGGTCTGGTGTCCACCGCGAGCCTTGTCGTGGGGGTCGCTTCGGCCGGCTCCGGCGCGCGCGAAATCCTTGTCGCGGGCGTCGCGGGGCTGAGCGCCGGCGCGATGTCGATGGCGGCGGGGGAGTACGTCTCGGTGTCCTCGCAGGCGGACGCTGAGCTCGCGGAGGCGGATCTGGAGCGCCGCGAGCTCGCCGCCGAGCCGGAAGGCGAACTGGAGGAACTGGCCGAGATCTATGTCGGGCGCGGCCTCGACCCGGGCCTCGCGACGCGTGTCGCCGAGCAGCTGACCGAACGCGATGCGTTGGGCGCCCATCTGCGCGACGAGCTCGGCATCACCGATGCGGGTCGTGCGAGGCCGCTGCAGGCGGCGATCGTCTCGGCGCTGTGCTTTTCGGTGGGGGCGTTGCCGCCGATCGTGGTGGCGATGGTCGCGCCGCACGAGGCGGCGCGCCTCGTGGTGATGGTCGTTTCGCTGGTGGCGCTGGCGGTCCTGGGGGCGCTGGGCGCCTGGGCGGGGGGCGCGCCGCTCGGCAAGGGTGCCTTGCGGGTGTGCCTGTGGGGCGCGCTGGCGATGGCGGCCACCGCGGCTGTCGGCTCGCTGTTCGGGCTGGCGCTCTAGTCCCGAGCGCCCGACTGCCTCGACCGAGCCCTGCGCGCGCGGCCTTCGGGGCGTTTGAGCCTTCTCCGCGGCGGCCACACGGCAGTCTCGCACCGCATAAACCCTTGCTCGGTCGACCGAATCGGTTACCCCGGCCGTGTCTGAGGTTGGCATGAAGCCGCCGTTTGCGGTCTGCGCGGCGGGATCGGAGGGGCAATGGCGGTGACGGCCGCGGAACCGGCGCGAAAGAATCCCGTCCTGGCAGGGTCCGTCGGCGGCGTCGTCGAGTGGTACGATTTTGCCATCTACGGCGTGCTGGCGCCGATTCTCGGAAAGCTGTTTTTCCCGTCTGACGATCCCTTCACTTCGCTGCTTGCGGCATTCGGAGTCTTTGCCGTCGGCTACGCGGCCCGTCCGGTGGGGGCGCTGCTGTTCGGCTATCTCGGCGACCGGGTGGGGCGGCGCAACGCGCTGCTCGCCTCCATCGTCATGATGGGGGTCTGCACCACGCTGATGGCGATGCTGCCGACCTGCGGCCAGATCGGCGTCGCCGCGCCCGTGCTGTTGACGCTACTGAGGGTGCTGCAGGGGCTGTCGGTGGGCGGCGAGTTCTCCGGCTCCAGCGTCTATCTCGCCGAACATGCGCCGCCGGCGCGGCGCGGCCTCATCACCTCCTTCACCGAGTGCGCGACCGTGGGAGATCTTTCCAGCGCGCGTTCGCTGCACGGGCGCGGCGGTCGGCTACAACGTCTGCCTGGGTCTCCTCGGCGGCACGGCGCCGATCCTCGCGACATGGCTGGTGGCGGCCACCGGCGATCCGCTGTCGCCGGCCTGGTATCTGACCGCGAGCGCCGCGATCCTCCTCGTCTCGACCGTGTTTTTGCGCGAGCGGGCCGGCGAGCCCATCTGAGCCGCCGGCCGCGACCTGCCCGACCTGCGCCTCAGCCGATGAAGCGCGGCATCAGCCAGCGGGGCAAGGCGAGGATCGCGTCCGGAAAGACAATGATGAAGAGCAGCACGGCCAGCATCGCCCCGAGAATGACGGCGACGTCGCGCAGCGCCTCCACCATCTTGATCTCGCCGATGGCGCTCGCGATCAGCAGGCACAGCCCGTAGGGCGGGGTGACGAGGCCGAAGGCGAGCGACACGACGCCGATGATGGCGAAGTGGATCGGGTGCATTCCCACCTCCTGCGCCACCGGAAACAGCACGGTGCCGAGGATGATGATCGCCGGGATGGCGTCGATGAACATGCCGACGAAGAGGAAGGCGAGGGCGATGAGGATGCCGGTCTCGGTGAGCCCGGCGCCCCAGCTGGCCATTTCGTCCACCAGCGCCTGCGGGATCTTGAAGTAGGCGAGGATCCAGCCGAACGCGGAGGCGGTGCCGATGCAAAACAGCGAGATGGCGGCGAAACGTGCCGATTCGTGCAGCACCTTCGGCAGGCTGCGCGGGGTGATGGTACGGTAGACCACCATGCCCAGGACCAGCGAATAGATCACCGCGACGACCGAGGCTTCCGTCGGCGTGAACATTCCGCCCACGATGCCGCCGATGATGATGGCCGGCGTGGCGAGCGGCAGCAGCGCGGCCCCGAGTGCCCGCACGAACTGGCCCGCCGTTGCGCGCGGATAGACCGGATAGCCGCGCCGCACGGCGTAGATGTAGACGACGGCCATCATGGAGGCGGCGATGAGGATGCCCGGCAGCACGCCGGCGAGGAAGAGCCCGCCGATGGAGACCGACATCAGCCCGCCCCACACCACCATCAGGATCGAGGGCGGGATGATCACCCCCATCACCGAGGAGCACGCGGTGACGGCAACGGCGAAGCGCGTGTCGTAGCCCTCCTTCTTCATCTGCGGGATGAGGAGGGAGCCGATGCCCGCCGCGTCCGCCGTGGAGGAGCCCGAAATGCCGGCGAACAGCATCGACACCACGACGTTGACGTGGCCGAGCCCGCCCGGCAGATGCCCGACGGCCGTGCGCGACAGGTCGATGAGGCGCTGGGTGATGCCGGCCGAGTTCATGAGGTTGGCCGCCAGCAGGAAGAACGGCACGGCCAGGAGCACGAACGAGTTGTAGGACTTGAACATCTGGTCGAACAGCAGGCTGGGCGTCAGCCGGTCGGATATGAAGAAGACCGGCACGCACGCCAGCCCCAGCGCGAACGCCACCGGGACGCGCACGATGACCAGCACCGCGAAGACGCCGAACAGAAGCAATGCGACTTCAGCGGGGGACATCGGTGTACTCCTTGGGACGGATCGAAGGGCCGAGGACGTTCGGACGGCGCGCCGCGCCGACATCGTTGTTCAGATGGGCGAGGGGCGTTCCCCCCTCGCGCTCCCCCCGCCTCGCCGGCGGGCAGGGGTCCAATCCCTGTTTGCCCTGCGGGCGGGATTGGATCCCCGCCTCGATGCTGGGCCGGATCGCGGCCGCGTCAACGGGGCCGGGCTGCGCCCCCGTCCTCGCCATGCTCGCTGCGCTGCGCGTGGCTGCGGGCGGCCCATTGACCCGGCCGCGATCCTCGTCTGCGCGCGTGCCGGGGGCGCGCGTCACAGCGCGCCTTCCGCGTGCGGGTGGTCTTGCTCGGCCTCGGCGAGGGGGATGTTGCCCATGGCGATGAAGCGCATGTCGCGGGCCAGCTTTTCGATCAGGAACAGCGTCCACACCAGGCCGGCCAGCGGCCAGGCGATGTAGATCGTCACCATCGGCAGCTCGGCGATCTCCGAGGTCTGCATCAGGCCCTGGTTCACGAATGGACGACCGTACCACATGAAGGCGAGGGCGAGCGCCAGCATCGCAACGTGGCGCACCAGCTTGGCGAGCCCCGCGCCGCGGGCGGTGGTGGGCGGCGGCAGGAGGTCCACATCGAAGTGGGTGTCGTCGCGCACGGCGATCATCGAACCCACCATGATGACCCAGATGAAGCAGAAGCGCGCCACCTCCTCGGTCCAGATGTAGCGCGGCACGATGCCGGTGTAGCGCGACAGCACCTGCATGGTCACCGGCACCACCAGCGCGGCCAGCAGCAGCGTGATCGCGACCTTGAGGACGGCTTGGAGAAGGTCCAGGGCTTTGGTCATGGGACTGGAGCCGGGGAAGGGCGGACGGCCGGAGCCGCCCGCCGCTCGCCGTGGCTACTGGATCGCGTTGATCTTATCCAGCGTCTCGGTGGCGCCCAGTTCTTCCGCGTAGGCGCGCTTCACCGGCTCGGCCAGCTCCAGGAGCTTGGCGCGGTCGGCGAACTCGTGCGTCGTCAGGAGGCCTTGCGCCTCCATCGCGGCGAGCTTCTCGGAGTCCTGCGAGGACTCCAGTTCCCGGCCGAACTTGCCCGCCTCGCTGCCCGCCTGGCGGATGCACGCCTGCAGGTCTTCAGGAAGGTTGCGCATCGTCTTGCCGGCGAAGCCGATGGGACGCACCGTGATGGCGTGCTGGGTCTTGGAGATGTGCGGACCCACTTCGTAGAACTTCATCTGCTCGATGCCGGCGGCCTCGTTCTCGGCCGCGTCGATCACGCCGGTCTGGATCGCGTTGTAGACCTCGTCATAGGCGATGACGGACGGTGCCGCCTTGATCGCCTCGACGATCCGCGTCTGGATCGGAGCGCCCATGACCCGCATCGGCAGGCCTTCCAGGTCGGCCATCTTCTCAACCGGCTTGTTGACGATGAGATTGCGCGTGCCGCCGCCGGCATAGCCGATCAGCTCCACGTCGGCCCGCTTGGACACGTCCTCCGCGATGGGGTCGAGGCCGCCCTGGTCGAGCACCTTGTTCCAGTGGTCGACGTCGCGGAACAGGAACGGCATGTCCATCAAGGGTGCCATCTTGGAGTAGGTCGACATGTGCGAGGGCGACACGATGGCATAGTCGACCGACACGCCCTGGGACATGAAGTTGAAGTAGTCCTTCTCCAGGCCCAGCTCGGAGTTCTTGTGCAGGACGAAGGTGACGTCGCCGTCGTAGCAGTCGCCGACCAACTCCTCGAATTTCACCAGCGCCTTGGTGAAGGCGTGATCGTCGCCGAATTGCGACGCGCCGTGCAGTTCGACGGCCGCGGCCGCTCCCGTCATAGCGAAGGCAATGGCAGTTGCGGCGGCAGCTGACGCTGCCGTCTTGTTTAGCTTCCTCACTCGGACCTCCCAGTGGTCTCCCTCCATTTTCGGAGGGCTTCGTTCGTTGGGCGAACATTCGCCGGCCGGGAGTATGCCGCCTCGACGCGGATCTTGGAAGCTGCCAGCGAAAGTTCGTGGTGGGCAAAACCGCAATGCATCGAAACCGGCACAACGCCTGGCTGTTACAGCCTTCGGTGGCCGCGCAGGGGCGCAAGGACCCTGAGGCGCAGCGTCGCGGTGCGGTTCGACTTACGTATGGTTGCGCCCCGCGCGGGGTGGGCGTTAAATCCGGTCATGCACTATATCGCCGGATCGGGTCGCGGCGCGTCCGGTGGTTTCGTGCGCCTGTGCGCAGGGTGGCGCGGCGGGAGAGCGAAGCGATGGCACGCCGGCGCAGCCCCTCTCGAGGCCCGTGAGCTCAAGGATTTCCTGATTTCACTCCGTCCCGTGACGAACCGGAGGACGCGCGATGAGGCAGAGTTGGCTGGGCGCGATCGCGGCGTGGTTCGTCGTCTGTTCGCTGGGAACGGCCGTGGCGCAGGAACGCCCGTCTGCCGCGCAAGCCGAACTCCTCGAGCGCGTGGCGTTCCAGCAGCTGCGGGAGACGTGGTCGCGGTGCGGGTCCGGCTGGGCGATCGGCTACACCTTTCGCGACGGCTCGGGCGGGCTGCGTGAGATCGAGCCGAGCGGCGCGGACCTGGTGCCGGAGGTCGTGGCCCGGCCGCTGACGTCGATCGACCGCGCCAATGGCTTCGACGTCAGGGCGCGGGTCGTGCTCCGCGGGGCCATGATGCGCGACTATGACGAGAGCGGCCGCATCGCGCCGACCCATCGCGGCCGGTGGACGGACTGGCTGTCGACGCAGGTGCCGGTGCTGGTGCTGGAAGTCTCGCGGCGCGACGGCCAGTGGCTGCTGGACGAGCGGTTCTTCGCCATCTTGCAGGACGTCGAGGGGTTCGGCGGCCGGCTCTATCGGCCGCGCTGCGAGATCTTGCCGGCCGATGCCCCGGCGGGGGGCGGCGCCTCCGGCGGCCCGGTCCAGTGCCAGTCCAACGCGACGCTCTACGACTTCGTCGGAGGCCAATGCCTCAACGGCCGCCCGTGCCTGGGCCGCGATCCGCAGACGATGCGCCTCGTCGACCATTGCGTCTCGCGCGGGCTCGACCCCATCAGCGGGCGCGTCGAGGAGCGCGTGGTGCCGCGCTGCGATTGCCGGCGCGGCGTGCTGATCGATTGAAGGGACCCCGTTCGGCTCAGGCGAAAAAGTCCCTGTCCTCCTCGGCGAGGTGGGGGCGGGTGCGCTCCGCGTTCAGGCTCACGCCCATGCCCGGCGTGTCCCACACCGTGATGTGGCCGTCCTTCACCAGCGGGTCGGGCAGGCCGTCGACGATGTCGTGCCACCATTCGGGCTTGCCGGCGGGCAGCTCGAAGGCGATGAAATTCTGCGGCATCGCCGCGCAAACCTGCACCAGCGCGGCGAGGCCGAGGAGCCCGTTGCCGGTGCCGTGCGGCGCCATCATGATGCCGTGCAGGTCGGCATATTCGGCGATCCATTTCAGCTCCGCGATCCCCCCCACATCCGCCGGGTCCGGCCCCACGATGCGGATCGCCTTGGTCTCGAACAGGTGCTTGAAGTTCTGCCGCAGGTAGATCTGCTCGCCGGTGTGGATCGGCGTCGTGGTGCTCTGGGTGACTTCGCGCAGCACGTCGGCGTTGACGTAGGGCGTGTAGTCGCCGGTGATCATGTCCTCGAGCCACATCAGGTTGTAGGGCTCGACGGCCCGGGCGAAACGCAGCGCGTCCGGCATCGTCATGCCCGGGCCGCAATCGAGGGCGAGGCCCACCTCGTCGCCCAGCACCTCCTTCATGGCGTCCACGCAGGCCACGATGTGGCTGAGTCCGCGCTCGGTCAGCATCCCCCGGTCGACCCAGGCGTGCGCCTTGCGCGTGGTCGCGTCGCCGTAGAAGAAATTGGGAATGTGGTGGCGCATTTCCGAGTGGAACGCGATGCCCTGCTTGACGAAGGTGAAGCCCTCCGGCCGCTTCTTCATCTTGAGCACGTTGTCGGCGAAATCCTCCGGCTCGAAGCGCGTCATCGGTTCGCGCAGGGCGCCGTTATAGACGCGCACCCGGTCGCGCACCTTGCCGCCCAGGAGCTTGTAGACCGGCACCCCCGCCGCCTTGCCGGCAATGTCCCACAGCGCGTGCTCCACCACGCTCACCGCCGCGCCATAGGGCTTGAAGGCGCCGCGCATGCGGATCTCCATCATGCAGCGCTCCACGTCGGTGGGGTCGAAGCCCAGCAGCGGCTCGCGCATGTGCATGAGGAAGGGCTTGAGATACGGCTTGAAGTACTCGGCGGCGCCGAACCCGTCGATGCCCTCGTCCGTGACGATGCGCACGATGGGGTGACCGCCGATGACGGCGCATTTGAGATCGACGATCTTCATGGGGTCCTCTCGGGGGGTTGGAGCTGACGCGCTCTTCTGTCGTTGGGTCTAGGTGGTGGCGCTTTGCGCGCGGGCGGCGCGCATGTTCTGCATGACATGGTCGGCGGCGCCGTTGATGTGCTCGACGATGAGGCTCGCCGCGCCGTCGCCATCGTGCCGGCGTACGCAATCGATGATGCCGCGATGCTGGCGGATGATCGCCTCGCGCCGTGCGCGGCTGAAGGGGATCTTCAGCGAGACGGCGCGCAGCGTCTCGCGCCGGTGCAGCCAGATCTCCACGGCCACCGGGTTGTAGTGGCGTGCGTTGAGGACGGCGTGGAACGCGTCGTCCAGCGGGCCGTAGGCGCCCGGATCGTCGAACCCCAGCGCCTCGATCTCGCTCTGGATCTCCTCCAGGCGGGTGAGGTCCCGGTCGGTCGCGTTGTCGACGAACCAGCGCAGCATGTACGGCTCCAGCAGCGTCGTGATCTCGTACATGTTGCGCATGAAGTCTTCGTCGATGGGCCGCACGCGCGCGCCGCGGTTGCGCGTGAAGATGACGAAGCCCTCGCCGCGCAACTGCTGCAGCGCCTCGCGCACCGGGTTGGAGCTGGAGCTGTAGCGGCGGGCGAGCTCGGACACGTTGAGCCGTGTGCCCGCTTCGAGCCGCCCCTCCACGATGTCCTTGCGGATGAGGTGATAGACGCTGTCCGGCCCATCGGCACCGTCGTTCGAAATTGGGGTGGTGACGCGCATAACTTCAGTTTTAGTCCTGGTATCTCGAACTATCTCACAGGGTACATAGGAGATCATGCATATCTCTTGACAGATAGAGTACGATCAGTGAGCCTTCGTGGCAATAAAGCTCTGTCGGATCGGCGCAACGTCGCCGGTTGCGCGGCGACGCGCGGCAAGAACAGACCCAAGGGGAGGAGACACCGAATGACGGCTCAGGATCAGCGTGTCCGCAAACTGCGGCGCACCTCGACGGCGTTTGTCGCGCTGGTAGCGGCGGGCGCGATCGGCATGTCGAGCGCGATGGCGCAGACAACCATCGACCGCTCCAAATGGTCGCCGGACTATGTGCGCGAGATCGCCGGCACGCTGGAAGTCGACACCGCGAAGGAGTGCGCCGAGGTGACGCCGCTCGACTACGAGGGCAAGGTCACCTTCTGGTACGTCGGCCCCACCGAGGCGGAGCCTGACCTGCACAAGCAGATGGACCAGGAATTCTGGGACGCCTTCAAGGAGACCTATCCCAACATCGAGCTGACGGTCCAGAACATCAACTACAACCAGATGCTGGACAAGCTGCGCACCGCCTCCCTCGGCCGGGCCGCGCCGATGCTGGCGCGCATGCCGATCCTGTGGGGCGTGGAATTCGCCGCCAAGGGCTTCCTGCAGGAGATGGGGCCCGAGGACGTGGGCTACACGGTGGACGAGTTCTGGCCGGGCGCCATGAAGTCGGTCACCTGGGAGGGGACCACCTACGGCATCCCCACCAACAACGAGACGATGGCGCTGATCTGGAACTCGGAGCTGTTCAAGGAAGCGGGGCTCGACCCGGAGAGCCCGCCCGCCACGTGGGACCAGCTCGTCGAATATTCCAACACCATCAAGCAGGAGACCGGCAAGTCGGGCTACGGGCTGGTGGCGCGCGTCAACGCCGGCAACACGCCCTTCCGCTTCATGCCGGTGATGTGGGCCGAGGGCGGCGGCGCGCTCGACGAGGCGGAGGACAACCCCACCTACGAGGACGTCTATATCGGCAACGCCGGCTCCAAGAAGGCCCTGCAGCACGCCTACGACATGTACGTGCGCGACAAGTCGGTCCCCGTCTCCGCGCTCACCAACACGCAGACGGAGAACCAGGACCCCTTCATCGCCGGCCAGCTCGCGATGGTGATCGCGCACCCGGCCGAATACGCCACCATGCTCGACCGCGCCCGAAAAGCGACCGGCTCCGACAAGGAGATCGCCCAGAAGGTGGTCGACAACATGCGCTACGGGCTGATCCCGGAAGGGGATGTGCGGCGCTCGGTCGTGTTCGGCGGCTCCAACATCCACATGTTCAAGGATGATTTCGTCGACGGCGGCGAGGTCGACCGGCAGGCGGCGCTCGCGCTCGTGTGCTTCATGACGAGCCCGGAATGGTCGACCAAGCTGTCCTGGGTCATTTCCAATCCCGGCAACCTGCGCGGCTTCGCCACCAAGTGGAACAAGGAGCGGCTCGACTCGATCAAGTTCCTCGATGTCGCCACCTCGATGCTACCCTACGGCGTGCCGTTCCCGGTGATCCCCGAATCCACGGAGATCATGAACATCATCGTTCCGGGGATGCTGCAGAACGCACTCACCGAGAAGATGACCGTCGACGAGGCGCTCGCGGACGCCGACGACAAGGTCAAGGAGCTCCGCTCCGGTCTCTGACCTCAGCGGTAACGAAGGGCCGCCGCCTGGCGAGCGGCCCTCTCGATCCCACTGGCCCGGCTCGCTGGCTGCGGCGCGGCCGGGCCTTTCTCTGACAATGAGGCGTACCTCGCGTGGCAACTGCGATTGGTGAGACGCGGCCCACCGCACGCCGCGGCCCGGGCCTCGCCGGGCGGATCTACAAGCACCGCACCGACTATCTCTATATCCTGCCGGCCCTCATCGTGATGTTCGTGGTGATCGGCTATCCGGTCTACTACGTGGTGGAGCTGTCTTTCTTCAAGACGCCGCCCTCGCTGGCGATGAGCGAGAAGATTTTCGTCGGCGTGGACAACTATTCGCGCATCCTCCAGGCGAAGAGCTTTCACGAGGTGACCATGAACACCGTCGTGTGGACGGTGTTCTCCACGCTCTTCGCCTTCATCCTCGGCTTCGGCGCGGCGCTGGCGCTGGACCGCGCCTTCTTCCTGCGCGGGCCGTTGCGCGGGGCGCTGCTGATCCCGTTCGTGATCAGCGCGGTCGCCGGCTCCTTCGTGTGGCGCTGGATGTACAATTCGGACATCGGCGTCATCGGCGCCTTCCTGGTCGAACTCGGCATCACCGACCGGCCGCTCAACTTCCTCGACAACACGCAGACCGTGCTCGCCTCGCTCATCGTGGTGAACGTGTGGCGCGAGTTCCCCTTCGCGATGATCATGATGCTCGCGGGCCTGCAGACGGTGCCGGACGAATTGCACCGCGCCGCCAAGATGGACGGCGCCTCCGTCATCCAGCGCTTCTTCCACGTGACGATGCCGCACCTCAAATCCGTCACGCTGATCACGGTGTTGCTGCTCACCGTGAACAACCTCAACAGCTTCATCATCCCCTGGATCATGACCGGCGGCGGCCCGGCCAACGCGTCCGACATCTGGATCACCGCGATCTACCAGCTCGCCTTCGGCCGCGTGCGCTTCGGCATCGCCTCGGCCTACTCGGTGATCCTCTTCCTCGTGATGATGGTGCTTGGCTACTACTACGTGCGCATCATGACGCGCGGCGACGAAAGGAGGGCGGAATGAGCGCTTCCGAACAGGCCGCGGCGGCCCCGGCGCTCGCCCGCACCGCGCGGCGCAAGCCCAGGCGCATGGGCGGGTGGGACTGGACGCGCTGGATCTTCCTGACGCTCCTTCTGATCTACGCCACGGCGCCGATCGTGTGGATGTTCCTCACCTCCATCAAGGGCCAGTTCGCGGCGCTGCAATACCCGCCCGAATGGATCCCCAAGGAGCCGACGCTCGAACACTATATCCGCCTCCTGTCGCCCCAGGAGGAGACCGGGCGCGAGTTCCTGCGCTACGGCCTCAATAGCCTCTGGGTGTCGACGGCGACGACGGTGATCGGCGTCGTCATCGCGGTGCCGGCGGCCTACGCCTTCTCGCGCTTCCGCTTTCCCGGCCGCAAGCTGCTGTTCTACTCGGTGCTGGTGCGCAACATGTTCCCGGCGGTGGTGTTCCTCATCCCGCTCTTCATCATGATGCGGTGGCTACGGCTGGTGAATACATCATGGTCGCTGATCCTGACCTATCTCACCTTCGGCCTGCCGCTCTCGATCTGGCTGCTCAAGGGATTTTACGACAACATCCCGGTGCAGCTCGAACAGGCCGCCCGCATCGACGGGGCGACCCGCTTCCAGGCCTTCATCCGCGTGGTGATGCCGCTGTCGACGCCCGGCATCATCGCCACCGCGATCTATTCCTTCATCCTCGCCTGGAACGAGTACGTCTACGCGCTCACCTTCCTCAACGACAAATCCAAGCTCACCCTGCCGGTGGGGCTGGAGCGCTTCTTCGCCCAATACACCACCAACTGGCCGGGGCTGATGGCGGCCGCCTTCGTCATGAGCGTGCCGGTGGTGATCTTGTTCCTCATCCTTCAGAAATACTTCGTGCGCGCGCTCACCGAAGGCGCCGTCAAGTCGTGAGCGGGTAAAATGGCTGAAGTTCGTCTCAACGACGTCGTCAAGACCTACGGTTCGGTCGTCGCCGTCGACAGAGTCTCGCTCACCATCGAGCACGGCGAGTTCGTGGCGCTGGTGGGGCCGTCCGGCTGCGGCAAGACCACCACGCTCAACCTCGTCGCCGGCCTGATCGAACTGACCGACGGCGAGATCTGGATCGGCGACCGCCTCATCAACGATGTCGACCCCAAGGATCGCGACATCGCCATGGTGTTCCAGAACTACGCGCTCTATCCCAACAAATCGATCTACAAGAACCTCGCCTTCCCGCTGACGATGCGAAAGCTGCCCAAGGCGGAGATCGACAAGAAGGTGAGGGAGGCCGCCCGCGTCCTCGACATCGAGCACCTCCTGGAGCGGCGCCCGCGCGAACTGTCCGGCGGCCAGCAGCAGCGCGTGGCGCTGGGCCGCGCCATCGTGCGCGACCCCAAGGCGTTCCTGATGGACGAGCCGCTGTCCAACCTCGACGCCAAGCTGCGCGTCCAGATGCGCTCCGAGCTGAAGCGCTTCCACCAGGATCTCGACGCCACCGTCATCTACGTCACCCACGACCAGCTCGAGGCGGTGACGATGGCCGACAAGATGGCCGTGATGTCCGGCGGCCTGTTGCAGCAATACGATCGGCCGGAGACGGTGTTCGCCCACCCGCTCAACACCTTCGTCGCCGGCTTCGTCGGCAGCCCCGCCATGAACCTCCTCGACGCCGAGATCGAGCGGGAGGGCGACACGGTGGTCCTTGCCGGGAAGGACGGCTGGCGCATCGCCCTGTCGCCCGCGAACGGGGCCAAGGCGCTGCGCGCGGCCGGCAAGCAGGTGGTGCTCGGCGCCCGCCACGGCACCATCCTCCTGCACCGCGAGGGGCGGCCCAACACCATCGAGGGCACCATCTACACGGTGGAGCCCACCGGAGACATCACCTACGCCCACGTCCATTTCGGCAGCGGCGAGGTGGTGGTGAGCGTGCCGCCGGACGTGCGCCTGTCGGCCGACGAGACGGTGTGGCTCGAATTCGATCAGGACCGGCTCCACCTCTTCGACGGCGCGAGCGGCCTTTCCCTCACCCCGCAACCCACGAGACCGCAATGAAGATTACGAATGTCAGTACGGCCGTCATCGAGGGCAACTTCCCGTGGGTGCTGGTGCGCGTCGACACCGACGCCGGCGTCTCGGGCCTTGGCGAGGCCTACTGGGGCGCCGGCGTCGCCGAGCTGGTGCACAAGGCCAAGCCGCTCCTGATCGGCGAGAACCCCGTCGACATCGCGCGCCTGGTGGAGATCATGATCCGGTGCCTGTCGGGGGAGGGAAGCCAGGCGGGCACCACCGTCACGGCCATCTCGGGCATCGAGATCGCGCTGTGGGATCTCCTCGGCCGTCACCTCAAGACGCCGATCTCCACGTTCTTCGGCGGCCGCTTTCGCGACAGGATCCGCATCTATGCCGACTGCCACGCCGGCGACACGCCCGACCCGTCCGACTACGCCGCGAAGGCCCGCGAGGTGGCGGACGAGGGGTTCACCGCCATCAAGTTCGACCTCGACACGAAAAACCCCTTCACGCTCGACATCTCCGATTCCGCCCACCCGCGGCGCCAATGGTTCGAGCCCTTCAACCGCACCATCGGCTCGCAGGAAATGAACTGGATGGTCGACGTCGCGCGCTGCGTGCGCGAGGCGGTCGGCCCCGAAGTCATGGTGGCGATGGACGCGCACTGGAAGTTTTCGGTCAACGACGCCATCAAGCTCGCGCAACGCCTCGAGCCCTTCGACCTCATGTGGCTGGAGGACCCCGTGCCGCCGGAGAACATCGAGGCGCAGCGCCACGTCACCCACTCGACCAAGACCCCGATCTGCACCGGCGAGAACCTGTACCGCAAGCACGGCTATCGCGAGCTGATCGAGAAGCAGGCGGCCCGCATCATCGCGCCGGACATTCCCAAGATGGGCGGCCTCGCGGAGGCCAAGAAGGTCGCCGACCACGCGGACCTTTATTACATCCCCATCGCGCCCCACAACGTGGCCTCGCCCATCGGCACCGTGGCGGGCGCCCAGGTCTGCGCGTCGATGAACAACTTCCTGGTGATGGAGTTCCACGCGCACGACGTGCCATGGTGGGACGACCTCGTGGGGGGCGGGCCGACCATCGAGAGAGGCTTCATCGCGCTCTCCGAAGCTCCCGGCCACGGCCTCACCCTCAACGAGGACGTAGCGCGCGCCCACCTCCTGCCGGGTTCGAGCTTCTTCGGCGACACCCCTTACGAGACCACGGCATGACCCACAC
>JAUIJH010000177.1 GCA_030431335.1 Alphaproteobacteria bacterium
TGTGGCGGCGTCCCACACGCCGGCGAAGGCGCTGGGCAAGATCCTGCAACTCACCAACCCGAGCCTCGCCGTCACCTGCCATTCGCCGATCGACCCGCAGGAGTGGCAGGAGTTCTACGCCGGCGTCGCCAGCCACTGGGACGGGAAGTACCAGATCGGCGAGGACCTGATGGTCTTCAACATCTCCAAGGATGCGGTGACCGTGCGCAAGGCCGGCATCCACGGCCGCCCCTGGCAGCCCAACGTGGTGGCGCCCGCTTCCACCACGCCCACCAAGGACGTGAAGGAGATGCAGTCGTCGATCTTCCAGACCGGCGTCATCAAGGACTATTGAGCCGCCGCGCCGCTACTCCCGCGCAAGGTCCGCCATGACGACACGTCCCACGCCCGTGACCATCATCGGCGGCTTCCTGGGGTCCGGGAAGACGTCTCTGCTCAACCACATCCTGACCCGGTCCACCGACCGGCGCATCGCCGTCCTCGTCAACGATTTCGGCGCCATCAACATCGACGCCAGGCTGATCGTGGCCATCGAGGGGGAGACGGTGAGCCTCGCCAACGGCTGCGTGTGCTGCAACATCCGCGAGGATCTGCTGGTCGAGGTCTTCAAGCTCCTGGAAAGCCCCGAGCCGCCCGAGCACATCGTCATCGAGACGAGCGGCGTGTCGAAGCCGGTCGCCGTGGTGGAGACCTTCGCGAACCCGCAGGTGCAGGGCCTCGTCGACGTGGTGGGCCTCATCACGATGCTCGACGCCGAGCTCGCGGCCGCGCAGGACACCGCCTACGGCACCCTCGCCTACGATCAGATCGCCGTTGCCGATCTCGTCGTCATCAACAAGGTCGACCTCGTTCCGCGGCCGGCGCTGGCCGCTTTGACGGCGCGCGTCGAGGCCATGGTGCCGCGCGCGCGCGTCATCGCCGCCGAGCACGGCAGGGTTCCGCTCGACCTGATCTTCGACATGCCGCACGGGTCGGCCGCCGCGCTCGGCCCGGCCGACGGACACGCCGGCCATGCGCACGGCCACGACGAGGACCACAGCTCACAGTTCGAGGCATGGTCCTTCCGCAGCGACCGGGCCTGGTCGTTCAAAGCGCTGCAGCGCGCGATGGAGCATCTGCCGGCGGGGATCTACCGCGCCAAGGGGATGGTGCGGCTCGACCTTGCCACCGGCGACCATGGCATCATGCAGATGACCGGCCGCCGGGCGTGGCTGCGCCTTTGCGAGCCCGAGGACGGGGCAGCCGTCGTCGAGACCGAGCTCGTCTTCATCGGCAAGCGCGGCGCCACGACGGACGGCGCGCTGGCCGGGCATTTCGAAACCGCCTTCGCCGAGGCGGGCGATCCGGCGAATGTCTCCTACGTCGTCTCCGATCTGCGCGCCTTCAGCGTGATCTTCGCCTAGCTCCGGCGCACGAGCGCGGCACGACAGGCGGCTTCCCAAAACGCAAAAACGCCCCCGCAGAGACCTGCGAGAGCGCTTGCAGCCGAAGCCGCGCCGCCGTGAGCGACGCGGCCCGCCAGCGCGTCAGAGTTTGATGTTGTAGTTCTTGGCCAGATAGTCCTGCATCCAGGCCTTGGCTTCCGGGCTGATGGTGGTGGCGATCTCGAAGGCACGCTGGGCCGCCTTGCCGGTCGCCTGCTTGTATTCGCCGAGGACCTTGCCCTTTTCGGCCTGCAGCTCCGGGTCGGCCACCGCGTCGGCAAACGCCTTGCGGTAGGCTTCGATCATTTCCGGCGGGGCGGATTTGGGGAGAACCGCCATCTTCTGGGCCGGGAAGCCCGCGCCGAAGAACGCGAGATAGGCTTCCAGCTTCTCGGACGGTTCGGGCGGCGCGCCGTGCATCGCCTCATACGCTTCCAGGAAGTGCGGAATGTCCGGGAAGGTGGGGTCGCGCACGATGTTGCCGTCTTCGTCGAAGGTGCCGAACGAGAACAGCGGCACCGCCTTGCCCGCCTCGATCATGGGCACGATGTTGACGAGGTAGCTCGGCGTGGTCTGGAAATCGATGTTCGCCTCGCCGCGCTCGAAGGCGAGACGCGTCTCGCCGCGGCTGTTCATGCCGAACACATGGCGCACGTTGAGGCCGAGCATGTCGAACGCCAGCAGCGGCACCAGGTCGAGCGACGTCGGCCCGGTGTTGGGGAACACCAGCTCCTTGTCCTTCAACTTGCCGATTTCGGAGATGTCGCTCACGCCGAATTCGGCGGGGATGTAGACCACACCGCCCACCGGGGATGCGAGCACGGGCTCGAAGTCGCGGTAGTCGTAGCGCACGCGCTTGTCGCCGAGGAGGTAGGGAAACTGCGTCGAGGCGGAGGTGCCCAGGAGGGCCAGGCCGTCGTCCTGTGCGCGCTGCGCGAAGGCGTTGGCGCCCGAAATCGAGCCGCCGCCGGGCACGTTGCGCACCAAGACGGTCGGTTGGCCGGGCAGGTGCTTGGACAGGTACGGCGAAAAGAAACGCGCCCAGGTGTCGCTGCCGCCGCCTTCGCCGAAGGGGATCGTCCACTCCACCGTCTCGCCCTCCAGGGAGACCGCGTCCTGCGCCATCAGCGCCTGGGGCATCGAAAGCGCCGCACCCGAAACGAGGGCGAGCCGCAGAACCGTCCGTCTGTCGAAGTGCATCGTGCTGTTTCCTCCCGCTGCGCGAGATGCCGATGGCGCGGCATTCGCTGTTCTGGTAGTTGATAGTTTGGTCGCAATTATCAGAACAGACCTACGGTCCTCCCTGCGTTCGGTCAAGGTGCCGCGCACGGCGCACCCAGGGTCTATGGGTCGGACGGTCGTTCTGATAGTTGGTTTATTGGAACCAGAGGGAGGATCGCCGATGCCGCCGGTCACCAAATCGCTCGGCGAGGGAACGCAGTCCGTCCTGCTGACCGTCGCCATCTTGAAGGAGATCGCCGAAAGCGGCGGCACCGTCGGCATCAGCGAGGTGGCGAACAAGGTCGGCACCTCCAAGAGCCGGGTGCACCGCCATGTGCAGACGCTGGTGGCGTGCGATTTCCTGGCCCGCAGCGCCAAGGGCGATACGTACACGGCCGGGCTCAGCCTCATCGCGCTCGGCCATGTGCTGCACGAGCGGCACGACATCTTGGCGACCGCCAGGCCGATCATGCACCGCCTCAACGAGGCGCTCGGCCATACGGCGATCATCTCCCAGGTGGTGCCGGAGGGGCTGCGGGTGCTGCAATCGGTGTCGCGCGGGCAGCCGATCGTGCTGGAGATCCGCGCCGGCACGGTGCTGCCCTTCGAGACATCCGCGCAGGGGCTGGTGGCGATGGCCTATCACGAGGGTCCGCGCGCCGGCTCGGGCCGTGCGCTCGACAAGGCGATGCGGGCCCACGGCAGCCGCCTCGAAGGTGAGCTCGCGGAGATCCGCCGGCAGGGATGGGGCCGTGCCCAGATGCGCGCCGGCCTGTTGGGCATCGCCGCGCCCATTCTCGACGGATCGGGCCGTCTCGTCGCCACCCTCGCCCTTCTCAACACGGCGGTGGAAATGGAACGGACCATCGAAGAAGGCGCGCCAAGCCTGCTGATCGAGGCCGCGAACGAGATCGCGCGGCTGACGGTTTCGCCCGACTGACGTTCTGATAATCAGAATAGAGTTGCCGATGACCGGAACGGTGCGCTAGCAATAGCTGGAACCCGGCGGCCGCTCGCTCGGGGCGGCAACGACATTGGCGATCGGAATTCGGTGACTGAGGAGATGACGGCAGACCGGCGCGAAGCGCCCTTGATCGACTGCCACGCGCACATATTCACCGACGGCATGCCGGTGTCGCCGGATGCCTGGCACCCGCCGGGCGCCGCCGCCGATGCGGCCCGGTTCCTGGAAACGCTGGACCGGCATGGCGTGGTCATGGCCGTGCTCGCCGCAGCGAGCCTGTTCGGCGACTACAACGATTATGCGCTGGCCGCGACGCGCGCCAATCGGCGCCTGCGCACCACGCTGATTCTCGCCCCCGACACCGATTTCTATCGCATGCGCGAGATGGACCAGGAGGGCGCGGTCGGCATCCGCCTCCAGTTCCGCGCCCTCAAGGCGCTGCCCGATCTCGACAGCTTCGAGTACCGGCGCCTCTTCCGCCGCGTCGCCGATCTGGGCTGGCACGTGCACCTGCACGACGAAGGCGACCGCATCGCCGAAGCGATCCCGATCATCGAAAATGCGGGGCCGCGCCTGGTGATCGACCATTTCGGGCGCCCCATCGGCGGCCCGCAATCGGCGGGCTTCCGGGCCGTGCTCGAGGCGGTCGAGCGCGGCCGCACCTTCGTCAAGCTTTCGGCGCCCTTCCGGCTCAAGCCACCTGGCGCGGACGCGCTGATCGGGCCGCTGCTGGCGGCGGCGGGACCGCAACGGCTCCTGTGGGGCAGCGACTGGCCGTTCGTCGCGCACGAAAGCGCCGTCGGCTACGAGACCGTGCTCGCCGCCTACAGCGCGCTGGTCCCCGACCCGGCCGTGCGGCGCGAGATCGACCGCACCGCGCTCGAGTTCTATTTCACATGAGCGAGACCATGGCGGACATCCAGCGACGCGATCTGACGACCCGCACCGCGGACGGGGTGACCATCGCCATCCGCGAGGTGCGCCCGGCGACCCCGGTGGCGGGGCGCACGCCCGTCGTCCTCCTCCATGGCACACGCCCGGACGGCGTGAGCGAATACGATCTGCCGGTGGAAAACGGCTCGCTGGCGGGCGACCTCGCGGCGCGTGGCCACCATGTCTTCGTGCCCGACGCGCGCGGCTACGGCCGCTCCGAGCGCGGGCCGCAGATGGACCGCCCACCGACCGAATCGGCGCCCTACGCCCGCTGCATGGCCATCGCGCGCGACATCGACGCCGCGGTGGAGGCGCTGCGGGAGGCGACGGGGGCCGCGCGCGTGGGCCTGATGGGGTGGGGCGTGGGGGCGACGTGCGTGCTGATGCATGCGGCCATCGCGCCCGAGAAGGTGAGCCACCTCGTCCTCTACAATCCGCTCTATGGCGGGGGCACCAGCCATCCGCGCTACCGCGACCATCCGCTGGAGGATCCGGCGCGGCCGGGCCGGTTCAACGCGGCCCACTACGGTGGCTACAGCTTCAACGATCCCGAGATGCTGATGCGCAAGTGGGCCGATTCGATCCCCGTCGCGGACAAGGATTCGTGGCGCGATCCGGCGGTGGCCGCCGCATTCGCGCAGGCGCTTCTCGACGGCGACACCACGTCGCGCGAGCGCACCCCGCCCACCTATCGCTCCCCCAACGGGATGCTGGAAGACAGCCTCTACATGGGGCGCGGCACCCCGCTGGTGCACGCCAGCCAGATCTACGCGCGCGTGCTGATCATCCGGCCCGAGCTCGACTATTTCTCCCGCCCCGAGGACGTGGCGGCGCTGCAATCCGATCTCGTCAACGCGCCCGAGGTGGAACTGTGGCAGCCCGAAGGGGCCACCCACTTCATCATCCTCGACCGCCCGGAGCGCGGGCGAACCGCCGCCATCGAGAAAATCCAACGGTTCTTCTGCTCCTAAGGAGCCCCGACCATGGTCGACATCTTCCTCAGCGCGCTCAGCGACCTCCTGTCGCCGCAGCACTTCGTCTACCTGGCCGGCGGTGTGGTGCTGGGGCTGGTGGTGGGGGTGCTGCCGGGCCTCGGCGGCATCGTCGGCCTGTCGCTGCTGATGCCGTTCCTCTACGGCATGGACCAGGCCTCGGCGCTCGCCATGCTGATCGGCCTGATCGCGGTGGTGCCCACCTCGGACACGTTCGCCTCTGTGCTGATGGGCATTCCCGGCTCCACCGCCAGCCAGGCGACGGTGCTCGACGGCTTTCCGCTGGCCAAGAAGGGCGAAGGCGCGCGGGCGTTGGCGGCGGCATTCTCCGCCTCCTTGTTCGGCGGCCTGTTCGGCGCGCTGGTGCTGACCGTCTTCGTCCTGTTCGCCCGCCCCATCATCCTCGCCTTCGGCACGCCGGAACTCCTCGCGCTCACCCTGTTCGGCCTCTCCATGGTGGGCGTTCTGTCCGGCCGCAGCCTCGCCAAGGGCATCGGCGCGGCGGCGCTGGGTCTCGCAGTGGGGGCGATCGGCTCGGCGCCGGCCACCGGCGAATACCGCCTCGAGTTCGACCGGCTCTATCTGATGGACGGGGTGCCCCTCGTCGTCATCGCGCTCGGCATCTTCGCCATGCCGGAAATCATCGACCTGGTGCGCGGCGGCTCGTCGATCTCCCAGGGCTCCAGCCTCGGCAGGGGTTGGAAGACGGGGCTGCGGGACACGCTGCGCAACCTGCCGCTCGCCACCCGCTGCGCCGGCATCGGCGCCGTGGTGGGCGCGATCCCCGGCCTCGGCGGCGCCGTGGTCGACTGGATCGCCTACGGCCACGTGGTGCAGACCTCGCGCGACCGCTCCGAGTTCGGCAAGGGCGACATCCGCGGCGTGATCGCGCCCGAATCGGCCAACAATGCGAAGGAAGGCGGCGGGCTGATCCCGACGCTGCTGTTCGGCATCCCCGGCTCCGGCTCGATGGCGGTGTTCCTGTCCGGCCTGGTGCTGATCGGCGTGCAACCGGGCCCGGCGATGGCCGGCGCCGACCTCGGCCTCACCTACACCGTGGTCTGGTCGCTGGCGCTCGCCAACGTGCTCGGCACGGGCCTTTGCATCGTCGTCGCCCCCGGCATCGCGCGGCTGACCACCATCCGCTACCACCTGATCGCGCCGTTCATGGTGATGGTGATCTCGTTCGCGGCCTTCCAGGCGACGCGCTCGCTGGAAGACCTGGTGGCGCTGTTCGCGGTCGGCGTGTTCGGGGTGCTGTTGCGCCGCTTCGGCTGGCCGCGCCCGGCATTCCTGATCGGCTTCGTGTTGGCGCCGCAGGTGGAGCGCTATCTCTACCAGGCGGTCCAGTTCTCCGGCTGGGGCTTCGTCACCCGGCCGCTGGTGCTCATCATCATCGCGCTGACCATCGTCTCGGTCTGGGCCGGGGCGCGCAAAAGGCCCGCCGATGCCGCCCGCGGCATCGAGACCGAGAACGTCAACGAGAGCGCCGTGACCGACCGGGTCTGGCCGCAGCTCCTGTTCGCCGTCGCCGCGATGGCGGTGTTCGCCTACGCCGTGGTCGAATCGATGGGGCTGTCACGCCTCGGCGGCATGGCGCTGACCGCCACCGGCCTCATCGGCATCACCGCCTGCCTTGCCGTGGTCGTGCCGCTGGTCATGCGCCGCGCCACCGAAAGCATCAACTACGACGCCGAATCGATCGTCCGCCAGGACGCCGTCCCCGGCGGCGCCTGGGGCGTATTGGCGTGGATCGCCGCCTTCATCGGCCTCACCGCCCTCGTCGGCTACGTGCTGGCGTTGATCGGATTCTTCGCCGCCTTCCTGCGCGTTGTGGCGAAGGTGGGGTGGACGACCACGGTAGTGCTGACGGCCTGCGCCATCGCAGGCCTCCTGACGCTCGCCTACGCGATGAACCTGGTGATGCCGACGGGCCTTCTCCAGTCGCTGGTGGAACTGCCGTGGCCGTTCCGCTGACGCAACCGCCGATCCGCTCGGATCCAAAACAATAACAGGAGGAAACTTGGCTATGAAAAAGACGATCCTATTGGCAGCGGCCGCTGTCGGCCTCGGTCTGATCGCCGGTCCCGCCCTGGCGGAAAATCTGTTCGCCGACGTTCCGAGCGGCGAGCCCGATATCGTCGCGACGGCGGACGGCAAGTTGCGCGGCTATGCGGCCGACGGCGTCGCCACATTCCTCGGCATTCCCTATGCCGCGCCGCCGGTCGGCGAATTGCGATGGCAGCCGCCCTCCCCGCCGCAGCCGTGGCAGGAGACGCGCGACGCGGGCGAGCCCGGCGCGAGTTGCGTGCAGACGCAGACCTACGGCGTGTTCGCCGCCCGCAGCCTGGAAGAGGACTGCCTGACGCTCAACGTCTTCGCCCCGGCCGCCGACAGCCGCGACACGGCGCGTCCGGTGATGGTGTGGATCCACGGCGGCGGCCTCGTCAACGGCCGCGCCAGCGACTTCGACGCGCGCAAGCTGGTGCGCGATGGCGACGTGGTGGTGGTGGCGATGAACTATCGCCTCAACGTGTTCGGCTATTTTTCGCACCCGGCGCTCGACGCCGAGGGGCACGATTTCGGCAACTACGGCACCATGGACCAGCAGGCGGCGCTGCGCTGGGTGAAGGAGAACATCGCCGAGTTCGGCGGCGATCCCGGCAATGTGACGCTGTTCGGTGAATCGGCCGGCGGCCTTGCCGCGCTCTTCAACGTGGTCTCGCCGGCGGCCGAGGGGCTGTTCCACAAGATGATCCTGGAAAGCGGCGTCTCGGCCGCGCCGCAGACCCCGCTCGACGCGGCGCAAAAATCCGGCCTTGCCCTGTCCGAAGCGCTCGGCTGCACCGATCCCGACGCGGTCGCCAGCTGCATGCGCGGCAAATCGGTGGAGGAGCTGGAGGCGGCCGGCCGCTTCACCGGCCGCGCCGTGCGCGTGGTCGACGGCACCGTCCTGCCGGGGCAAATGCAGGAGCTGCTGGCAAGCGGCGACTATCACCAGATGCCGATGATCATCGGCAACAATCACGACGAGTGGACCTGGTTCATCAGCTTCGGCGAGCTCGCGAGCGGCAAGCCGCTGGCCGCGGAGGACTACGAGAAGAGCTTTGCCGGCCGCTTCGGCCCGGAGGCCGCCGCGCGCATCGTGCAGGAGTATCCGCTGGCCGATTTCCCCTCCCCCAGCGTGGCGGCGTCCGTCGCGGGCACGGCCGGCAACTTCGTGTGCCCGTCGCTGAAGGTGATGAACTCGGCGGCCGCGCATGGGCCGCTCTTCGTCTACGAGTTCATGGACGACGAAGCGCCCTACTATTTCGAGGACGTGTCCTACCCCTATGGTGCGGCGCACACCCTGGAACTCCAGTATATCTTCCCGATGTTCCACGGCACCGCCGGCACGCCGAAACCCCTGTCGGACGCGCAGGAGCGCCTGTCGGACGCCATGGTCGCCTACTGGACGAACTTCGCCCGCACCGGCAATCCCAACGGCGAGGGACTGCCCCAGTGGCCGCAATGGACGCCCGAGGCCGAGCAGATCCAGCTCCTCGACGTGCCCGAGATCACGACGGCGAGCGACACCGGGGTCGACCGCAAGTGCGCCTTCTGGAACGCGCTCTGAGCTGAGCCACCGATGCGCCGCGCGACATGTCGCGCGGCGCATCGCGAATTTTCGGGCGGCGCCCCACTGCGCAGCCGTCCGAAGCGGCCTATAATGGCCGCATGATCGATCACCTGCGACGTCTCCTCCTGCCCCTCGTCCTCGTGGCAGCGTTCGCCGCGCCGGCGGCCGCGCAGAAGCTGCCGGCCCACAAGGACCGGTTGTTCGCCTATCCGGCGACGCTCTCGTCCGAGTACGGCGGCGACTATCGCGTCATCGACTACAACGAAAAGCGCGACATCAACGGTCGCGACCAGGTGCCGCCGCGGCAGGTCCGGTCGCACTACGTGTCGCTCGGCGTCCGCCGCAAGCAGCAGGACCTGGTCGTCAACACCCCCGCCGGCCCCGTGACCCATTTCGCGGTCGGCCGCACCCAGGGCGCCCGCATCATCGTCGTCTATCTGCACGGCAAGGGCGGCAGCCGGCACCAGGGCGTCGACGACTACAAGTTCGGCGGCAATTTCAACCGCATCAAGAACCTGGTCGACAAGGCCGGCGGCCTCTACCTGTCGCCCGATTTCACCAACTTCAAGGACAAGGGCGCGGCCGAGATCGCGGGCCTCATCGCCCACTATGAGGCGGCTTCTCCGCGCGCGCCCGTGATCATCGCCTGCGGTTCCATGGGCGGCGCGCTGTGCTGGCGGATGGCCGGCAACCCGGCGATCGCATCCAAACTGGGCGGCTTGATGCTGCTCGGTTCGCACTGGAGCGACGAATTCCTGTCGAGCGACGCCTTTCGGCGCCGCGTGCCGGTGTTCATCGCCCAGGGCAGCAACGATCCGGTGTATACCGCCGAGCGAATGACCGCCTTTTTCCGCGCCATCCGGTCCCGATCGCCAGGCTACCCGGTCAGGATGGTGGTCTTTCAGACCGGCATCCACGGCACGCCGATCCGCATGACGGACTGGCGCCAGTCGATCAACTGGATGCTGTCGGCCCGCTGATCCACGCTTCGACAGCCGGGCCCGCCGCACGGTCCGGTTGAATTCGCAATGCAGATACCCGCCTTTGGCGGTTGCTTTTTCGGCCGAGCTTTCCGACCACCGGCAGACACTCGACGTTGCACGTTTTCGTGTCCGCCGCCTGTCCGCCTGGCGCCTCGCCGCCAACCCCCAGGATCCGTTCATGATCTCTTTCGACGCCTACCGAAGCCAATGGCTCGGCAACGTGCGCGCCGACCTGCTGTCGGGTCTGGTGGTCGCGCTCGCTCTGATCCCCGAGGCGATCGCCTTCTCGATCATCGCCGGCGTCGACCCCAAGGTCGGGCTCTACGCCTCGTTCTCCATCGCGGTGCTGACGGCGATCGCGGGCGGGCGCCCCGGCATGATCTCGGCGGCCACGGCCGCCACCGCCGTGCTGATGGTGACGCTGGTGCGCGACTACGGGCTGCAATATCTGCTCGCGACCACGGTTCTGGCCGGGCTGCTGCAGATCGTGGCGGGGCTGCTGCGGCTCGGCTCGGTGATGCGCTTCGTGTCGCGCTCGGTGATGACCGGGTTCGTCAACGCGCTGGCGATCCTCATTTTCCTCGCCCAGCTGCCCGAGCTCGATCCCAGCCGCGTTCCCTGGCTCACCTTCCCGCTGGTGGCGGCGGCCCTCGCCATCATCTACCTCTTCCCCCGCATCACCCGGGCGATCCCCTCCCCGCTGGTGGCGATCCTGGTGCTGAGCGCGGCGGTCCTGACGTTCGGCCTGGACGTGCGCACGGTCGGCGACCTCGGCGCGCTGCCCGATTCGCTGCCGGTCTTCCTGCTGCCGGACGTGCCGCTCACCTTCGAGACGCTGACCATCATCACGCCTTACGCGGTGGCCGTCGCGGTTGTCGGCCTGCTGGAAAGCCTGATGACGGCCAACATCGTCGACGACCTCACCGACACCCCCTCCGACCGCAACCAGGAGTGCATCGGCCAGGGTATCGCCAACACGTGCACCGGCTTCATCGGCGGCATGGCCGGCTGCGCGATGATCGGCCAGTCGATGATCAACGTGAAATCGGGCGGGCGGAAGCGGCTGTCGTGCTTCGCGGCGGGCGTCGTGCTTCTCATCATGGTGGTGGGTCTCGGCGACCTCGTCGGCCGGATCCCCATGCCGGCGCTGGTCGGCATCATGATCATGGTCTCGATCGGCACCTTCTCCTGGTCCTCAATCAAGGCGATGGCGACGCAGCCGCGGTCCTCGTCCGTGGTGATGCTCGCGACGGTGGCGGTGGTGATCTACACGCACAACCTCGCCATCGGCGTGGTGACGGGCGTGCTGTTGTCAGGCATCTTCTTTGCCGCCAAGATCGCGCAGCTGTTCCGCGTGACGTCGAAATTGTCCGATGACGGGCGCACGCGCACCTACTTCGTGGAGGGGCAGCTGTTTTACGGCTCGGCTGAGGATTTCATGGCCGCGCTCGACTTCCGCGAGGCGCTGGAGCGCGTCGTCATCGACGTGAGCCGGGCGCACATCTGGGACGTGTCGTCCGTTGCCGCGCTCGACATGGCCGTGCTCAAATTCCGCCGCGACGG
>JAUIJH010000178.1 GCA_030431335.1 Alphaproteobacteria bacterium
TCGCCGCCCGATGCGTCCCCCACGGCGGCCTCGCCCGCGGCGCCGCCCGCCGGCGCCGGCGGCGCCGCCACGAGCGCGACGGCGGCCGCGGCCGGGACGCGCCCGCTCAACATCGGCCTCCTCGACAACGCGCCGCCCTTCAGTTCGGCGGCGCGCTACGGCGTGCGGGTCGGCTTCGACGTCGATCTCGCGTACGGCCTGTGCGCCCGGATGCAACGGCGCTGCCGCTTCCTGCCGATGGATCGCGCCGAACTCACCCAGGCCCTGCGCGACCGGCGTGTCGATGCCGTGATCGCCTCGGACGGGCGGTCCGAATACGCGGGCGCGTTCGCCAACTTCTCGGAGCCCTATCTCAGCCTTGCCGCCCGCTTCGTCGTGCCGCGCGCGAGTGCGGCCGACCTGGAATCGGCCGACGCCACCGCCTATGGCGCGGTGCTGGGCACCCCGCACGCGCAGTATCTCCAGACGACCTACAAGGACCAATCGTCCGTGGCGCTCTATTCGAGCCAGGAAGAGATGTGGATCGACCTCGCGCTCGGCCGCCTGCAGGGGGCGCTCGCCACGGCCGTGACGGCCCGCCTGGAGTTCCTCGATACCCCGCTCGGGAGCGATTTCCGCTTCGCCAGCGGCTCGCTCGCCAACGCCAAGGTGCGCGCCAACCAGGCCACCATCGCCGTGCGCAAGGGCGATACCGCTCTGCTCGACCAGCTGAACCAGGCGCTCGACAGCTACATGAATTCAACCGACTATGCCGAGGCGCTGAACCGTCATCTGACCGGCGGCCTCGCCACGCGTCCGAGCGCCGCGGGAAGGACTTGACTTTGAAATCGATGCGCCGCGGGTTTCGCCCCGCGCTGATTCGTTCCACCGGAACAAAGCCGGCTCATCGTCCCCGCGCCGCCAGTCGCGCAGCCGGCGTGGCAAAGGGGTGAGCGACTTCGATCCGCAATACGGCAAGCCCGTGTCGCTCGGGCCGCAGCTGGCGCGCCTGACGGCCCCCAACAGCGGCCCGTTCACCGGCGCCGGCACCAACACGTACCTGATCGGGGCCGAGCGGGTGATGATCGTGGATCCCGGCCCGGCCGACCCGGCCCACATCGCCGCCATCGTCGCCGCGGTCGAGGGGCGGCCGGTGAGCCACATCCTCGTCACCCACACCCACCGCGATCATGTGGACGGGCTGCCGCTGCTGCGCGAGGCGTTCGCGGCGCCCACCGTGGGCGAAGGCCCGCACCGCGAATCGCGCGCCTTGCAGGCAGGCGAGACCAACCCCTTCCGCTCCGCCGGCGACTACGATTTCAAGCCCGACATCGTGATCGCGGACGGCGACGTGGTGGACAACGGCGAGGTCGCGGTGAGCGCCATCGCCACGCCGGGCCACGCCGCCAACCACATGGCCTACGCCCTGGGCGAGGATTGTCTCACGGGCGACCACGTAATGGGCTGGTCGACCACCGTCGTCGCCCCGCCCGACGGCTCGATGGCCGCCTACCTGCGCTCGCTCGACCGTCTCCTGCAGGAGCGCCACAGCCGCTATCTGCCGGGCCATGGCGATGCCATCGACGAGCCGCGCAAGGCCGTGTCGGCGATGCGCTCCCACCGCCTGATGCGCGAGCGCGCCATCGTGGAGCGGCTGCGCAACGGCGACGAGACGATCCCGGCGCTGGTGGCCGCGCTCTATGCCGGCCTCGACCCGCGGCTCGAAGGGGCGGCGGGGCTTTCCGTCCTCGCCCACCTGGAAAAGCTCGCCGACGACGGCCGCGTGACCTCCGAGGGCCACGGCATCGGCGCCCGCTGGCACACGGCCTGAGCCCAAACCGCGACCGGCGGGCGGGCCGTCAGCGCTTGATCAGCGTGCCCGCGCCGACGTCGGTGAAGATCTCCAGCAGGACCGCGTGCGTCGTCTTGCCGTTGAGGATGACGACACCCTCCACGCCCCGCTCCAGCGCGTCGATGCAGGTCTGCACCTTGGGCACCATGCCGCCGGAGATGACGCCGGTCGCCATCATGCGGCGCGCATCGGCCACCGACAGCTCCTTGATGAGGTTGCCGTTCTCGTCGAGCACGCCGTCCACGTCGGTGAGGAACAGGAGGCGCGTCGCCCCCAGCGCCCCCGCGATGGCGCCGGCGAAGGTGTCGGCGTTGATGTTGTAGGTCTCGCCGTCCGCGCCCGACGCGACGGGCGCGATCACGGGGATGATCTCCTGGTGGACGAGCACGTCGAGCACGTCGCGGCGCACTTCCACCGGCTCGCCGACGAAGCCCAGGTCGACGATCTTCTCGATGTTGCTGTCGGGGTCGATGGTGGTGCGTTTCAACGGTTCGGCGAGCACCATGCGGCCGTCCTTGCCGCACAGGCCCACCGCGCGCCCGCCGGCGGCGTTGATGGTCGACACGATGTCCTTGTTGATGGAACCGGCGAGCACCATCTCGACCACCTCCACCGTGGCCTTGTCGGTGACGCGCAGCCCGTCGCGAAACTCGGACTTGATGTTGAGGCGCGCCAGCATCTGGCCGATCTGCGGGCCGCCGCCGTGCACCACCACGGCGTTGATGCCCGAGACGGTGAGGAGCGTGATGTCCTCGGCGAAGCTCTTGGCGAGGGCCGGGTCGCCCATCGCGCTGCCGCCGAACTTCACGACGATCATCTTGTCGTCGTAGCGCAGCATGTAGGGCAGCGCCGTGGCGATGGTCTCGGCGCGGAAATGGGCGCTGGCGGGGGAAGCGGACGAGTCGGACATTGGGCCTCACCGGTGGGACGACTGAGCGATATTGCGCCCTCGCCCGCGGTGCAAGGGCTTCAGCCGTCCGGCGGGAACAGGATCGGGTTGAGGAAGCGCGCCATGGCCGCGTTGGACCTCTCCCGCACCGCTTCGTCGGGGCCGATGAGATAGCCCTCGCGGTTGACGCACAGCGCCAGCATCGCCGCGCGCGACACCGGGCCGTCCATCACGAAGAACGAATTGTCGTCGCGCACCCGCCCGGCGCGATCCACGCTGAAGCGGCAATCGGCGATGTGCATCGGTGCCCGCCACCGGCGGCTCGCCCCGTCCCAGCGGTGCACGGCGTCGAAGCGCTCCACCATCACCGCCGATCCGCCGCGGCGCAGATCCTGCGCCGTCGCCTCGCAGGCGGCCGGGTCGATGATCGCGTCGCCCTCCCCCCACATCATCAGAATGGGGGCGCCGGTGGTGCTCACGTCCTCGAAGCGGGCGATGCAGGGGCCATAGAAAGCGACGTGGGCGGCGAACGGGGTGGTCTCGAACGCGGCGGCGAAGGCGTCGGCCACCTGGCGGTAGGCGGCGTAGGTGGTGCTCATGCCGCCATAGGAGAAGCCGATCAGCGCGATGCGCCCGGCGTCGATCTCGGGCCGGCCGGCGAGCCAGGCCTTGGCGGCGAAGGCGTCGGCGAGGGCCATCGATTCGGTGATCTTCACGAGGCGCTGCATGAAGCTGCCCCCCTCGCGCGCGCCGAAGACGTCGACCACCGCGACGCCCACGCCCTGGCCGGCGAATTCGCGCGCATAGCGATACTCGCGCCGGCTGGAGACGCCGCCGGCCCCATGCAGCAGGATCACCGCCGGCGCCTTTTCCCCCGCTTGTTCCCCGGTTTGCGTGACAGGCGGGAAGTACGTCACCCGCGCGGCGGTGGGGGCCATGCCGGGGGCCACCTCGTCCAGCGTGAAGGGGCTGGCGCTGGCCACCGCCGGCTCGAGCGCGGCGGTGGACGCCCCGCCGCGCCATCGGCCGCTCTCGTCGAGCCGTGCCTCGACCGCAGGGGCGACGGCTAGCGCGACGAGTGCGATCAGGGTACGGAAAATGACCAGGGCCGGGACCTCCGAGGCGGACGCATTCACCGCCTCTTATCTAGAGTGGGCGAACCCGCGGCACAGGCGGCGCGGCGCGCCGTCGCGCCCGCCACCATCGCGCCTTGCCTCGATGGCGGGCGCCGCCCATGCTTGGGACGTACGGGACAAGGTAGGAGTAGAACCCCATGGCGCTACGGATCGTGCTGGCTGTCCTTGCGGCGTGGCTGCCCCTGTCGGCGATGGCCCAGGCCGTGCCGCCGCAGGAGCCGCAAGCCGCCGTGCCGACTTCGCCGAGCGAAATCAAGCTCACCTTCGCCCCCGTGGTGAAGCGCGCGGCGCCGGCCGTCGTCAACATCCAGTTCGGCGGCTCGCAGGACGAGCGGCCCGTGGAGCGCGCCGACCCCTTCATCGAGCGCTTCTTCGGGCGCCAGCCGCAGCGCGGTCCCGTGCTCGGTTCGGGCGTGGTGGTGGATCCGTCCGGCCTCGTCGTCACCAACGCGCACGTGGTGGGCAACGCCACCGAGATCCGCGTCAGCTTCAACGACCGGCGCGAGTACGCCGCCGAGCTCTTGCTGAAGGACGAGCGCACCGACCTCGCGGTTCTGCGCATCGAGGCCGACGGCCCCTTTCCCGCGGTCGACTACGGCGAGCCGGAGAAGCTGGAGGTGGGCGACCTGGTGCTGGCCATCGGCAACCCCTTCGGCGTCGGCCAGACGGTGACGCAGGGGATCGTCTCGGCCGTCGCCCGCACCCAGGTCGGCGTCTCCGACTACCGCTTCTTCATCCAGACCGACGCCGCCATCAATCCGGGCAATTCCGGCGGCGCGCTGATCGACATGGGCGGCCGGCTGGTGGGCATCAACACCGCGATCTTCAGCCGTTCCGGCGGCTCCAACGGCATCGGCTTCGCGATCCCCTCCGACATGGTGGACCTCGTCGTCTCCTCCGCCGCGGCGGGCCGGGCGGTGGTGCGCCCCTGGTTCGGCGCCCGCATGCAGTCGATGACGCGCGATCTCGCCCGCCAGTACGGCCTCGACCGGCCGACGGGGGCGCTGATCGTCAACATCCTCAAGGACAGTCCCGCCCTCAAGGCCGGCCTCAAGGTGGGCGACATCATCGTCGGCCTCGACGACGAGCCGGTCCAGGACCACGACACCTTCGGTTATCTCTACGCCACGCGCGGCATCTCCGGCACCGCCAACGTGACGGTGCTGCGCGGCGGCAAGTCGCGCACCTTCCCCGTCGCGCTGGAGGCGCCGCCCGAGACGATCAAGCGCGACGCGCGGCGCATCCGCGGCCGCTCGCCGTTCGCGGGCGCCATCGCCATGAACCTGTCGCCCAAGGTGGCGGACGAGTTGAGCCTCGACCTGTCGGCGGAGGGCGTCGCGCTGGCGCGGGTCGACCAGCGCTCGCTGGCCGAGCGGGTGGGGCTGCGGCCGGGCGACATCATCCTGGAGGTGAACGGGGTGACGATCGATTCCACCCGGACGCTGGAGCGCGTCGCGGGCGAGCGCATCCTCTTCTGGGACATCATGCTGAACCGCAACGGCGAGCAGCTCAGCCTCGTGCTGGGCGGCTGACATGAGCCTGTTCGAAGCGGCGGGCATGGAAAAGGCGGCGCCCCGGCCGCTCGCCGATGCGCTGCGCCCGGCCGCGCTGGGCGAGATCGTCGGCCAGCCGCACCTCCTGGGCCCCGACGGGCGGCTGACGCGCATCCTGCAAAAAGGCGAGATCGGCTCGCTCATCTTCTGGGGGCCGCCCGGCACCGGCAAGACCACGCTGGCGCGCCTGCTCGCCACCGAGGTGAGCCTGGAATTCGTGCAGATCTCGGCCATCTTCACCGGCGTCGCCGACCTCAAGAAGGTGTTCGAGCGCGCCCGCCACGGCCGCCAGGTGGGCCGCGGCACGCTGCTGTTCGTCGACGAGATCCACCGCTTCAACCGCGCCCAGCAGGACGCCTTCCTGCCGGTGATGGAGGACGGCACCATCACCCTCGTCGGCGCCACGACGGAAAACCCCTCCTTCGAGCTCAACGCGGCGCTCCTGTCGCGCGCGCAGGTGCTCACCTTCCGCGCGCTGGACGACGACGCGCTCGAAGAGCTGATGGTGCGCGCCGAGAGCGAGCGCGGCCCGCTGCCGCTGTCGCCGGAGGGGCGCATCAGCCTGATGCGCATGGCCGATGGCGACGGGCGCGCCATCCTGACGCTGGCCGAGGAGGTCTATCGCGCCGCCCGCCCGGGCGAGGAGCTGTCCGGCGACCAGGTGCAGGACATCCTGCAGCGCCGCGCCCCCTCCCACGACAAGGACCGCGACGGCCACTACAACCTCATCTCGGCGCTGCACAAGTCGGTGCGCGGCTCGGACCCGGACGCCTCGCTCTACTATCTGTGCCGGATGCTGGAGGGGGGCGAGGATCCGCTCTTCCTCGCCCGCCGCCTGGTGCGCATGGCGAGCGAGGATATCGGGCTGGCCGATCCGGGCGCGCTGCGCCTCGCCATCGCCGCCCGCGACGCCTACGATTTCCTCGGTTCGCCCGAGGGCGAGCTGGCGCTGGCCGAGCTGACCGTCTACCTCGCCCTGGCGCCCAAATCGAATGCCGTCTACAAGGCCTACTCGGCCGCGCGCCGCTTCGTGAAGGAGGCGCCGTCGCTGCCGCCGCCCAAGCACATCCTCAACGCACCGACCAAGCTGATGCGCGAGGAGGGCTACAGCGCCGGCTACGAGTACGACCACGACGCAGAAGGCGCCATCTCGGGCCAGACGTACTTCCCGGACGGCATCGGCGCACAGCGCTTCTACCGGCCGACCGAGTACGGCCTGGAGGCAAAACTGCGCGAGCGGCTTGCAATGTCGCTGGCACGGCGTGAAAAGCGCACACGAGAAACAGTTGCAGATAGCGAAAGCGGCGATCGATGACGGTTTTGTTCGAGTTCCTCGCCCTTTGGGCCGCCATTTGGGCGATCACCTTCACGCTCTATATCGGCTTCGGGGCGCTCTTCCAGTGGTATGCGCACCGCCATCCGGAGCGGCGCATCCAGGCCAACCGGCGCGGCGAGAAGCGCAAGTGGAAAGAGATCCGCCAGAGCGCCTGGTCGCTGACGGCCACCTGCTTCTGCCTCGCCGGCGGCCTTTTCGCGCAGTACAAGGGGTGGACGCTGTTCGCGCCGCTGGAGCTGTCGTGGTGGTCGGTGCCGCTGATGTTCGCGGTCTCCATCGTCGCCTTCGACGCCTGGTTCTACTGGGGCCACCGGCTGATGCACTGGCCGCCGCTCTACAAGCACCACCAGTTCCACCACCGCTCCGTCGCGCCCACGGTGTGGTCGAACTACTCGGACACCATCGTCGACGCGTTCGTGATGCAGAGCTACTATCTGTGGGCGCCGCTGATCCTGCCGATCCCGCCGCTGGTGCTCGTCGGCCACCGCCTGTACGACCACTTCAACGGCATGATCGGCCATTCCGGTTTCGAGTTCGCCGCCTCGAAGTGGACGCGTATCCCCTCCCCCATGGTCTGCACCTTGTTCCACGATCAGCACCACGCCCACTTCAAGACCAACTACGCCAACTTCTTCTCGTTCTGGGACCGCGTGATGGGCACGCTCGACAAGGATTACGACACCGGCGTGAAGCGCTGGATCGCCGAGCCCGAGCCGCGCGACGATGACGCCAGCAAGACGCAGCCGGCCGCTTCGTGAACCCTTTGGCGGCCAGCGCGCTCGTCGCCTGCGGCGGCGCGATCGGCGCCCTCTCGCGCTTCTGGGTGGCGGTGGCGCTCAACAAGCTGTTGGGCGCGCACCTGCCGTTCGCCACCCTCGCGTCCAACGTCACGGGCAGCTTCCTGATCGGCCTCGTGGCCATCGTGATCGGCACCCATGCGGAGCTGACCGCGTTCGTCATGGTGGGGATCCTGGGCGGCTTCACCACCTTTTCCACCTTCTCGCTGGAGACGGTGCGCCTGTTCGAGGCGGGCCGCACGCTGACCGCGCTCGGCTATGCCGGGATCAGCGCGATGGCGTGCGTCGTCTCGGCGGCGCTGGGCATGGCGCTGGGGCGGGCGCTGTCATGAGCGAGACGGGGCCGCAGGTCCAGCACGTGGAGGTGTCGGAGGACGAGACCGGCATGCGCCTCGACCGCTGGCTGCGCACCCAGTTCCCATCCGTGCCGCTGGGCGCCCTCTCCAAGGTGGTTCGCACCGGCCAGGTGCGCGTCGACGGCGGCCGCGCCAAGATGGACACCCGCCTCGCCGCCGGCCAGACCGTGCGGCTGCCGCCCATCGCCCACCCCGGCAGCGCACCCACGGGCGCCGTCGGCGAGGGCGATGCCGCCGCGCTGGAGGCAATGCTCGTCTACCGCGACGAGGTGGTGGCGGTGCTCAACAAGCCGTACGGCCTCGCCGTGCAGGGCGGCTCCGGCGTCAGCCGCCATGTGGACGGGATGCTGGAGGCCTGGCGCGACCGCAAGGGCCGCAAGCCCCGCCTCGTCCACCGGCTCGACCGCGACACCACCGGCGTCCTCGTCGTGGCGCTGACGCGCAGCGCCGCCGCCCACCTCGCCGAGCAGTTCCGCGGCCGCGACGCCCACAAGCGCTACCTCGCCGTGACGCGCGGCCACCCCTCGCCGTCCGAGGGCCGCATCGCCACCTGGATCGCCCGCGATCCGACGGACGGCGAGCGCATGGCCATCTTCCCCAACAAGACCAAGGAAACCCAGCGCGCCATCAGCCACTACGAGACGCTGGACCGCTCCGGCCAGTTCTCGCTGCTGTCGCTGGAGCCGGTGACGGGTCGCACCCACCAGCTGCGCGTGCACTGCGCCCACATGGGCGTGCCAATCCTGGGCGATCCGAAATATTTCAACGTCGAGAACTGGGCGCTGCCGGGCGGCATCCAGAACCGCCTCCACCTGCACGCCGAGCGCATCCGCCTCCCCCACCCCAACGGCGGCATGCTCGATGTGTCCGCCCCGGTGTCCCACCACATCGCCCAGAGCCTTTCGGTGCTGGGGCTGTCGGTGCCGCCGAAGCTGGGGTGGCCGCTGGAGGAGTAGCCTGCGCGCCGGGCGGGGGCGGTCGCTTTTCGATGCGGCGCCGCGGACCTTCCAGAATTGCCCGAACCGGTCTGTGGCCCTTACCCGCCGTCGTCGTGGCCGCGATCATCCTGCGGCGCTATGATCCGTGCCCGTCCACCCGTATCGCGGAGCACCGAAGGGCGACATGACGACCTCTCCCCACCCCCACGCTTCGCCGGAAAACGACGCGATCTACCGCGCGATCCGCAACGAGCTGCATTTCGAGCTCTCGCTCCTCAACGCGCGAGTGAACTGGCTCGTCGCCTCGCAGGCGTTCCTGTTCACGCCGCTGACGATGGGCATCCGCGGCCAGTCGCTGCGCGACAGCCTTTTCTTCCCGCTGATCCCGCTGCTCGGGGTGGCGCTGTGCGTGCTGGTCCTCCTGTCGATCCTCGCGGCGGCGTGGCGCAGCGTGGAGTGGCGCCGCAAGGCCCGGCATGGCGACTATGACGGGACCGGCGCGGGAAGCAGCTTCTCCATCGTGGTGCCCCACACGCCGGCGATCCCGCTGATGGGGCTCATCGGCAGCATCGGCGTGCCGGTGGTGATCGGCGCGACGTGGCTCTACCTCCTCCTCGCACCGCCCCTGATCCCGTAAGCCGGCCAGTCGCTCTCAACTCGCGCCCTGCGCGCGCAAAAACCTCACCAGCCGCTCAAGCCGCCGGTAGGCGGTGTACCCCGTGCCGCCGGCGACCACCGCCACCGCCAGGAACAGGATCACTCCCGCCCAGTTCGGCAGGATGAACGCCAGCAACGCCGCCGCGATGATCGCCCACATGCGCTGCTGCTTGGCGAAGGGGCCGGAAAAATCGGCCGGCGCGCCCAGTGCCCGGCCGAGCTCGCGCACATAGGCGGTGAAGAGCGCCAGCACGGCCGCGAGCCAGCCGAACAGCGCGCCCCATTGGGCGACCGAGCCCGAGCCCGGCACCAGCCCCGCCGCGTGGCCAGCCGCCGCCAGCACGAGCACGTCCGCGATGCGGTCCGGCACCTCGTTGAACAGCGGGCCGGTGGCGCTCGCCTTGCCGTTCTCCACCGCCACCATGCCGTCGAGAAGGTTGGCCACAAGCCGCAGCGGCACGAAGATCGCCGCGAGGAGATAGAGCGCCGATCCCACCAGCGGCGCCAACAGCAGGCAGAGCGCCGCCAGCCCCGCGAACACCAGGCTCGCCACCGAAATGGCGTTGGCGCTCACGCCGGCCCCCGCCAGCGCCGTCGCCGCCATGCGCGCCGCCGCGGTGGAGCGCACCCGGATCGGCCGGCGATTGCCCAAGGGCTGGGTCATTGCGCTCTCCAGCAATTATGACAGGCTGCACGCGCAACCGATGAGCGACTGTAGCCGATGATCGACCCCGTGCCGCTCCCTCTTTTGGTCGGATTTGCCGCGATCCTCGTGATTCTCGTCGCGGGCAGCGTGGCCTCGATCCGGCTTTCGGGCATCCGCGCTCGCGTCGCCACGTGGTGGGTGATCGCGCTCCTGGTCGGCGGCGGCATCCTCGCAGGGCAGCTCGCCGTCGTCATCCTGTTCGCGTGCATCTCGTTCATGGCGCTGCGCGAATACCTGTCGCTCGCGCCAACGCGGCAGGCGGACCGGCCGGCGCTCCTGTTCGCCTACGCGGTGGTCCCCGTCGCCTACCTCTTCATCGGGCTCGACTGGTACGGCATCACCCTCGTCGCCATTCCGGTCTACGCCTTCCTGCTGCTGCCGGCGATCCTGGTGCTCAACGGACGCACCTCGGGCTATCTCGCCTCGGCGGGCATCCTGCACTGGGGGCTGGTGGTCACGGTCTACAACCTCGGCTACGCGCCCATGTTGATGAACGTGCCCGACATCGAGGCGCCGGCGGGCGGCGCGGGGCTGTTGTTCTTCCTGCTGGTGGCGACCTCGCTCAACGACGTGTTCCAGTACATCGCCGGCCGACTGATCGGCGGGCCGAAGATCCTGCCCTCCATCAGCCCGAACAAGACGTGGGCCGGCTTCCTGGGCGGGGTGGTGGGCACGGCCGTGGTGGTGGTGGCACTGACGCCGTTCTTTACCGGGCTGCCGGCGGTGCCGACCGCGATCCTCGCCATCGTGCTGCCCGTCGCCGGCTTCGCGGGTGACGTCACCATGAGCGCCATCAAGCGCGACCTCGGCGTCAAGGACACATCCAAGCTCCTGCCCGGCCACGGCGGCGTGCTCGACCGGGTGGACAGCCTCACCTTCACCGCGCCGCTGACGTTCCACATCTTCGCATTCTTCGCCAGCGACCGCTTCTGAGATGGTGCGTTCGGCGATGATCCTGCTGTTGCGGCCGCTGCTGTGGCTGGTGCTCGGGCTCAGCATCGGCGGGCGCCAGCGCCTGCCGGTCGCCGGGCCGGCCATCGTAGCGGCCAACCACAATTCGCACCTCGACATCTGGCTCCTGCTCGCCGCCTTCCGCGCCCGCACGCTGCCGCAGGTGGTGCCGGTCGCCGCGGCCGACTACTTCCTGTCCACGCGCTTCCTGCGCTTCGCGGCGCTCACCCTCCTCGGCGTGCTGCCGCTGGATCGCAACGCCCGGCGCGGCGATCCGCTGGCCGCCTCGCGGGCCGCGCTGGAGGCGGGCAAGATCCTCATCGTGTTTCCCGAAGGCACCCGGGGGAAGCCGGAGGAACTCGGCACGCTGAAGGCCGGCATCACCAAGCTGGCGCGCGACACGGGCGCCCCCATCGTGCCGGTCTATCTGCAAGGGGCCGGGCGCATTCTGC
>JAUIJH010000179.1 GCA_030431335.1 Alphaproteobacteria bacterium
CGACCGCGAGCTGCGCCGCCGCCTGGCCCGCGGCGCCGAGACCATCGACGCCCGCATCGACCTGCACGGCATGACCCAGGACGTGGCGCACGGCGCGCTGCTGCGGTTCATCGGCGCCTCGCAGCAGGCGGGCCGGCGGACCGTGCTCGTCATCACCGGCAAGGGGCGCGGCGGCGACGGCGCGGGCATCCTGCGCCAGGCCGTGCCGCACTGGCTCGCGAGCCGCGAGCTGCAGCGCCTCGTGATCAGCTTCGGCCCCGCCCACCACACGCACGGTGGCGACGGCGCGCTCTACGTACGCCTGCGCGGCACCCGCCGCCAGCGCCGCTGACGCCGGCGCGCCCCGCGCGCCATCAGCCCACCGGCTGTCCGACGTCGATGCGGTTGCCGTCGCAATCTTCGAAGACAAACGCGCGCAGGCCATAGTCCTTGTCCTGCAGCCGCTTGACGATTCGCAGCCCCTGTCGCTGGCAGAGCGCGTGCAGCGCGTCGGCATCGTCGACCATCATGTGGGCGACGTTGAAAGATGGTGCCCGGTAGCCGGGCTGCAGGGTGAGGTGCAGTTCGGCCGCCCCCCGCCGCACGATCATGAACCCCACCGGATCGCCGTTCTGAAAGGTCTTTTCGAAGCCCAGGACGCCGACATAGAAGTCGTGCGCCCGGCGCATGTCCTTGACTGGCAGGGTGGGGGCAATGCGGCCGAATCGAATCGTATGCTGTGCAGGGGCGCTCATCGAGATGCCTCGGTCGAGGATCGACGGGCGCGAGCGGGGCGGTGCCCGACGCGTCCGCCGTCCCTGGTCAAACTTTGAAGGACGGTGCCCCGCCCGACGATAGACCAGGAGCGACGACCCGGAAAAGCGCGCCTCAGCCGACGGCCAGCGCCGCCCGCGGCGCCTCGTGGGTGGGTCGCCCGATCGAGCGGTAGGTGAGGCCAGCCTTGGCCGCATCCTCGAAGCCGTAGATGTTGCGCAGATCGATCAGCAGCTTGTCGTCCAGCAGCGCCGCCACGCGGGTCAGATCGAGCGCGCGGAACTGGTCCCACTCGGTGATGATCACCGCGAGGTCCGCCCCCTCGAGGCACTCGTAGGGGCCGCTGGCGAATTCCACGCCCGTCAGGTGCTTCTTCGCCTCCTGATGGCCCTCCGGGTCGAAGGCGCGCACGGTGGCGCCCGCCGCCTGCAGCGCCGGCACGATGGCCAGGCTCGGCGCCTCGCGCATGTCGTCGGTGTTGGGCTTGAAGGTGAGGCCGAGCACCGCGATCGTCTTGCCCGCCACGTTGCCGCCGGCCGCCTGCACCACCAACTGCGCCATCGCCAGCTTGCGCTGCTCGTTGGCCGCGATCACCGCGTCGACGATGGTGACGGGCGAGCCCATGTCGTGCGCGGTGCGCGACAGGGCGAGCGTGTCCTTGGGAAAGCAGGAGCCGCCATAGCCGGGCCCGGCGTTGAGGAATTTCGGCCCGATGCGCTTGTCGAGCCCGATGGCGCGGGCGATGTGCTGCACGTTGGCGCCGGCCTGCTCGCACAGATCCGCGATTTCGTTGATGAAGCCGATCTTGACCGCGAGGAACGCGTTGGCCGCGTATTTGGCGAGCTCGGCCGTGCGCCGGCCGGTCACCACCAGCGGCGTCTCGTTGAGGTAGAGCGGCCGGTAGAGCTCGCGCATCACCTCGATGGCGCGCTCCGTCTCGGCGCCGACGACCACGCGGTCGGGCCGCTTGAAGTCGTTGATGGCGGCGCCCTCGCGCAGGAATTCCGGGTTGGACGCCACGTCGAACTCGGCGTGCGGCGCGACGCGGCGGATGATCGCCTCCACCTCGTCGCCGGTGCCCACGGGCACGGTCGATTTGGTGACGATCACGGTATAGCCCCGGATCAGCCGCCCCACCGCCTCGGCCGCGGCATAGACGTAGCTGAGGTCCGCATGGCCGTCGCCGCGGCGCGAGGGCGTGCCGACGGCGAGGAACACCACGTCGGCCGTCGCGATGGCCTCGGCCGGGTCGGTGGCGAACGACAGGCGCCCGTCGCGCACGTTGGCGCCGACCAGCACGTCGAGTCCCGGTTCGTAGATCGGCATGACGCCGCGCTTGAGTCCGGCGATCTTGTCGGCGTCGGTATCGATGCAGGTGACGGTGTGACCGAAGTCGGCGAAGCAAGCACCCGATACCAATCCGACGTATCCGGTCCCGATCATGACGACGTGCATTGCTGGTCCATGGCATGGTTCCTGGGACCTGCCCTTTGCCACAATCCGGGGCCGAAGGTAAATCGGCGCCCCGCCGCTCATTTCGATAGCAGATCTGCTTCAATTTTCGCCACGTCGGCTGCGCGCTATTGACGCAACCCATTGGCCGGTACAGCGTGCGCCAAGCTGACGACGACGATCTCAGATTGAGCACTGAGCCGGGACCTGAAAAACGCGGCCGGTGGCGGGAGGATATGAATGAAAACTTTGCTGAAGACGTGCATTGCTGCGCTCGTTTCGCTCGGCGCCGTGGCCGGGGCGCATGCGCAGGACAAGGAGATCACGCTGTGCTGGGCGGCGTGGGATCCGGCCAACGCGCTGGTGGAGCTGTCGAAGGGCTTCACCGAAGAGACCGGCGTCAAGATGAACTTCGAGTTCGTGCCGTGGACCAATTTCGCCGACCGGATGCTCAACGAGCTCAACTCCGGCGGCCAGCTTTGCGACCTGATGATCGGCGACAGCCAGTGGATCGGCGGCGGCGCCACCTACGGCCACTACGTCAAGCTGAACGACTTCTTCGCGGCCGAAGGCATCTCTATGGACGACTTCCTGCCGGCCGCCGTCTACGCCTACTCCACCTGGCCGAAGGGTTCGGAAAACTACTACGCGCTCCCCGCCATGGGTGACGCGCTCGGCTGGGTCTACCGCAAGGACTGGTTCGAGAAGCCGGAGCTGCAGGAGGCGTTCCAGGCCGAGTACGGCCGCCCCCTGGCCCCGCCCAAGGACTGGAACGAGCTGCTCGACCTCGCCAAATTCTTCCAGGGCCGCGAGATCGACGGGCAGACCCGCTACGGCGCCGCGATCTACACCGAGCGCGGCTCGGAAGGCATCACCATGGGCGTGACCGCCGCGCTCTACGCCTGGGGCTTCGAGTACGAGACCGAGCCGGGCACCTACAAGATGGAAGGCGCGGTGAACTCGCCCGAGGCCGTCGAGGCGCTCGAATTCTACAAGACGCTGTACGAGTGCTGCACCCCGCCGGGCCACTCCGACGCCTACATGGTCGCCAACCTCGACGCCTTCAAATCCGGCACCGTGGCGATGCAGATGAACTGGTTCGCCTTCTTCCCCGGCATCTACAAGGACGAGACCGTGGGCGGCGACAAGGTGGGCTTCTTCGTCAACCCGCCGATGAAGGTTCCGGGCTCGACGCTGGGCGGCCAGGGCATTTCCGTGGTGTCCTACTCGCCGAACCAGGACGAGGCGCTGGCCTACATCAAGTGGTTCGCCCAGCCCGAGGTGCAGCAGAAATGGTGGGACCTCGGCGGCTACGCGGTGCACAAATCGGTGGTCGAGGACCCCGGCTTCCCCGACAGCCAGCCCTTCGCCGGCCAGTTCCTGGAAGCCATGTCAAGCGTGAAGGACTTCTGGCAGGAGCCGATCTACGCCGAGCTGCTGCAGGCGATGCAGAAGCGCGTGCACGACTACGTGGTCGCCGACCAGGGCACGGCGCAGGAAGCGCTCGACAAGCTGATCGAGGACTGGACGGTCTCCTTCGAGGATGACGGCAAGCTTTGATCCACCCCTTGCCGAAGGCGCAGGCGGCTGCCGAGCCGCCTGCGCCGCTGCCTCGTCGAAGCCCGGAACGGCCGGCCCCCGGTCCATGAGACAAGGATGAGATGACTGACGTTATCGATGACTGACGTTACCGGGGACACGGGCGATACCATGTCGGCAAAGGCCGTTGCGGCCGGCGCCATCGGCAACGCGATGGAGTGGTACGACTTCGCCGTCTACGGCTTCCTCGCGCCGGTCCTGGCGCCGCTTTTCTTCCCGTCGGACGATCCCTTCTCCTCGCTGCTGGCGGTCTACGGCGCGTTCGCGGCAGGCTATTTCGCCCGGCCGGTGGGCGCGATCGTGTTCGGCCACATCGGCGACAAGCACAGCCGGCGCCTCGTCCTCATCGTCACCGTGTCCCTGATGGGGGTTTCCTCGCTTGCGATCGGGCTCCTGCCCACCTCGCACACGATCGGGGTGTGGGCGGGCGTCCTCCTGATCTTGCTGCGCATCCTGCAGGGCTTTTCCGTCGGCGGCGAATACACCGGCTCGGCGGTGTTCATCGCCGAGGGCGCGCCGATCCGCCGCCGCGGCTTCCTCACGAGCTTCGTCGTCGCCGGGTCGACGCTCGGCTTCCTCATCGGCTCCGGCCTGACGACGGTGCTCACCAACCTCTATTCGGAGGCGACGCTGGCGAACGGCCTGTGGCGCGTGCCGTTCCTGTTCGGCTTCGCCATCCTGGTGCTGTCGGTCATCCTGCGCTCCTCGATGGAGGAGGCGGCCCAGGTGGCGAAGCCGTCGAGGGGCTCGCCGATCCTGGCGAGCTTCCGCCACCACTGGGGCGACCTCTTGCGGGTCTGCTGCCTCGTCCTCGCCATCGGCGTGGCGTTCTACATCCTGTTCGTCTACGCCGTCTCCTACCTCACGGACCTGATGCACGTGAGCGCCGCCGAGGCGATGGACATCAACACCCTCGCCCTCTTCGTGCTCATGCTGATGATGCCGGTCGCCGGGGGTTTGTCCGACCTTTTCGGCCGCAAGCCCGTCGCGATCTTCGGCACGCTCGGCCTCGTGGTGCTCGCCTATCCCGCCTTCGCGATGATGCACTCCGGCAATGCGACGAAGATCCTGCTCGGCCAGATGTCCATCACCTTCGTCTACGCTTTCTATGCCGGCGTCCTGCCGGTCATGATCACCGAGGTCGCCAAGCCGGCCGTGCGGATGAGCGTGACGGCCATCGGCTACAACCTGGTGATGGCGCTGTTCGGCGGCACGGCGCCCCTTGCGGCGACCTACCTCGTCAAGCGGACCGGGGATGATTTCTTCCCGGCCTACTACGTCATGGCGGCGGGAGCGGTCAGCCTCGTCGCCATCCTCCTCACCCGCGAAACGCACCGCGTCTCGATGCACGAGCCGCACCTCGCGCCGCTGGCGAGGCGTGCGCGATGACGACGGGCAGGCGCCGCCCGATGGCCGGGGATCGGACCCCCAAAGGCGGGGCGCGCACCCTGTTGCGCCCCGCCCGCCCGCTCGCGGCCGGCTCAGAAGATGAAGTCGCCGAGATCGGTGCCCGAGATCTCGATCGTGGCGCCGTTGGACAGCGAGACCACGACCTCGCCTTGGACATGGTCGATATCCTCGATCCGGACGCCCCTCAGGCTCAGCCTGTCGCCCTCGCCGGCATCGTAGTCGGTGATCGACATGGCGCCGTCCCACGCGCGCTTGAAGACGAACGTGTCTGCCCCGGCGCCGCCCGACATCACGTCGTCGCCATCGCCGCCCTTGAGGACGTCGCGCCCGTCGCCGCCCATCAGGACGTCGTTGCCGGCACCGCCGAACAGCACGTCCCGGCCGCCGCCGCCATCGAGGTTGTCCGTGCCGGCGCCGCCGTCGAGCTTGTCGCGACCGGCGCCGCCGACCAGGACGTCGGAGCCGTTGCCGCCGTCGATATCGTCGTTGCCGCGCCCCCCGTCGAGCCGGTCGGCACCGCGACGCCCGTCGAGCACGTCCGCGCCGCCGAGGCCGAGCATGAAATCGCCCCCGTTGGTTCCGTCGAGGTCGTCGGCCCGCCGCGAGCCTTCCTCGAACGAGAAGTCGTCGTCGATCATCGCGATGATCGGGGAATCCTCGTTGAGGGTGCCGGCGGCCAACGTCGCGTCGAGCAGGTTGGACAGACAGTCGAGATAGGCTTCGGTGGCCGCGAGATCCTCGGCTGTGAACCCGGCATCTTCGGGACCGTCCTCCGCGAGTTCCTCGCGCATCTCCTCGAGTTCTTCGTAGTGATCCGCGAGCTCGCTTCGCATATCCGCCGCCAGGTCCTCGGTCTCTTCGAGAGCCTCCCGCCGTTCCTCCTCCGCTTCCAGGCGGAACTCGAGCCAAGGTTCGATCACGTCTTCGTACTGCTCGAACCGATCAAGGATATATTCGGCAAACGCTTCGCTGCGACCGAGCGAGTGGACTGTCAGGTTGTCTTCGAATCTGGCGAGGACTTCGAGCAGAGCTTCATTCGATGCAGCGGTCATTCCATTCTCCTGTGCTTTGGAGAGACAATGTCGCCAAGGTCTGTCGGTTCAGGCGCGATATCTGGTAAGCAATATTCACGAATGTCTTCCGGGCCGGGCCTCGATCGGGCCGCCCTCAGGAAAGCAGAAGGCAATGGCTGAACGCTCCGCCGAAACGCTCGCGGGTCGCACCGTCGCCGCCACGCCGGGTCTGGCGCGACGCGTGCGCGGCCTGTCCGATACCGCCATCGCCTGGCTCTTCATCGCGCCGACGATCCTGATCCTGCTGGCGATCAACATTTTCCCGCTGATCTGGACGGTCTATCTCTCCTTCACCAACTTCCGCGCCAACCAGCCGGGGCGGCCGGTGGAGTGGATCGGCACGCGCAACTACGAGCGCCTGCTCGGCTCGGAGGACATCTGGGGCTACCTGCAGGTCACCGCGCACTTCGTGCTGTGGACCATGGCGCTGCAGATCCTCATCGGCTTCGGCCTGGCGCTGCTGATCAACCGCGGCTTCCGCGGTTCCGCGTTCTGGACCACGCTGATCCTCATCCCGATGATGCTGTCGCCGGCCGTGGTCGGCACGTTCTGGACCTACATCTACCAGCCGCAGACCGGCATCTTCTCCTACATCCTCGACTTCTTCGCCGGCACCGGCCCCGTGGACATGATCGGCTCCGTTCACCTGGCGCCATGGGCGATCATCATCGTCGATACCTGGATGTGGTCGCCCTACATCATGCTGCTGTGCCTCGCGGGCCTGCGCTCGATCCCGGATTATCTGTACGAGGCGGCCGAGGTGGACCGCGCCAACTGGCTGCAGAAATTCTGGTACATCACCCTGCCGCGGGTGCTGCCGTTCCTGATGCTGGCGGTGCTGTTCCGCGGCATCGAAAACTTCAAGATGTTCGACATGGTGGTGGAATTGACCTCCGGCGGGCCGGGCTCGACGACGGAGCTCGCCTCCATCAACCTCAAGCGCGAAGCCTTCGAGAAATGGCGCACCGGCTATTCCAGCGCCTTCGCGGTGATCCTGTTCGTCACCGTCTTCGGCCTCGCCAACATCTACGTGCGCGCGCTCAACAAGGTGAAGACATGACCGCCGGGACGCAGGGCGCCACCGACACCGCCGGCGAGGTGGTCGCCGCCATCGCCAACCCCGGCGGGCCGACCAAGCGCGGCGCCTGGATCGCCGGCACGCTCGTCGTCGTCTACGCGCTGATCACCATGATCCCGCTGGTCTGGATCGTCGCGACCGGCTTCAAGTCGCCGCCCGACTCGATCTCCTACCCGCCGAAGGTCACGTTCCAGCCGACCCTGGAAGGCTATGTGAACCTCTTCACCACCCGCTCGCGCCAGACCAGCGAATACATCGACAGCCTCGGCCCGCCCAAGCACTGGTACAACGCCCTGGTGCGCGAGCGGAACATGGTCATCACCGGCCCCTCCCGCTTCGTCGACCGCTACTGGAACTCGGTGATCATCGGCTTCGGGTCGACGTTCCTCGCCGTCTTCCTCGGCACGCTGGCGGCCTATGCGTTCTCCCGCTTCAAGGTGCCGATCAAGGACGACCTCCTCTTCTTCATCCTGTCGACGCGGATGATGCCGCCCATCGCCGTCGCGATCCCGATCTTCCTGATGTACCGCGAGCTGGGCCTCTCGGACACGCACGCTGGGATGATCCTCCTCTATACGGCGGTGAACCTGTCGCTGTCGGTCTGGCTGCTGAAGGGCTTCGTCGACGAGATCCCGCGCGAGTACGAGGAGGCGGCCGTGGTCGACGGCTACACGCGCTTCCAGGCGTTCTACAAGGTGGTGCTGCCGCAGATGCGGGCCGGCATCGCGGCGACGGCCATCTTCTGCCTCATCTTCTCGTGGAACGAGTACGCCTTCGCGCTGCTCCTCACCTCCGGCACGGCGCAGACGGCGCCGCCGTTCATCCCCATCATCATCGGCGAGGGCGGGCTCGACTGGCCGGCCGTCGCCGCCGGCACCACGCTGTTCCTGCTGCCGGTGGTGGTCTTCACCGTCCTCCTGCGCAACCAGCTTTTGCGCGGCATCACCTTCGGGGCGGTGCGCAAATGATTGCAGAACCTTTTGCCGCGAGGTGCCCTCATGACGCGCAACGTCTTCCGACGCGGGGAGCTATCGCGCCGCGTCTTCCGCCGCGGGGGGCCCTCCTGATGCGCCGCGTCTTTCGACGCGGGGGGCTCTTCTGATGCGCCGCATCTTTCGCCGCGGGAGGTTTTCCTGATGCGCCGCGTCTTTCGACGCGGGCCGTGGGAAAACCTCGCCACGGTGCTGATCGCCGCCGGCGTCTTCATGCTGATGCAGCCGTTTTCCATGTGGCTCTACGGCTGGTCGTTCGCCGTCGTGCTGACGGGGACGCTCGGCTACATCATCGTCAGCCACTTTCCGGAGTAGCGCCTCGTGTTCCTGTCCGCCTGCCCCATCATGCCGAGCCGCGACTTCGACCGCACCGCCGACTTCTACGGCGACCTGGGCTTCCGCGTCACGGGCCGCTACGAGAAGGAGGGCTACCTCATCCTGGAGCGCGACAAGGCCGAGCTGCACTTCTTCGCCTACCCCGGCCACGAGCCGGAAACGTCCGACCACGGCGTCTATCTGCGCGTCGACGACGCGACGGCGCTGTCCGAGGAATTCGCCGCACTCGACCTGCCGCAAAAGGGCATCCCGCGCTTCATCCCCGCCGAGGCGAAGCCCTGGGGCATGATGGAGCTCGCCGTCGTCGACGAGGACGGCAACCTTTTGCGCGCGGGCAACCAGATGGGGGCCAGCCGTGGCTGACGACGTGATCCGAACCGCGCGCTGCTGTTGCGGCGAACTGACCGCCACCACGACGGGGGAGCCCGCCTCGGTGGTCATGTGCTCCTGCACCATGTGCCAGCGTCGCTCGGGGTCCGCCTTCGCCTATTCCTCCTACTGGCACGAAGAGCAGGTCACCATCGCGGGACCCTCGCAGGGGTGGTCGCGCCTGTCGGAGCGGGGGCGCCGGTTCGAGACCTTCTTCTGCCCCACCTGCGGCACGACGCTGTGGTATCGCGGGCCGCATCGACCCGGCATGGTGGGCATCTCGGTCGGCTGCTTCGCCGATCCGCATTTCCCGCCGCCCACCGTCGCGGTGTGGGACACGACGCGCCACGAATGGCTCGACGATATCGCCGACCTGCCGCGTATGGCGGAGCAACGCTCGTGAGCGTGCCGGTGGAACGCGTGGCGCGCTGCAACTGCGGCGCCCTCACCGCCACCACGACCGGCGAGCCGACGATGGTCGCCATGTGCAGCTGCGCGGCGTGCCAGCGCCGGACCGGCTCGGCCTTCGCCTACTCGTCCTTCTGGAACCTCGACCAGGTGGTTCTCACCGGCGAGCCGACCCGCTTCACGCGCGTCGCGGATAGCGGAAACGCGGTGGAGCTCTCGTTCTGCCCCACGTGCGGGACGGTGCTGTGGTCCCGCGGACGGCGGCCCAACACGATCAACATCGCGGCGGGCTGCTTCGTCGACAAGGATTTTCCGGCGCCCGAGCGCGCCGTCTGGGACACGCTCCGGCACGACTGGATCGAACACATCGACGGCATCCCCTCCCACCCGGAGCAAGGCGGCTGATGGCCGAGATCCACCTCGACAGCGTGCACAAATCGTTCGGCGACTTCACCGCCGTGCGATCCTCCACGTTCACCATCCGCGACGGCGAGTTCTTCGTGATGCTCGGCCCGTCCGGCTGCGGCAAGACGACGACGCTCCGGATGATCGCGGGGCTGGAGCTGCCCACCTCCGGCCGCATCCTGCTCGACGGCGAGGACGTTACCTGGAACCGCGCCGCGCAGCGCGACATCGCCTTCGTGTTCCAGCTCTTCGCGCTCTATCCGCACATGAGCGCGCGGCGGAACATCAACTTTCCGCTGCGCATCGCCGGGATGCCGCGCCGCGAGATCCGCGAGCGTACCGAGGAAGTCGCGAAGCTCCTGCAGATCACCCACCTCCTCGACAAATCGGTCTCCGGGCTCGCGGCGGGCGACCGGCAGCGCGTCGCGCTCGGCCGCGCCATCGTGCGCCGCGCCAAGGCGTTCCTGATGGACGAGCCGCTCGGCGCCCTCGATGCCGAGTTCCGCGAGGTGATGTGCGAGGAGCTGCGCGTCCTCCACAACCGCATCGGCGCCACCACCGTCTACGTCACCCACGACCAGCTCGAGGCGATGGCGATGGCCGACCGCATCTGCGTCATGAACCACGCCGAAGTCCTGCAGATCGGCCCGCCCACCGAGGTCTACGCCCGCCCCGCCACCCGCTTCGTCGCGAGCTTCATCGGCTCGCCGGCCATGAACTTCCTGCCCGCCGAGGGCCACCTGCCAAGGGGCGCCACGGCCGTGCGCGTCAACGGCGGCGCCGAGATCGCCGTGCCCGCCACCACCGACGCGCTCACCGGCGAGGCGGTGCTCGGCGCGCGGCCCGAGCACATCGTGATCGGCGATCACGGGCCGCTCCGGGGCGCGGTGCGCGCGGTGGAGTACATGGGCGCGCGCCAGCTCGTCACCGTCGAGACCCCCGCCGGCGCGCTCAGGGTCCGCGCGCCCAACGACATCCGCGTCGCGGACGGCGAGACCGTGGCGCTGTCCTTTCTCACCGACCGCCTGTCGGTGTTCGACGGCGCCAGCGAGCGCTCCGTCACCCGTGGAGGCGCCGATGGCTGAGGCCGCGCTCCGCGCCGTCACCAAGCGCTTCGGCGACACCGTGGCGGTCGGCGACATGTCGCTGGCGGTGAACGACGGCGAGTTCGTCGTCCTGCTCGGGCCCACCGGCGCGGGCAAGACCACGACGCTGCGCCTGTTCGCGGGCCTCGAAAAGGCCGACGCCGGCACGGTCCATATCGCCGGCCACGACGTGACCCGCCTCGCCCCGGCCACGCGCGACGTCGCCTTCGTGTTCCAGCAATATTCGCTCTACCCGCACTACACGGTGTTCGACAATCTCGCCTTCCCGCTGCGCGCGCCGGGCCGCAAGCTTGGTCAGGCGGAGATCCGCAAGCGCGTCACCGAGATCGCCGAGATGCTGCGGATCGGCGGCAAGCTGAAGAACAAGGCGACGCAGCTTTCCGGCGGCGAGATGCAGCGCGTCGCCATCGGCCGCGCGCTGGTGCGCGAGCCCAACCTCTTCCTGATGGACGAGCCGCTCTCCTCGCTCGACGCCAAGCTGCGCGAGGAGCTGCGCGCCGAGCTGCAGCGCATCCAGCGCGAGCTCGGCGCCACCGTCCTCTACGTGACGCACGACCAGCTCGAGGCGATGACGCTCGCCGACCGCATCGGCA
>JAUIJH010000008.1 GCA_030431335.1 Alphaproteobacteria bacterium
CGTCTAAGGGGTGACGCTCGAGGGATGGATAGTAATGGACACACCGTCGCTCATGCGCAACAACGCGCCGCCGTCCAGCACGGTCAATGAGCCGGCGCGAATGTCGCCCTTGGGCGAGGCGATGGCGATCTCGCCGGTCGAATCCACCCGGCGCTGCGCCAGGTCGACCGTCGCCCCCTGCAGCGAAACCGTGCTGCCGTCGCTGGAATCGATGGTCACGCCGCCGGCGACGGTCAGGATCTCGGTGTCAGTGTCATAGTCGGCGCGGTGGCCGGCGATGGTGACGCGATGGCCCTCGCCCATGTCGAAATCGGCCGAAAGCCCCTCCAGCGCCAGGCGCGAGGGATGCAGCAGGCTCTGGATCGCGCGCTCGGCCACCACCTCGTAGCGGCGCCCCTCGCCCAGGTGGCCGGCCAGCCGCGGCTCGTTCATCACCAGCCCGTCGGTGGTCAGGCTGAGCCCGGCCAGCGCCGCGATGGGAAACAGCTTGGGCAGCACCGTCGCCCCGATCAGCCCCGTGGCGATGGCCGCGCTCGCCACCGGCAGCAGGATGCGCAGCCGCCGGACGCGGCGGGTGTGGCGCCGGGCGCGGGCCTGCTCGCGTTCGCGCCGCGCCACCATGGGCGCCAGGGGGGAGGTCATCGCTATGGTCATGAGTGCGCGAAGATGTCGATCTCATCCCACCCCGCAAGATCGAGCCGGCAGCGGGTGGGCAGGCAATCGAAGGTCGCCCGGGCGAGCTCGGCACGCTCCTCGCGCGCCAGCATCACGTCGAGCTTGTCGCGAATCCGGTGCAGGTGCAGCACGTCCGACGCGGCGTAGGCCTTCTGCGCGTCGGTCAGGGTGGGCGCGCCCCAGTCGGAACTCTGCTGCTGCTTGGAGATGTCCTCGCCGATGAGCTCGCGCGACAGGTCCTTGAGGCCGTGGCGGTCGGTGTAGGTGCGCACCAGCTTGGACGCGATTTTGGTACAATAGACCGGCGTCGGCATCACGCCGAACGTCGCGAACAGGAGCCCCATGTCGAACCGCGCGAAGTGGAAGATCTTCTCGATCGCCGGGTCCGCGAGCATCGCCGTCAGGTTCGGCGCCTCGCGCTGGCCGCGCTCGATCTGCACGAGGTCCACCGTGCCGTCGCCGGTCGACATCTGCACCAGGCACAAGCGGTCGCGCGCACGATCGAGGCCCATCGCCTCGGTGTCGATGGCAATCGAACGATGGCCCACGACGGGGCCTGGTAGGTCGCCGTGATGGTGACGGATCGTCACAGAAACTCCGGTCGCGCTCGTCTTCCGTCTCTTGATGGGGTTTGTAGCACGCGAGTGCAACTGGCGTTTGTTACGCAATTGCGCAAATGCGGCAAAAGTGCCGCGTTTTATGTCACGTTTTTGCTCTTCGAAGGGATAGATTGGCCTGATGGTTAAGGTCCGCTTGCCGGCGGCAAGGCGTTTGGATGCACTGCGTAACCGTGTCGGTTTGCTTGCCGCATGCGGCGCAGTCGCCAATCTTGTCGCCGTTGTACCTGTTATGGCGAATTACGACGCACCGATGCCGGTGGCGGCCCTCGCCTACGCGCCCGTGCCGCAACAGGATGTCGACGCCGTGCGCGAGGCCAACAAGGCCGACCGCGAACGCCGCGAGACGGCGCAACTGTGCGGCCTGCTCACGGACGCGGCCGCCTCGCGGGCCGTGCCGGCGGAGTTCTTCGTCCGCCTCATCTTCAAGGAGAGCCGCTTCAACCCGCGCGCGGTCAGCCCGGTCGGGGCGCAGGGGATCGCCCAGTTCATGCCCGGCACGGCGCGCATGCGCGGGCTGAAGAACCCCTTCGACCCCAAGCAGGCGCTCTACGCCTCGGCCGACTTCCTGGCCGAGCTGAAGGCGGAGTTCGGCTCCTGGGGCTTGGCGGCGGCCGGCTACAACGGCGGCCCCAACCGCGTGCCGCGCTTCGTCGCCGGGGAAATCTCGCTGCCGCGCGAGACCGTCGACTACGTCTATTCCATCACCGGCCGTACCGCGCACTATTGGGCGCAGCGCGCCCGCCGGGGGGCCGATGAGGCGGCAGCGGCCGAAGGCATGCGCGTCCCGGTGCCGGCGCCGCGCAGCACCGCGCCCGTGCCCGACGCGGTGAGCGCCGCCGCGCTGGCACCGCTGGGCGAGGCCATCACCGCCAATGCGCCGCTGCCCCGCCACGCCTGGCGGCGCCTGGGCGACCTGGGGCCGATCTCGCCCACCGCCCGCGCGGCCCTCGCCGTCGCCACCGAGGTCGCGTCGGTGCCCTACCCGCCGGCCGCCCGGCCCGACCACGCCGCTCCCCCGCTCGACTGCCCGGCGCTGATCGCGCGCCTGGGCGAAGGCCGGTCCATCTCGGCGCCGCCGTCGGGAACGGGCGGCGACTTCACCGCGTGGGGCGCGCAGGTGGCGGGCCATCCGCAGGCCGATATCGCGATGCGCCAGTACGCCCGCCTCAAGGGCAACCTGCCGCAGGATCTGGTGGACTCGGGGCCGCGCCTTGTGGTCCGCCGCTTCGCCGCGCGCGGGCGCCTGCCGATCCACGCCGTGCAGTTCGCCGCGCCGGACAAGAACACGGCCAAGGCGCTCTGCCGGCGCATCTCCCAGTCGCGCACGCCCTGCGTGGTGGTGAAAAACACCTGACGCGCCGCCCCAACCTGACGGCCCGGCTAATAATTCGCCGCCCCTGCACTTATTGTGGGCGACGGATTGACACACCTCGGCCGAGTCCGTGAGGTAGGCGCAACCAAACGACGCCGGCCACGTGACGCCGGCCCACGAAGGGGTGGTTCATACATGGTGCGTCTTTCTCGTCTCGGCCTTTGGGGAGCGCTCGCCGCGGGCGTCCTCGCGACGGCGCTGCCCGCGCAAGCGCAGGAGATCACGGTCGCGATCGGCTCCGAGCCGTCCACGCTCGACCCGCAGCTGCGCGACGACGGCGGCGAGCGCCAGGTCAACGACAACATCTACGAGACGCTGATGGCGCGCACGGCGGACGGCGAGCTGGTTCCCGGCCTCGCCGCGCAGGCGCCGACCCAGGTCGACGAGACCACCTGGGAGTTCGAGCTGCGCGACGGCATCACCTTCCACAACGGCGAGCCGTTCGACGCCGACGCCGTGGTGGCGAGCGTCGCGCGCATCATCGACCCGGCCAACAACTCCGAGCAGATGGGCTACCTCAACACCATCACCGGCGCCGAGAAGGTGGACGACGACACGGTCCGCATCACCACCTCCGGCCCCGACCCGATCCTGCCTTCGCGCATGTACTGGATGAAGATGATCCCGCCGGCGTATGCCGAGAGCGGCGACATCGGCGCGGCTCCCGTCGGCACCGGGCCCTACAAGTTCGTCGAATGGGACCGCGGCAACCAGATCGTGCTGGAAGCCAACGAGGACTATTGGGACGGCGCGCCGGAGATCAAGAAGATCACCTACCGCTTCGTGGGCGAGGCCGGCACGCGCCTGTCGGGCCTGATGGCCGGCGAGTTCGACGTCATCACCAACCTGTTGCCCGAGTTCGTGCCGACGGTGCCCAACGCGGCGGCCGTCGACGGGCTCGAGACCTCGGTCCTGATCCTCGGCACCGACAACGAGGTGCTGAAGGATCCCAAGGTGCGCGAGGCGCTCAACCTCGCCGTCAACCGCGACGCGATGGTGGAGGGGCTGTTCCAGGGCCACGCCACCGTGGCCGGCGGCCATCACATCAACCCGCGCGCCTTCGGCTACAACGACACGCTCGAGCCCTACGCCTACGACGTGGAGCGTGCCCGCGCGCTGATCGCCGAGGCCGGCGCCGAGGGCAAGACCGTCCGCATCGTCGGCGAGAACGGCCGCTGGCTGAAGAGCCGCGAGCAGGTGGAGGCCATTGCCGCCTACTGGGCCGAGATCGGCCTCGACGTCGAGATCGAGATCCAGGAATTTTCCCAGTATCTCGACAGCCTGATGGGAGACGGCCCGCGCCCGGACGCGATCTTCGTCGCCAACTCCAACGAGTTGATGGACGCCGACCGCGAGAGCTCCTTCATCTACCACAAGGACGGCGCCGCCTCCTCCAACTCGGACGCGGAAATGGCCGAGATGATCGATCAGGCGCGCGTCACCACCGACACCGCAGCGCGTGAAAAGCTCTATCACGACGTATTCCAGAAGGGCCGCGAGCTCAGCTACACCGTGCCGCTGTTCAACCTGCAGGACATCTACGGCATGTCCGAGCGGATCGACTGGCAGCCGCGCTCCGACGCCAAGCTGATGGTCAAGGAGATGTCGGTCAGCAACTAGGCCCGGTTGGCACCGGCGCCCGCCGCGCCGCCTGACGGCTCCGGGCGGCGCGCTCGCCAACCCACGGCGCCAGGATCCGGGCTCCCTCGAGCCCGGATTTGCGGCGCGTACACCTTGACGGTGAGCGGAATTCTCCGCTCCAGCGATGGAATTGCGACGTGGGTCGTTACGTACTGGCTAGGCTCTGGCAGGGCCTCCTCGTCGTCCTCGGCGTGACGCTCACCGTGTTCGTCGTCACGCGGCTCGTGGGCAATCCCGTCGACCTGATGCTGCCGCTCAGCGCATCGGCGGAGCAGCGTGCCGCCTTCGCGCAGCAGATCGGCCTCGACCAGCCGCTGCCCGTCCAGTTCGCCCGCTTCCTCGGCGACCTGGCGACGCTCGATTTCGGCCAGAGCCTGTGGCAGCGCCGGCCCGCCGCCGAGGTGGTGTTCGAGCGGCTGCCCAACACCGCGCTGCTGGTCGCGGCGGGGCTCGGCGCGGCGCTGGTGCTGGCCGTGCCGCTGGGCATCATCGCCGCCACGCGGCCGGACGGGCCGGTGGACCGGGTGATCGTCGGCGCCGGCCTGCTGGGCCTGTCGATGCCGCAATTCTGGGTCGGCCTCATCCTGATCTACGTGTTCGCCGTGCAGCTCAAATGGCTGCCCACCTCCGGCTCGGCCACCTGGTGGCACCTGGTGCTGCCGGCCGTCACGCTGGGCCTCGCCCCGCTGGCGCGCCTCACCATGCTGACGCGCTCGGCCGTCATCGACGAGCTCAACAAGCCCTACGTGAAGACCGCCCGCGCCAAGGGGATGCCGCGCCGCCGCGTGCTCGGCGTGCACACGCTGCGCAACGTCGCCATCGGCGTGCTGACGCTGGCCGGCTGGGAGCTGATCCTGGCGCTGTCGGGCTACACGGTGGTGGTGGAGACGGTGTTCGCCTGGCCCGGCATCGGCCTCACCGCGATCCAGGCGATCCAGCGCGGCGACCTCTTCCTGGTGCAGGCCATCGTGTTCGTCATCGCCGGCATCATCGTCATCATCAACATCGCGCTCGATCTGCTGTTCAAGGCGATCGACCCGCGCATCGACGTGCGCTGACATGGCCCGCGGCGCCCACTTCTTCGATGAGCTCGTGCGCGACAAGGCGGCGATGCTCGGTCTTATCGGCATCGTCACCGTGGTCGCGGTGGCGATCTTCGCGCCGCTCATCGCCCCCTACGACCCCGCCGCGCAGGACGTGCTCGCCCGCCTCAAGCCGCCCGCCTGGGCCGCGCGCGGCAGCGTCGAGCACCTGCTCGGCACCGACCACCTCGGCCGCGACGTGCTCTCGCGCCTCATCTACGGCTCGCGCATCACGCTGATGATCGCCAGCGCGGTGGCGCTGTTCGCCGGCGCGCTCGGCGTCACCATCGGGCTCGTCTCGGGCTATCTCGGCGGGCGGGCCGACAGCCTGCTGATGCGCCTCGTCGACATCCAGGTGTCCTTCCCCGGCATCCTGTTGATCCTCCTCATCGTCTCCGTGGTGGGGCCGGGCGTGACGACGCTGGTCGTGGTTCTCGCCATTACCAACTGGATGATCTACGCCCGCGTGGTGCGCGCCATCGTGCTGCAAAGCCGGCAGAGCGCCTACGTGGAGGCGGCGGAGGTGGTGGGGTGCGGCCCCGTGCGCGTGATCTGGCGGCACATCCTGCCCAACCTCGTCGCGCCGCTCCTGACGCTGGCGATCCTGGAGTTCACCAACATCGTGCTCGCCGAGGCGGCCGTGTCCTTCCTCGGGCTCGGCGTGCAGCCGCCGGCCACGAGCTGGGGCCTCGATGTGGCGAGCGGGCGCGACTACGTGTTCATCGCCTGGTGGCTGGTGACGTTTCCGGGGCTGTGCATCGTCTTCACGGTGCTGTCCATCAACCTGTTCGCCGGGTGGCTGCGCGTGACGGGCGACCCGCAGGAGCGCGACAAGCGCTTCGCCCGCGGCGTGGCCCGCCGCCGCCCCGGCACGCGCGCCGCCCGCGCCGCCCGCGCCGCCGAAGGCGCCAAGCCGTGAGCGCGCCGCTCCTCGCCATCGACCACCTCGAGGTGGTGTTCGACACGCGCGGCGGCGCGGTGGAGGCGGTGCGCGGCGTGTCGCTCGCCGTCGCCCGCGGCGAGACGCTGGGGCTCGTGGGCGAGTCGGGCTGCGGCAAGAGCGTCACGGCGCAGGCGGTGATGGGGCTGATCGACCCGCCCGGCCGCATCCTCGCCGGCGATATCCGCTGGGAAGGCCGCTCGCTCACCCGCGATCCCAAGGGCTGGGCGCGCCTGCGCGGCAGCGAGATCGCCATGGTGTTCCAGGATCCGATGACCTCGCTCAACCCGCTGATGAGCGTCGGCGACCAGATCGTGGAGACGTTGCGCTACCACAAGCGGCTCGGCCGAAGCGCGGCGCGACGGCGGGCGGCGGAGCTGTTCGGCCAAGTCGGCATCGGCGCGCCCGAGCGCCGGCTCGACCAGCTGCCGCACGAGTTCTCCGGCGGCATGCGCCAGCGCGTGATGATCGCCATGGCGCTCGCCTGCGAGCCCAAGCTCCTCATCGCCGACGAGCCCACCACCGCGCTCGACGTCACCGTGCAGGCGCAGATCGTCGACCTCCTCAACGAGCTGCAGGCCGAGCTCGGCCTCGCCATCATCCTGATCACGCACGATCTGGGCGTGGCGGCGGGGCTGTGCCGCGACGTGGCGGTGATGTACGCCGGCCGCATCGTCGAAATGGGGCCGATCGACACGCTGTTCGCCGCGCCCGCCCACCCCTACAGCCAAGGGCTGCTGCGCTCCACGCCGACGCTGACCGCGAGCGAGCGGCGCCTCGTGGCGATCCCGGGCGCGCCGCCGCGGCTGATCGGCCCGCCGACCGGATGCGCCTTCCTGGCCCGCTGCCCCATCGGCGACGAGGCCTGCCGCCGCCTGCCGCCGCTGGCCCCCACCGGCGCGGGCGGGCGCGCGGCCTGCTTCAAGGCCGGCCGCGATGCCTGGGCCGACGCCCGCGAGGCCGCGGCGAACTGAAATGCCCGAACCCACGCCACCTGCCCCCACCCTCGCGGTCGAAGACCTCGCCGTCGAATATCGCGTCGGCCAGTCCGGCTTCCTCGCCTCGCGCCAGACCTTCCGCGCGGTGGAGGGCGTCACGTTCGCCATCGCGCGGGGCGAGACCCTGGGCCTCGTGGGCGAATCGGGGTCGGGCAAGTCGACGGTGGGGCGCGCGATCCTGCGCCGGGCGCCGCTGGCCGCCGGCCGCGTGCTGCTCGAGGGGGAGGACATCTCCCACGCCCGCGGCCGCCAGTTGCAGCGGCTGCGCGCGCGCATGCAGCTCGTGCTGCAGGACCCCTATGCCAGCCTCAACCCGCGCATGAGCGTGGCCGATATCGTGGCCGAGCCGCTGATCGTGCACCGCCGCGTCGCCTCCAAAGCGCAGGCGCGGGCGCGCGTCGCCGAGCTGCTCCACCTCGTCGGCCTGCCGGAGGACGCGCACACCCGCTACCCGCACGCCTTTTCCGGCGGCCAGCGGCAGCGCATCGGCATCGCGCGGGCGCTGGCGCTGGAGCCGCCGCTGATCGTCGCCGACGAGCCGGTGTCGGCGCTCGACGTGTCGGTGCGCGCGCAGGTCATCAATTTGATGCAGGACCTGCAGGAAAAGCTCGGCCTGTCGTACCTGTGCATCGCGCACGACCTCGCCATCGTGCGCCACATCTCGCACCGCATCGCCATCCTCTACGCCGGGCGGGTGGTGGAGATCGCCGGGCGCGACGCGATCTACGACGCGCCGAAGCACCCCTATACCGAGGCGCTGCTGGCGGCGGTGCCGGTGACGGACCCCGCCGTGCAGCGCGGCCGCGCCCGCGCCGTGCCGCGCGGCGAACTGCCCGACCTCACGCGCCCGCCGCCCGGCTGCCGCTACGCGCCGCGCTGCCCGCGCGCCAGCGACCTCTGCCACGCCCGCCAACCGCCGCTGGAGGCCAAGGCCCCCGGCCACCTCGCGGCCTGCTGGCACCCCGGCTGAAGCCGGGCACGGCGGGAGGAGCGCGAGGAGGGAAGAGGCCCGCCCAAGCGAACCATGTCGGCGCGAGAGTGCCGGCTATTGAGCGTCCAACAAGACCTCGATCAGGGCGAGCAGCTCCCGCTCCGCGAAGGGCTTGCCCACCAGCGGCCGGGTGCGATGGCGCTCGGGCAGCTTGGTCGCGTCGTGGCCCGACAGGTAGAGAAACGGGGTGCCGTCGGCTTCCAGGCGGTCGGCCACCGGACCGCTGCTTTCGCGCCCGAGATTGACGTCGAGCACGGCGAAATCCACCTGCTCCTCGATCGCGGCGAGGCTCTCCGCGACGGTGCGCGCCGGCCCGATCACCACGGCGCCGCTGTCGCTGAGCACCATGTCGAGCTCCATCGCAAGCAAGCCGTCATCCTCGACGATCAGCACTCTTTTGCCGGCTAAACTCATTGGCTCGGGCAACTCGCCAGGCGGTTGGAACCGGGTCGAGGCGGTTGGGCCATGGTACGCGTCCCCTAGAGCACGTCACGCCGACACGAACCCATGCCAGCTTCGAGTCGAAGTGCTCGCCAGATGAAAACCCGCGCCCGCCGCGTCCGCCGGAATGCGACGGGCCGGGTGCCGGCAACGATCGCCGGCCCGGCAAGAATCCCCCATGTGGCCGCGAAACGCAATCGGGTCAGCGCGCCCGCGCGAGGCGCTTTTGCGCGGCGATGCGGAAGGGCGCGTTGGGCGCGCCATAACCGGCATAGGCTCCGCGCCGCTCCACGATCTCGAAGAACACGCCGCCGGCGACGGCACGCGAGTAGATCTGGAAGAACTCGCCGTCTCCGTCGCGGTCGTACAGGATGTTGGCCGCCTGCATCCGCTCCAGCAGGCCGTCCGGCAGGTCGAACCGGGCCACGAGATCGGCATAGTAGTTAGGCGAGATCGGCAGCGGCTCGAAACCGCGCGCGAACAGCGCGTCGACGGTGGCGAAGATGTCGGCGCTGGCGAGCGCCACGTGCTGCACCGAGGCGCCCGAGCCGGTGGCGACGAAGCCGCCGGCGAGGGTGCGGCTCGTCTGCGCCCCGTTCAGCGTGATGCGCAACGCGCCGCCCTCCGCCTCCAGCGCCTGGCTGCGCACCAGCCCGTCGGGGTCGATGACGTCCACCATCGGCGCCTTCGTCATCTGGAACAGCGAGGTGTAGAACAAGGACCAGCTCAGCATCTCGTCGTAGGACATGGTCTGGGCGATGTGGTCGACGCCGGTGAGCCCGGCCGCGGACGGCTCCGGCAACGGCGCGGGCGGGCGAAACTCCACGTCCCACACGGCGCCGAGGCCGCTTGTCGCGTCGATGAAGTGCAGCACCCCGCCGGACAGGCCGCGGATCGCCGGAATGTCGAGTTCGCCCGGCCCCACCTTCTGGGCGAACGGCTCGGCGCCGAGCTGCTGCGCCCGCACCACCGTCGCCGCCGCGTCGCCCACCGCGATGCCGAGGTCGCACACGGTCGTGCCGTTGGCGCGGTAGGCCGCGCCGGCATAGCCCGCCTGCTCGCGGTTGACGACGATGCGCGTCGGCCCGCTCTGCCACAGGGCGAGATCCTTGGCGACGTGCCGCCCCGCCGGATCGAAGCCGAGCGTGCCGAGCAGCGTCTCCAGCGCCGCCGCCTCCTCGCCCCGGCTCGCGAACTCGATGAAGGCCGTGCCCGCGACCGCGACGCGCGGCGGCATCGGCGCGAGGTCCACCGACACGCCCGGCTCGGCCCGGCGCACGTCGTCCATCAGCGCCATGATGGACCGGTAGCCGTCCTTGGCCACCGTGAGGGGGCTGCCGCCGCGGAACAGGTCGTTGAAGATTTCCAGGCTCACCGGGCCGTTGTAGCCGGTGGCCATCACCGCGCGCATGAAGGCGGTGACGTCGAGGTCGCCCTCGCCCGGCATGTTGCGGAAGTGGCGGGACCAGTAGAGGAGGTCCATGTCGATGGCCGGCGCGTCGGCGAGCTGCACGAAGGCGATCTTGTCGCCCGGAATGCGGCGGATGGTGTCGGGCGCGATGCCGCGCGACAGGGTGTGGAAGCTGTCGAGGATCAGGCCGATGTTGGGGTGGTCGGCGCGGCGCACCACCTCCCAGGCGTCGCGGTGGTCGTTGACGTGGCGGCCCCAGGCGAGCGCCTCGAAGCCCACGATGATGCCGCGCGCGGCCGCCCGCTCGCCCAGTTCGGCGAAGTCGGCCGCCGCCCGGTCGATGCCGCCCAGCGCGGCCGGATGCGTGGAGGAGCACACCAGCACCGTGTCGCAGCCGAGCTCGCCCATCACGTCGAACTTGCGCTCGGCCCGGTCGAACGCCTTGGCCCGCAAGGGCTCCGGCAGGCCCTCGAAGTCGCGGAAGGGCTGGAACAGCAGGATCTCGAGCCCCGCGTCGCGCACCCGCGCGCCCACCTCGCGCGGCGGGCTGGGGTCGGCGATGAAGTCCTGCTCGAAGATCTCGATGCCGGTGAAGCCCGCCGCGGCGATCGCGGCGATCTTCTCCGAGAGGTTGCCGGAAATCGAGACGGTCGCGATGCCGGTGCGCATAAGCCTACCCCTGATATCCGAACAGGCGCGGCAGCCATAAGGTCACGCCCGGTGCGAGGATGAGAACGAGCAGCGCGAGGACGAGGACGGCGAGGAAGGGCCAGATCTCGCGGATGATCTCGGCCAGCGGGATCTTCGTCACCGCGTTGATGACGAACAGCAGGATGCCGTAGGGCGGCGTGATCAGCCCGATCATGCAATTGACCACCGCCACCACGCCGAAATGCACCAGGTCGATGCCCAGCTCGCGGCAGGTCGGCAGGAACAGCGGGATGATCACGAGGATGATCGTCGTCGCGTCGAGGAGGCAGCCCAACACCAGGATCAGCACGTTGACCGACAGCAGGAACGCGACCGGCGCGATGTCGAGCCCCACCAGCAGCGCCGCCATCCGGCTCGGGATATTCTCCGAGGCGACCACGTAGTTGAGGATCAGCGCGCCGCCGATGACGATGCCGACCGCCGCCGAGGAGCGCGCGCTCTCCACCAGGATCCGGTAGAGCGCCCGCGCCGACAGCGCCCGGTAGAAGACGCCGGCCAGGATCAGCGCGTAGGCGGCGGCGACGGCGGCGGCCTCGGTCGGCGTCGTGACGCCGCCATAGATACCGTAGAGCAGGATCGCCGGCATCAGCAGCGCCGGGAAGGCGTTGAGCGCGTGGCGCGGCAGCTCCGACAGCGGCACCACCTCGTCCATGGCGAAGTTGCGGCGCACGGCGATGGTGTAGTTCATCGCCATCAGCACGGCGCCCATGAGCAGGCCCGGCAGGATGCCGCCGAGGAAGAGGTAGCCGATGGAGGCGTTGGACACGAGCGCGTAGAGCACCATCGGGATCGAAGGCGGGATGATCGGCCCGATGGTGGCCGACGCCGCCGTGATCGCCGCCGCATAGCCGCGCGTATAGTGGCCCGACTTGGTCATCATCTCGATGACGACCTTGCCGATGCCCGCCGCGTCCGCCACCGCCGAGCCGGACATGCCGGAGAAGATCAGCGACGCCACCACGTTGACGTGGCCGAGCCCGCCCCGGAACCGCCCCACCGCGGTGACGCAGAAGCGCAGGAGCCGGTCCGAGATGGTGCCGGCGTTCATGATGTTGGCGGCGACGATGAACAAGGGCACCGCCAGCAGCAGGAAGCTCTGGTAGATGCCGTCGACGAGGTTCTTGCCGACGATGCCGATGGACTGGCCCGACGCGGCCACATAGGCCATCGACGCCACGATGATCGCGTAGGCGATGGGCATGCCGATGCCGGCGAGCAGGAACAGCGTCCCCACCAACAGGAGAACCTCGACGCTCATTCGTCGGTGATCTCGAGATGGTGGTGCTGCTCGTCGGCCGGCGTGCGCCCGCGCAGCGCCTCTACCAGGCGCCAGCCGTAGCGCAGCCCCACCACGGCGAGGAACAGGAAGTAGATCGAGTAGATCGGCAGCATCTTCACCGGCAGCGTCGCGGACGACTTGAGCCGCAGGATGCGCATCTTGGAATAGGTCGGCCCGATGGAGGCGACCAGCGCCACCATGATCGCCGCGGCGCCGATGACGACGAACCAGCGCCGCACCGCCGGCCGCGCCCAGAAATAGACGATGTCGAAGGTGACGTGGTCGCGGTCGCGCACGATGAAGGCGTTGCCGAAGAAGATGGTCCACAGCCACAGGACCATGATCAATTCGAGCGTCCAGCCGAACCGCGACGCGTCCACCACCGGGCCGACCAGGTCGACGAACCAGGCCGAGCCGACGCTGTAGCGCACCGCGATCTGCAGGATGAAGGTGCAGAAGATGGCGGCCATCATCAGGGCCGCCACCCCTTCGGTCAGGTGGGCGAAGGCGCGCGCGAGCTTGCGCATCGGGCGGTCTCCGCCGCGGCCCGCTTTACTTGCCGAGCGCGTTGATCTTTTCGAGCACGCCGTCCGGCCAGGTCTGCGCGTACTCCGATTCCAGGTACATCTTCTGCACCTGGTTGCGGAACGCGGCCACGTCCGGCTCGTAGATGGTGAGGCCGTTGTCTTCCAGGAACGACACCAGCTCGTCTTCCTTCTTGAGCTGCAACTCACGCCCGAAATCGGCCGCCGCCCAGGCCGCAGCGGTGATCTTCTCCTGCTGCTCCGGGGTCAGGCTGTCGTAGGTTTCCTTGGACAGCGCGATGAAGTTCCAGTCCACCAGGTGCGAGGTGAGGACGATCTGCTTGGTCACCTCGTAGAACTTGGCGTCGACCACGGTCGGCAGCGGGTTGTCCTGCCCGTCGACGGCGCCGGAGGCGAGGGCGGTGTAGACCTCGGTGAAGGCCATCGGCGTCGGGTTGGCGCCGAGCGCCTTGCCCAGGAACTGCCACGCGTCGGTGCCGGGCATCCTGAGGTTCACGCCCGACAGGTCGGCCGGCGTCGTCACCTTCAGCTCGTCGGCGGACTGGCGCAGGTTGACCTGCCGGCGTCCGAGATACATCGGCGCGAGCAGCACGACGCCCAGCTCGTCCGCCGCCTTCTGCTTGAACTGGTCGAACAGCGGATCCTTGAACACCGCCACCTGGTGGTCGGCGTCCTGCAGCACGTAGCCGGCCGTGAATATCGAGAATTCCGGGAAGAAGGTGGCCAGCTCCTGCGCCGAGGTGATCGACATTTCCAGGTCGCCGGACGCGATGGCTTCGAGCTCGGTGCCCTGGCCGAACAGCGTGCCGTTCCAGTGCGGCTCGAAGCTCGCGAAGTCCTCCACCATCGGGGCGAACTTCTCCAGCATCGCCACCGAGCGCTGGTCCGTCTCCGACTGCACGGCCGACAGGCGCAGCTGCACCTTGTCCTGTGCCATGGCCCCGGTGGCGAGCGCGAGGCTCATGGTGGCCGCGGCAGCGCCGGCCAGCAGGCCCCGGCGGTTGAGCGATAATGACATCGACGTTTCCTTCCCAATTATTGTTGTTGGCATTGGCTATGGATCTGCCACCGTCTGCAACCCCTGTCCAGCCGCCCCGCACAATCGAAAATTGCGGGCGAGGTGCGGGCGTGGCGGCCGGGCGGCCGGCGGTCAGGAGCGCGCCAAACGCCGGCGGGCGAGCGTCGCCATGCTCAGGATGCGCCGGAATTTCGGGCATTCCATGTGCCGTTCGGCCGGGCAGTCGGCGACGTGGCGCAGCGCGTCGCGCAAGGTCGCGAGGTTGCGCATCTGGCGGTCGATGGCGTCGGCCCGCGCGTGCAGTGTGTCGCGCGGCAGGTCGGGCGCGCCGTCCTTGCCGAACATGCCCTTGATCTCGGTGAGCGAGAAGCCGGCGCTCTTGCCGAGCGCGATGAGGGCGAGCTGGGTCAGCGCCTCCTCGTCGAACTGGCGGCGCAGGCCGTGGCGCACCGGCGCGTCGATCAGACCGAGCTCCTCGTAGTAGCGCAAGGTCGACGGCTTCACGCCGCTGCGCTCCGCGATCACGCCGATATCGAGCAAAGCCATGGGCTTGACCTCAAGTTCACTTGAAGTGGCACGCTATCCCTGCAACCTCGTTTTCACAAGGGATAGAGCCTTGATCCGACCCTCGCCCCGCCGCATCGGCGCCATGGCGGCGCTGGCCCCGGCCATGTTCCTCGCCTCCTTCGGCATCAGCCTCGCCACCGTGGCGCTGCCCACCCTCGCCCGCACCTTCTCCGCCTCGGTGGGCGAGGTGCAGTGGATCGTCCTCGCCTACCTGCTGTCGGCCACCGTCACGGTGGTGCTGGCGGGCCGGCTCGGCGACCTGATCGGCCCGCGCACCGTGCTCCTCGCCGGGATCGCGATCTTCGCCGCCGCGTCCGGGCTTTGCGCCGCCGCGCCCAGCCTCGGCGCCCTCGTCGCGGCGCGCGCGGCCCAGGGCGTCGGCGGCGCGATCCTGATGGCGCTGCCGATCTCGCTGGCCCGCGCCACCGTGCCCGAGGCACGGACGGGGGCGGCCATGGGCATGTTCGGCACCATGTCGGCCATCGGCACGGCGCTCGGCCCCTCGCTCGGCGGCATCGTCATCTCCGCATTCGGCTGGCGGGCGGCCTTCGTGCTGGTCGCGATCGTCGCCGGCGCGCTGCTGGCCGTCGCGGCGCGGCTCGTGCCCGCCGCCCCGGCGCCGCAACGCGCGGAACCGGCCGGGCTCGGCCTCGCGAGCGCCGTTCCCCTCGCCGTCGCGCTCGCGGCCTATGCGCTGCTGGCGGCGGGCGGCAACGCGGGCGTGCCGCTCGGGCCCTGGCTGCTCGCCCTCGTCGCGGCGGCGAGCCTCGCCCTCTTCCTCGCCGTCGACGGGCGCGCGGCAACGCCCCTCGTGCCGCTCACCATCGTGCGCGAGCCCGCCATCGGCGCCGCGCTCGCCATGAACGTCGTCGTCGCCACGGTGATGATGGCGACGCTGGTGGTCGGCCCGTTCTTCCTCGCCTTCGCGCTCGGCCTCGACGAGGCGGTGGTGGGGCTCGTGATGGCCGTCGGCCCCGTCACCGCGGCGCTGGCGGGCGTGCCGGCCGGCCGCGTGACGGACCGCTTCGGCGCGCCGCGCGTGCTGGCGGCCGGGCTGTGCGTGATCGTCGCCGGCCTCGTCGGCCTCGCGTTGCTGCCGCGCATCATGGGCGTCGCCGGCTACGTCGCGGCGTTGATCCTGCTCACGCCCGGCTTCCAGCTCTTCCTCGCCGGCAACAACACCGCGATGATGCTCGCCGCACCGGCCGACCGGCGGGGCACGGTGTCGGGGCTCCTCGCCCTGTCGCGCAACCTCGGCTTCATGACGGGCGCGAGCGCCATGGGCGCCCTGTTCGCCGCGGCGCTCGGCGGGCGCGCGGCCCAGGAGGCGGCGCCGCAAGCGGTCGGCGCGGCGTTCACGACGACCTTCCTCGCCGCGGCGGGGCTCGCCGCCGTCGCGCTCGCCGCAATGGGCGTGTCGCTGGCACAGCGAAGCGTTAAGACGGCGAAGCGCTAAGATAGCGAAGCGTTAAGAAGGCTTTGCGGGGCGGCGCCGATGGCGGATGATCCCGCCCCGGCGCCGGCAGCGGCGCCGCCACTGGAAGGACCCGATGACCCGCCTGATATACGTCCTCAACGGACCCAACCTCAACCTCCTCGGCAAGCGCCAGCCGGAGATCTACGGCCGCGACACCCTGGCGGACGTCGAGGCCAACTGCCGCAAGATCCTGCCGGATGGCTACGAGATCCGCTTCCTCCAATCCAACCACGAGGGGGTGATCATCGACTGGATCCACGAGGCGCGCGAGAGCGCCGTGGGCATCGTCATCAACCCCGGCGCCTTCACCCACACCTCGGTGGCGATCTACGACGCGCTCAACACCTTCGAGGGGCCGGTGATCGAGGTGCACATTTCCAACGTGCACAAGCGCGAGAGCTTCCGGCACCACTCCTATGTGTCGCTGCGGGCGGACGGCGTGATCGCCGGCCTCGGCATCGAGGGCTACGAGGCGGGCGTGCGGCGCGTCTGCTCGCTGACCGCCGCCGCCTCGGCCTGACGCCCCGGCGCGGGGCTCACGCGCCGAAGCCGCCGCTTTCCAGATAGGCGGCCTCGGCCGGCGTCGTCTCGCGCCCCAGCATGGCGTTGCGGTGGGGGAAGCGCCCGAAGCGGCGGATCACGTCGGCGTGCACCAGCGCCCAATGGTAGGCGTCGCGGTCGCCGAGCGGGCGCAGCACATCGAGGCACCGCTCCTGCGCGGCCATGTCCTCGGCGTGCTCGAAAGGCAGGTAGAAGAACAGCCGCGCCGGCATCGGATAGGCACGGTCGTATCCGGCCCGGATGGCGCCTTCGGCCACCTCCAGCGCCATCGCGTCGGTCTGGTACTGGCGCGCCGAGCCGCGAAAGGCGTTGCGCGGGATCTGGTCGAGCAAAATTATCAGCGCCAGCGAGCCCGCCGCCGTGGCGCGCCAGGAGGCACACCCGCCGGCGGCCGCCCGCTCCCACAACGCCGTGTAACGCGTGCAGGATTCGTCGAAATCCTCGGAGCGGGAAAACCAGCGCGCATACCCCGCCGGCAACCAGAAGGAGAGCAGCTCCAGCGCCTCCACCGGCTCCGCACCCGTCGTCTCAGCATCGCCTGACATCAGAAAATCCTTTTTTCCGCTGCGAATAAATGGAACGCTGTCACCCGTGTGACAGGGAAAGGCAACGGATGACAACGCAAGCCACCGACCCCCACGCGCCGGGCGCCGCAACGGCGGCGGACGATCTGGTTGCATCCGTCGATTCGGGCGCACGCATGCCGATCGGCTGGCAGAAATACCTCGTCCCCGGCATCGCCTTCACCTGGGCCCTGTTCCAGATCTACGTCGCCTCGCCGCTGCCGTTCGTGCTGCAGCAGGCGGTCGGGCTCAAGCTCGTCTTCAACAACACCGAGGTGCGCGCGATCCACCTCGCCTTCGCGCTGCTCCTCGTCGCGATGGCGTTCCCGCTGTTCTCCCGCAGCCCGCGCGACAAGATCCCCTGGTACGACTGGATCCTCGGCATCCTGGGCGCGTGCACCTGCCTCTATCTCGTGGTGTTCGCCAACGAGATCGCCCGCCGGTCGGGGCTTCCCACCACCACCGACCTGGTGGTCTCCACCATCGGCCTCGTGGTGGTCGGCATCTCGGTGTTCCGCGCGCTCGGCCTGCCGCTGCTGATCGTCTGCGCCATCTTCCTCTCCTACGTCTTCTTCGGCTCGTCCGAAATCTTCCCCGACGCGATCCGCTGGGCCGGCGCCTCCTACAACAAGGCGATGTGGCACTTCTGGATGCAGACGGAGGGTGTGTTCGGCGTCGCCCTGGGCGTGTCGGCGTCGCTGATCTTCCTGTTCGTGCTGTTCGGCGCGATCCTGGAGAAGGCGGGCGCGGGCAACTTCTTCATCAAGCTCGCCTTCTCGCTGCTGGGGCACCTGCGCGGCGGGCCGGCCAAGGCGTCCGTCGTCGCCTCGGCGCTGTCGGGCATCTATTCGGGCTCGTCCATCGCCAACACGGTGACGACCGGCACCTTCACCATCCCGCTCATGAAACGCACCGGGTTCTCGGCCGAAAAGGCCGGCGCGGTGGAGGTCGCCTCCTCCACCAACGGCCAGCTCACGCCACCGGTCATGGGGGCGGCGGCCTTCCTGATCGCCGAGTTCACCGGCACCGCCTATACTGACCTCATCGTCTACGCCTTCCTGCCGGCGGTGGTCTCCTACATCGCGCTCCTCTACATCGTGCACCTGGAAGCGCTGAAGATGGACCTCAAGGGCCTGCCGCGCCGGCCCTCCAAGGCGCAGGCGCTGACGTCCAAGCTCGGCGGGTTCCTGTTCGGCGCCGCCGCGCTCGCCCTCCTCGGGCTCGGCGTCCATCTCGGCCTGAAATGGACCATCGACACCTTCCCCCTGCTGGGCCTGGAAGCGGCGATCGCGGTCTTCCTGGTGTTCTACGTCATCTGCCTGATCATCGCGGCGCAGCGGCCCGACCTGGAGATCGACGACCCCAACGCGCCGGTGGAGGAACTGCCCGAGACGCGCGCGGTGCTGCTCACGGGGCTGCACTTCATCCTGCCCATCGTGGTGCTGCTCTACTGCGTCATGGTGGTGCGGCTGTCGCCCTCGCTGTCGGCGTTCTGGGCCTCGGCGGCGATGATCCTGATCGCGCTCACACAGCACCCCATCAAGGCGCTGTTACGCGGCGGAACGGGCCTCGCGGGCAGCTTCGCCCAGGGCTGGAGCGAGTTCATGCGCGGCATGATCTCCGGCGCGCGCAACATGATCCCCATCGCGGTGGCGACGGGCGCGGCCGGCATCATCGTCGGCACCATCTCGCTCACCGGCGCGCACCAGGTGGTGTCGGACTTCATCGAGTCCATCGCCGGCGGCTCGCTGATGCTGATGCTCGTCCTCGTGGCGATCATGAGCCTCATTCTCGGCATGGGCCTGCCGACCACCGCCAACTACATCGTGGTGTCGGCGCTGATGGCACCGGTCATCGTGTCGCTCGGCTCGGCGGAGGGGCTGATCATCCCGCTCGTGGCGGCGCACCTGTTCGTGTTCTATTTCGGCATCCTCGCCGACGACACGCCGCCCGTCGGCCTCGCCGCCTATGCCGCGGCGGGCATATCGGGCGGCGATCCGATCAAGACCGGCATCCAAGGCTTCGCCTACGACATCCGGACCGCCCTGCTGCCGTTCATGTTCATCTTCAACACCGAACTCCTGCTCATGGAGGTGGTCATCGTCGACGGGGAGGCGACGGCGCAGTTCGTGTCGGTCTTCACGGGCATCAAGGCGTTCCTGGTCGCGACGGTCGCGATGCTGGTCTTCGCCGCGGCGACGCAGCGCTACTTCTTCACCCGCTGCAACTGGGTCGAGACGGTGGCGCTCCTGCTCGTGGCGCTGACCCTGTTCCGCCCCGGCATCTGGCTCGACCGGCTGGAGTCGCCGTTCATCGACCACGCGCCGGCGCAGCTCTACGCGCTGGCCGAGGCGCAGCCCCCCAACGAGCCGCTGCGCTTCAAGCTCGAGGGCACCGACTTCAACAACCCGGACGCGCGCAGCACCAAGTTCATCGCCGTCGAGCTCGACCCGGGCGACGACGGCGAGGCTCGCATGTCCGGCACCGGCCTCACCTTCATGGAAGACGGCGGCAAGATGGTGCTGGACGAGCCCTTCCCCGGCACGCCCTTCGCCTATCTCGGCCAGGATTTCGACTTCTATGCCGACCAGCCGGTGGTGCTGTCCTCCGTGCAGACGCGCGCGACGCGGCTGCCGAAGGAGATCTTCTACATCCCGGCCTTCATCCTGCTCGGCATCGTGATCCTGTTCCAGAAGCGCCGGCAGACCAAACCGGCCTTCTGACGCCGCGCCCCGAGCGCCCGGCGATCGCCAGGCGCTCGGCCTGCCCGCCCCTCCACCGGGCGGGCGGCACATCCGCCGGCTGGCGGGCCGCGCCCGGCCAACCTATCTGACACCCGACCATCCGCGGAGGGATGCCATGCCCGGCCCATCAGCCCACGTCTTCCAGCGCGCATCGGCCGCTGCGCTGCCCGTCGCCGTGGGTGGCGACGGCATCTACATCACCACGCAGGACGGGCGCCGGCTCTTGGACGGGTGCGGCGGCGCGGCCGTCTCGTGCCTGGGCCACTCCGACGCCTCGGTGATCGCCGCCATCAAGGCCCAGCTCGATGCGCTGCCCTACGCCCACACCGGCTTCTTCACCTCCGAGCCAGCCGAGCTGCTGGCCGCCATGCTGGCCGAGCGGGCGCCGGCGGGCATCAGCCGCACCTATTTCGTGTCCGGCGGATCGGAGGCGGCGGAGGCGGCGATCAAGCTCGCGCGCCAGTATTTCCTGGAGAAGGGGGAGGCGAGCCGCGCCCGCATCATCGCCCGGCGGCAGAGCTATCACGGCAACACGCTCGGCGCCCTCGCGGCCGGCGGCAACGAATGGCGCCGCCGCCAGTTCGCCCCGCTGCTGGCCGACGCCTTCAGCCACATCGCCCCCTGCTACTACTACCGCGACGCCGAGCCCGGCGAGAGCGAGGAGGACTACGGCCGCCGCGTCGCCGACGAGCTGGAGGCCGAGATCCTGCGCCTCGGGCCGGAGACCGTCGCCGCATTCCTCGCCGAACCCGTCGTCGGCGCCACCATGGGCGCGGTGCCGGCCGTGCCGGGCTACTTCAAGCGCGTCCGCGAGATCTGCGACCGCTACGGCGTGCTCCTCATCCTCGACGAGATCATGTGCGGCATGGGCCGCACCGGCGACCTGTTCGCCGCCGATCACGAGGGCGTCGCGCCCGACATGATCCTCATCGCCAAGGGGCTCGGCGCCGGCTACCAGCCCATCGGCGCGCTTCTGGTGACCGAGGCGATCCATTCGGCCATCGCGGAGGGCTCCGGCTTCTTCCAGCACGGCCACACCTACATGGGCCACCCCACCGCCTGCGCCGCCGGCGTCGCTGTGCTCACGGCGATGGAGGAGCGCGACCTCATCGCCAACGTGCGCACCATGGGCGCGCGGCTGATGGAGGGCCTCCAGGCCCGCTTCGGCCAGCACCCCCATGTCGGCGACATCCGCGGCCGCGGGCTCTTCGTCGGCCTGGAGCTGGTGGCCGACCGGGAGACCAAGGCGCCGCTGCCGGCCGCCGACAAGACCCACGCCCGCATCAAGAAGGCCGCCTTCGACCGCGACCTCATGGTCTACCCCATGGGCGGCACCCTCGACGGCGTGAACGGCGACCACGTCCTGATCGCCCCGCCCTTCATCGTCACCGAGGCGGACGTGGACGAAATCGTCCACCGCCTCGCCGGCGCGATGGACGACGTTTTGCGCTGATCCGCGCCGGCCCCCGTGGACAGCCCGGACCGCCTCGATATGATCGGGGCGACCCGAAAAGGAGTGGCCGTGACGCAGCGTACCGTCGACCTCAATGCCGATTGCGGCGAGAGCTTCGGACCGTGGCGGATGGGGGCGGACCGGGAGATCCTCGACATCGTCACCAGCGCCAACGTGGCCTGCGGCTTCCACGCCGGCGACCCGGACACCATGGCCGAGACGATGGCGATGGCGGTCGCCGCCGGCGTCGCCCTTGGCGCGCATCCGGGCTACGAGGACAAGCAGGGCTTCGGCCGCCGCGCGCTGCCCATGCCGCCGGCCGCCATCACGCGGATGGTCGCCTACCAGATCGGCGCGGCGCAGGCGATGGCGGCGCTGGCCGGCGGCGCGCTCACCCACGTCAAGCCGCACGGGGCGCTGTCCAACCTCGCCAGCGCCGACCGGGCGACGGCCGACGCCGTCGCCGCCGCGGTCAAGGCGGTGGACCCGTCGCTGGTGCTGCTCGCCATCGCCACCACCGCGCTGGAGCACGCCGGGCGGGACGCCGGCCTCGCCGTCGCGGCCGAGATCTTCGCCGACCGCGCCTACGAGCCGGACGGCCAGCTGATGTCGCGCGCCAACCCGGGCGCGATGGTGCACGACCCGGCCCTGGCCGCCGCGCGCGTCGTCGAGATGGTGGGCGAGGGCGTGCTCCTGGCGCACGACGGAACGCGCCTCGCCACGGCGGTCGATTCGGTCTGCGTCCACGGCGACGGGCCGCAGGCGGTGGCCATCGCCCGCGCGGTGCGCGACGCGCTCGAGGCGGCCGGCATCGCCATCCGCCCCTTCGCGGCGGGCGCGGGGCGCTGATGGGCCTCATGGACGGCGCCACCCTGCGCGGCAGCGGCGAGAGCGCTTTCGTGGTGGAGTTCGGCGACACCATCGACCCCGAGGCCGGGAGCCGCGTCGGCCGCCTCGCCGCCGCCTTCGACGCGCTGGCGCCGGCCGGGCTGGTCGAGATCGTGCCCACCTTCCGCTCGCTCTTGGTGGAGTACGACCCGGACGTCACCGACGAGGCGACGCTGCTGGCAGCCCTGCCGGCCGCCGAAGGGCCGGATGCGGCCGCCGCGCCCGCCGCCGCCTGGCGCGTGCCGGTGGCGATGGACGGCGCGCTGGCCGAAGACCTCGCCGAGGCGGCCGAGCGCCTGGCGCTGCCGCCGGAGCGACTCACGGAGATCTTCCTCGCCGGCACCTACCAGCTCGGCATGTACGGCTTCGCGCCGGGCTTTTCGTACTTGTCGGGCGTCGACGCGGCGCTCGCCATCCCGCGCCGCGCATCGCCGCGCGCGCCGATGGCGGCCGGCAGCGTGCTGATCGCCGGCGGCATGGCGGCGCTGTCGCCGCAGCCGATGCCCACCGGCTGGTACGTCATCGGCCGCACCCCGGTGCCGCTGTTCGACCCCGACCGCACGCCGATGGTGCCGTTCGCGGTCGGCGACACGATCCGCTTCCGCCGCGTCGACGAGGCCGAGTTCGCCCGCCTCGCCGCCCGCGCGGACGGCGGCCTCGCCCGCGAGACGCCGTGAGCGCCAGCCTCGTCCTGACCCGCGCCAACCACCTCGTCACGGTGCAGGACCGCGGCCGCCGCGGCGCCATGCGCTACGGCGTGTCCCAGTCCGGCGCCATGGATTGGGTCCGCTTCGCACAGGCGCTGGCCTTGGCCGGCGGCACGCCCCACGCCGCCTTCGAGGTGGGGGTGCTGGGCGCCGGCTTCCGCGCCAGCGGCCGGGTGGTGCTGGCCGTCACCGGGCCGGGCTTTGCCGTGCGCGTCGACGGCGCCGAACCGCGCGTGCTGACGCCGCCCGTGCGCATCGTGCTGGCCGATGGCGAGAGCCTGAGCGTGGAGCCGGGTAGGGCGGGGATGTGGGCCTACGTGGCCGTGCCGGGGCTCGATTTCGGCCCGCCCGTGCTCGGCTCCTACGCCACCAACGCGCGCACCGGCCTCGGCGCGCGCGACTTCGCCAGGCCGTTCCCGGTCGCCGAGACGCCGCCGCTGGAGCCGCTCTCGCCCGAGGACATCGCGCTGCCGGGCGGGCCCATCGGCATCCTGCCCGGCCCGCAGCAGCACCTGTTCGCGCCCGCCGTGCAGGCGCTGTTCGCCGCCGAGCCCTACCGCGTCACCGACCAGCTCGACCGCATGGGCTACAGGCTCGAAGGCCCGCCGCTGGAGGCGTCCACCCACGACATCATTTCGGACGGGATCGTGCGCGGCGCGGTGCAAGTGCCCGGCAACGGCCAGCCCATCGCGCTCGGCGCCGACCGGGCGCCCACCGGCGGCTACCCCAAGATCGCGGTGATCGCGGCGGCGGACTTTCCGCGCCTCGTCCAGTCCCGGCCCGGCGACACGGTGCGCCTGCGCTGGCTGACGCGGCCTGAAGCCGAAAAGCGCCGCCGCGCCGTCGCGGCACTCCTGCAAAAGCCGTTCGCGCCGCGCGTGCGCTCGGACTTCACGTCCGAGTTCCTCGCGAGCCGCAACCTGATCGGCGGGGTGGTCGCCGCCGATCCCGACCGCTCCGACCCGCCCGACCCCTGAGCCGTTACGCGCCCCCGCCGGCCGCCGCCTCGGCGCCGGCCGGCCGCTTGGCGACGCCGTGCGTGGTCTTGCGCCAATGGTGCGGGTGGCGGACGAGATCGTGCACCGCGAGCAGCGCCGCGAGCCCCATCAGCACCCAGTAGAGCGGAAACCACACCACCGCCCACGGGCTGATCCCGCCCCCGCGCGCCTTCACGCAAATCGCGCCGAGCGCGAAATTGACGCCGTAGCTCAGCATCGCGACGCCGGCGAGCGCGCCCACCAGCCACGGCGACTGGCCGCCGAACAGCGGCACCACCTTGAGCGCGGCCAACAGCATGCCGAACAGGAACGCGTTGTGCGCGAAGGCGGCCGTGAAGGCGCCGACGATGTAGAGGTTGATCAGCGCCGCGTCGCGCCAGCCGATCTCGCGCACCAGGCGGACCGGCTGGCGATGGTGCACCAGCCACGTCTGCAGGTAGCCCTTGAACCAGCGCGAGCGCTGCTTGATCCACGCCTCCACCGTCAGCGGCGCCTCCTCCGACGTGTCGGACTCGATCACGCCGAGGTGGAAGCCGCGCCGGCGCAGGCGGATCGCGAGGTCGGCGTCCTCCGTCACGTTGAAGGGGTCCCACCCGCCGACGCCCAGCAGCGCCTCAGTGCGGAAATGGTTGGACGTGCCGCCCAGCAGCACGATGCCGCCGCGCCCCGCCACCATCGGCAGCAGCCGGTCGAACTGGCAGGCGTACTCGATGGCGAACATCTTGGTCAGCCAGTTGTCGCCCACATGGTCGATGCACAGGCGCGCCTGGTAGGCCGCCACCTCCGGCGGGGCGGCCGCGAACGTCTCCGCCGCGAGGCGCAGCTGGCCGGGGTCGGGCCGGTCCTCCGCGTCGTAGATGGTGAGCAGCGTGCCGCGCGCCTGCCGCAGCCCGGCGTTGAGCGCGCGCGGCTTGGTGCGCGGCTTGCCCTCCGGCAGCATGCACACCCGGCAGCGGAGCTGCCCGGTCTCGCGCACCAGCGCCTTGCGGGTGATGGGATCGTCCACCTCGATCAGGAACTGGATGTCGAGCTTGTCGGCCGGATAGTCGATCCGGGCCAACGCGGCGACGAGATCGGCGACGCCCGCATCCTCGCGATAGAGCGGGAGGAGCACGGTGTAGACGGGCAAGTCCTCGTCGCGCAGCGGGCGGCGCGGCGGCGGGGGCGGCCGGCGCAGCACCAGCGCCGCCGCCCGGCTGCCGGAATAGGCGAGGAGCACGCCCGTCACCGCCACCACCAGGGCGAGGAAGATCGTCGTCGGCACCGCGAACAGGGCGAGGCTCGCGAGCCCGACGAAGGCGCCGAACATCGCCGTCTGCCAGCGGCTCACCACCTTGTCGGCAACCTCGACGTCCGGCACCGTGTGCAGCGGCAGGATGCGGCCGAGCTGCACCGTCGCCCCCTCCACCTCGGCCGCGATGCGGATGGCGTCCGGCGGTGCGATGACGATGCGCGCGCCCAGCTCCGGCTGGCGGCACAGCGCCTGCCCCAGCCCCGGCAGCCATTCCGCCGCCGGAGCGATCACCACGTGGCGCACCCCCTCCACATGGTATTGCAGGACGGCGCCGGCCTCCGTCAGGCACACGTCCGACACGTGGGGCTTGCGCAGCTGGGTGACGACCGAGGCCGAATCGGCCAGCGGGCAGCCGAGCCAGCGCGCGATGGCGCCGTAATATTCAAGATCGGTGAATGGCGGGGGGACCGGCCGTTCGTCCGCCTGGCCGTCCGAGCCCTGCAGCACCTGGGCGAACACGCCGCGCGCGAGGTGAAACGCCGCGTCGAGGCACTCCTCGCCGCTCGCCCGGCCGAGCCCGTCCACCAGGCCCGCGTCGCCCGGCGCGGCATCGAGCGCGCGCACATTGCGCAGGCCGAAGATCATCGCCGCCTGCCGCCCGTCGAACCGGAGCGGCGGCAGAGGCGGACCGGGCGGCTCGCTCGGACCACCCGTGCGCCGCGCCGTTTGCGCGCCGGGAGGGGGAGGGAAGGGGACGGTGCCCTCGGCCTCGGTGTCGAACGCCCGCAGCCGCTCCGCAAGTTGTAGCATGACAGCGTTCCCCCGCTCTAGTTGAGCGAATGGCATCTTCTACGCGATCAACAGGAAATCAACACCCTTTGGTAGAAACCGGCGCGGGCGGCCGGCTTCTAAGCCGGCGAAATGTCGAAGCGCTGGCGCACATCGGCCAGCGCAGCGGGCGTATCGGCGTCGGTCTCCGCCGCGTCGCCGATTTCCACGTCGACCAGCTGATCGGCATAGCGCGACATCAGAGCGCGCCCGCCGGCGTCGCCTTCCGTCGCGCGCAGCTCGGGGAAGAGGCGGGCCGACCAGGCCACCGGGTTGCCGCGCCCGCCGCCGCTGGTCGCCATGGCGATCAACGCATTCTCGCGCGCCAGCCCGGCGAGCACGCGGTCGCAATCGGCCGCGCGCACCAGCGGCATGTCGCCGAGGAGGACCAGCGCCGCGTCCGCGTCGGCCGGGATCGCGGCGAGGCCCGTGCGCAGCGAGGTGGACAGCCCGTCCGCGTAGGCCGCGTTGTGCGCGAACACCACCGGCAGACCCGCCAGCGCCGCCCGCACGCCCGCCGCCTCGTGGCCGGTGACCACCACCACCGGGTCCGCCTGCGAGCCCAGCGCCGCCGCCACCGCGTGGCGCACCATCGGCACGCCGCCGACCGTCTCGGTCAGCTTGTTGGCCGTCCCCATGCGCGAGGAGCGGCCCGCCGCCAGCACGATGGCGGCCGGGCGCTGCGGCGCCGCCTCGGCCAGCGCGCCCCGGCGCGGACGCGGCCGCGCCGCCGTCTCCTCCAGAAGGCCGCCGACGCCCATGGCAATGATGTCGTCGCGGTGTACATCGAGCCCGGCAAGCACCCGGTCGAGCACGAAATCGAAGCCGTTGGCCTTGGGCGAGCGGGCGCAGCCCGGCGCGCCGATCACCGCGCGCCCCGCTTCCTCGCCCAGCACCAGGAGGTTGCCCGGGTCCACCGGCATGCCGATGTGCTCGATACGCCCGCCGGCGGCGCGGATCGCGGCCGGGATCACATCGTCGCCATCCACCACCGCCGAGGCGCCGAACACCACCACCAGCTCCCCCTCCGCCTCGCGGATCGCGGCGGCGAGCGCGTCGGCATCGTGCGGTACGCGCAGGTCCGTGACGATCTCGGCGCCCGGGCCTTCGAGGCGCTGGCGGAAGATGCCGAGCGTCTTGTCCACCACGCTCGCCTTGAGCGCCGGCAGCAGCGTCGAGATCGCCGCCACGCGCCGGACCCGCCAGCCCGCGACGCCGAGCGCGCGCGGCGCCAGCGCGGCGGCCTCGGCCACCTTGTCGCGCGGCGCGGCGAAGGGGATGATCTTCACCGTCCCCACCATGCGCCCCTCCGCCACCCGCGCGAACGGCGGCAGCGTCGCCAGCGTGATGGCCGGATCGACGGCGTTGAGCGCATCCACGGCCGCCTTGTCGACGCCGACGAGGCCGGACCGCGCGGCATAGAGGTTGGCACGCCCCGTATCGGCCCGCTCCACGCGCACGTTGGGGCCGGCGACGGCCTCGGCCAGCAGGCGCGCCGCCTCGTCCTCGTGCATGTCTCCGGGGTCGAGCCGCGCGGCGATCACCGTCGCGATGCCGGCCTCGGCCAGCGCCGCGATATCGGTGGCGGCGAGGCGGGTGCCCTTGCGGATGACGCCCTTGCCCGTGCGCTGCGAATGGGCGAGCAGCGCCCCTTCCGCCTCGGCGATGGGGACCGGTCCGAACCTCACGCCGCGGGTGCCTCCAGCGCCCCGGCCGTGCGCGCGACGGGCCGCGCCTCGGTGCGCAGCGCGGCGATCACCTCGGCCAGCACCGCCACGGCGATCTCGGCGGGGGAGGCGGCGCCGATGGGCAGGCCGATGGGTGCCTTGATGCGGCCGATGGCAGCCTCGTCGAAGCCGGCCGCATTCAGCCGCTCGACCCGCTTGCCGTGCGTCTTCCGGCTGCCCAGCGCGCCGATATAGAAGCAGTCGGCCTTGAGCGCGGCCATCAGCGCCGGATCGTCGATCTTGGGATCGTGGGTGAGGGTGGCGAGCGCGGTCTCCTCGTCGAGCGCGAGCAGCTCGGGCTCGGGCCATTCGGGCACCAGGTGCACGCCGGCGAAACGCTCGGGCGTCGCGAACGCGGTGCGCGGGTCGACGATGGTGACGTCGAAGCCGGTGGCCGTCGCCATCGGCGCCAGCGCCTGGCTGACGTGCACGGCGCCGATGATCACCAGCCGCGGCGGCGGCCGGTGGATGCCGATGAAGACGGCGCCCTCCTCCGCCTCGACCCGGCCCGACTTGCCGGACGCGAAGCGCCGGCCGAGCTCGGCGGCGAGCGGATCGCCCGCGGCCTGCTCGCGCAGCACCAGGCGGCCCGGCGCGCCCGACAGCGGCACGATCATCGCCGCGGCCCGCCGGCCCGCACGCGCCGCGTTCAGCGCCTTGAGATCGTCGAGCCTCACCGTGCCGCCCCGCCGCCGGCGACGATCGGCTCGACCAGCACGCGGATGGTGCCGCCGCACGACAGGCCCACCTCCCACGCGGTCTCGTCCGCAACGCCGAATTCCAGGAGCTTGGCCGGCGCGCCGTCGGCGATCTCCAGCGCCTCGGCCACCACGGCGCCTTCCACGCAGCCGCCGGAGACCGAGCCCTCGAAGGCACCGTCGCCGTCGATCACCAGGTGGCTGCCCACCGGGCGCGGCGCCGAGCCCCAGGTGTCGACCACGGTGGCCAGCGCCACCTTGCGGCCTTCGCCGAGCCAGCGCTCGGCGATCGTCAGCGGATCATCGTCCATCGTTGCACCTTTCGAACTGTCGGGCCCGACCTCACAAATGGGAGCCGAGCCACGCTTTGGCAAAAGCCCGAGGCGGGTCAGCCGGTCGCGGCCGGCGTCTCGGCGAGGCGGGCGCGCGCCCGCTTGGTCAGCGCCACCAGCGCCATGCGCACCTCGGTGCCGTTGGTGGCCGGCGCGTCGAACTCGACGCGCACCACGCGGCTGCCGCAGCCCAGATCGATGCCGCGCGGATCGATGCCCACCGCCCGCCACGGCCCGCTCGGCACGCCGGCGATGACATTGGCCATCAGCGCCATCGCGTCGGCATGGTCGTCGTCCATGTGGGCGGCGGCGCCCGCCTCCATCTGCGCGACGGCCTCGGTCTCGGCCGCGCCCGACAACAGCGCCGCCGGCTCGAGGTCGACGATGCGCCCGAACCCCGCCACCAGGTGCGCGCTGTCCGGCTCCAGCCGCACGAAGGCGAAATCGGCGAAATCGGCGTACAGCACCGCCTCGGGCTGGCGCCGCAGGTAGCGCTCGCGCGCGCCGTCGCGATCCGCGACCGGCACGAGGCGCCCGCCCACGCTCACGCGGGCCTGCGTGGTGGGGTCGGAATCGTCCCCCTTTGGCGCAACATACAGCAAAGATGCCCTATTATCTTGCGCGATATTTTGCGTATGCGTTGCAAGTTGCGACACCAGAAGCAACGGCGCCCCGTCTACCATCGTTGCCACAGCAACGTGGCTGACGTAAGGCGACCCACTCTTGTTAAGGCTTCCAAGGGCAGCGTGTTCCGCTTCATGGATCAACGCACGCGCTGCTGCCGCGGCCGCTTCGGGAGACCAGCTCTGATCGCTCACTCATGAACCCTTAATTGCATGTGGACGTGGTAATCCGAATTGTGCAGGATCGCGCGCTATGAATTGCCATATTTTGCTCGCACTCAAGAGGGGGTTAGATTGCACAAGCCCGCGCGCAAATCCTTAGGTGGAGACATGGCAACCATTGCCCTCGTAGACGACGATCGTAACATCCTGACGAGCGTATCGATCGCGCTCGAATCGGAGGGTTTCAACGTCGAAACCTACAACGATGGAGCGTCGGGACTGGAAGGGTTGACCGAGAACCCGCCGGACCTTGCCGTGCTGGACATCAAGATGCCCCGCATGGACGGCCTGGAGCTCCTGCGCCGGCTGCGCCAGTCGACGGATCTGCCGGTCATCTTCCTCACCTCCAAGGACGATGAGATCGACGAGCTGTTCGGCCTCAAGATGGGCGCGGACGATTTCATCCGCAAACCGTTCTCGCAGCGCCTTCTGGTCGAGCGGATCAAGGCGGTCCTGCGCCGTGCCCAGCCGGTCGGCAGCGGCGCCGAGGCCGGCGAGGGGGACGGCTCGCGGACCATGGAGCGCGGCGACCTGGTGATGGACACGGACCGTCACGCCTCCACCTGGAAGGGCAAGCCCGTCGTGCTGACGGTGACGGAATTCCTGATCCTGCAGGCGCTGGCCCAGCGTCCCGGCGTGGTGAAAAGCCGCAACGCGCTGATGGACGCGGCCTACGACGACCACGTCTATGTCGACGACCGCACCATCGACAGCCACATCAAGCGGCTGCGCAAGAAGTTCAAGCTCGTCGACGACGATTTCGACATGATCGAAACCCTGTACGGAGTGGGCTACCGCTTCAGGGATGAATAGCTTGGGGCACGTCGGACGGCCGCCGCCGATGCCGCCGGCCTCGCAATCCTCCGAGCAAGCGTTCCACCCGCCCTCGCCCGAGGTGTTCCGCCCGCCGCGCGAGCGCTGGCTGCACCCGGCCGCCTTCGGCTTCTCGCGGCTGGCGATCCAGCTCATCGCGGTCAACCTGTGCGCGCTCACGGCCCTGCTCGCGGCGACGCTGTGGATCTCGGACCTCAGGCGCGGCGCCATCGACGCGGTGGCGCGCAGCCTCACCGTCCAGTCCGATGCGGTGGCCGCCGCCTTCGCCCTGTCGCGCAGCACCGAAACCGGCATCCCGTTGATGTCCCGGCTCGAACAGAGCGTCGGCGACGCCAAGGCGCGGGGCAACGGTGCCACCGCCAAGGCCGCCGCCCCGCCGGCGCGCGTCGACCGCGCCGAGCTCGAGTCGCTGCTGGGGCGCATTCTGGAAGGCTCGCCCGCGCGCGTGCGCACCTACGACGCCACCGGCCGGCGCATCACCGACAGCGCCATCTCCCTGTCCGGCCCCGGCAGCGCCGCGCAGGTGCTGCTGGACCAGCACCAGGACGGCAGCTTCTTCGATCCGCTGTGGCATCGCCTCTCCAACTCGCTGTTCTCGCCCGCCCTCGACCGCGAGCCCGACGACCGCGAGCCCGCCGTCACGCTGCCGGAAGTCACCGCGGCGCTGGGGGGCGTCAAGGACGTCGCCGCCCGCCTTACGCCCGATGGCGACATCCTCATCTCCGTCGCCACCCCGATCCGCGACAACACCGGCGAGGTGATCGGCGTGCTGCACCTGCGCAGCGGGCCCGGCGCGGTGGTGCAGATGGCGCGGGCGCAGGAGCTCGGCATCACCAAGGTGTTCATCCTCGCCGGCATCCTGGCGGTGCTCCTGTCGCTGCTCCTGGCCGCCACGGTCACGCGGCCGCTGCGCCGGCTCGCGGCGGCGGCCGAGCGCATCCGCCGCGGCGGCGCCTCCACGCCGATGCCCGAGCTGCGCGACGCCGGCGAGATCGGCGAGCTGTCGCGCGTGCTGCACGACATGACGGTGGCGCTCTACCAGCGCATCGATGCCATCGAGGCGTTCGCCGGCGAGGTGGCGCACGAGCTGAAGAACCCGCTGACCTCGCTGCGCAGCGCCGTCGAGACGCTGCCGCTGGCCCGCAACGACAGCGCCCGCGAGCGGCTGATGGAGGTGATCCAGCACGACGTGCGGCGCATCGACCGGCTGATCTCCGACATCTCCGAGGCGTCCAAGCTCGATGCCGAGCTCAACCGGCACCGCTACGAGCGCTTCGACCTATTGCGCCTCCTGCGCTCCGTGGTGGCGGCGCAGGCCGAGCTCGCCGCCGACCGCGACCAGTCGATCGAGTTCGTGGTGCGCGGCGACCCCGACCCCTCCACCTATCACGTGATGGGCAGCGACAGCCGGCTCAGCCAGGTGTTCATCAACCTCATCGACAATGCGCGCTCCTTCACGCCCGACGAGGGGCGCGTGCTGGTCACCGCGCAGCGCTTCTCCAATTTCGTCGAGGTGGTGGTCGACGACGAAGGCCCCGGCATCGCCGAGGAGGCGCTGGAGCGCATCTTCGAGCGCTTCTATACCGACCGCACCGAGCAGCGCTCGTTCGGCAACAATTCCGGCCTCGGCCTCGCCATCTCGCGCCAGATCGTTGACGCCCACAACGGCGAGATCTTCGCCGAGAACCGCTACCGCTCGACACTCTCGGCCGACCGCGACGTGGCCGGCGCGCGCTTCACCGTGCGCCTGCCGGCGGCCACATGAGCGCGACCATCCATGCCGGCGCCGTGGCGCTGGGCGAGGAAGGGGTGCTCATCCGCGGCGCGCCGGGGACGGGCAAGTCCGCCTTCGCCCGCGCGCTCGTCGCGCTGTGGCAGCGCGAGGGCGCGTTCGCCGCGCACGTCGCCGACGACCGCACGGCGCTCGCCGCGGTCAACGGCGCGCTGATCGCGCGGCCCGCCAGGTCCCTCGCCGGCCTGATCGAGGTGCGCGGCATCGGCATCGTCGCGGTGCCGACCCTTGCGGCCGTACGCCTCACCCTGGTGGCCGATCTCGAGGCCGCGCCCGAGCGAATGCCCGATCCGGCCGAGCGCACGCTGTCGTTGCATGGCGTCGCGCTGCCTCGCCTCTCGTTTGGAGCGTGCGCTGCGGAACACAGTGCGCAGACTCTCCGCTGCCTTCTGGCTGCTGGCGCCTTGACGCAGACAGACCCAGAGGCCCAACCTATGGCGCGTAGCTATTGAACGTTGAAGGGACACCGCGGTGATAGGACTGGTTCTCGTCACCCACGGGCGACTAGCGCAAGAATTGCGCGCCGCTCTCGAGCATGTGGTTGGCCCGCAGGAGGCAGTTGAAGGCATCTCGATCCAGCCCGACGACGACATCGAACAGCGTCGGGCCGATATTCTCACGGCCGTGGCTCGGGTCAATTCGGGCGACGGCGTCGTCATCCTGACCGACATGTTCGGTGGTACACCTTCCAATTTGGCGATCTCCGTCATGTCGCAGGGAAACGTGGAGGTGATCGCCGGGGTGAACCTGCCGATGTTGGTAAAGCTGTCGTCGGTGCGCACCGGTATGGCGCTGCCGGAGGCGGTCGCCGCAGCACGCGACGCGGGCATAAAATATATCAGCATCGCGTCCCATGTCCTCGCCGGAAGCTGAAGACCGGGACACGCGTCACCTCTCGCTGACCATGGTGAACCGCCGCGGACTACATGCCCGCGCGGCCGCCAAGTTCGTCAAGACGGCCGAACGTTTCGCCTGCGAAATCGAAGTGTCGAAGGACGGCCAGAACGTCAACGGACGCTCGATCATGGGCCTGCTGATGCTGGCTGCCGCACCGGGCTGCGTCATCGACGTACGGATCACGGGAGAGGATGCCGACGCCGCCGCGCAGCAGATCTCGATGCTCGTTTCAAACGGTTTTGGCGAAGATGACTGAGTTTCTAGGTGAATCTTCCGAAGAATATGAATAAGCCGTGACTACATTGGATCGGAAGGCGAGCCCTCTGGACGTGGACGACCTTACGGCCGGCATGACGATGTCGGCCTGCAATCTTTTTGCGATGGGCTTCGGGGCCCGGCATTGCGCAGTTGTGTCGTTGGAAACGAAGCGGCTCGAAGCCATGTCGAGCGCCTTCGCTCAGCTCGCCGAGTCGCTCCGCGACGAGACCCTCGCGGCCATCCTCGCGGCGATGGCCGCGACGCCTGCCGGCGAAACGGGCGCCGGCTGCCTGCGTCCCGTCGCCGTCGCGCCCGAGCTCGGGGGGCGGGGGCTCGCGATGGGCCTGGCGCAAGAACCCGAGCTCGCCGTCTTCGTCGTCGAGGTTGCCGGCATGGCCATCGAGCCGGCCCGCTTCTCCGCGGCGGCCGAGCAGGCGCTCACCGTCATCGCCAGCGCCATCGAGTCGCGCGTGCGCCAGCGCGACTTCAACCACATGTTCAGAATGTTGTCCTACGTCGAGGAGGTCGCCGAGATCGGCAGCTGGGAGCTGCAGGTCGGCACCAATCGCCCGACGTGGTCCGACAAGGCCTACGCCATCCACGGGCTGGAGCCCGACGGCGAGTTGACCATGGAGCGCCTGTTCGCGCTCTTTCCCTCGCCGGCCAGCGAGATGCTCAACCTCGAGTTCGAGCGCTCCGCCGCCGAGGGCACCAGCTTCGAGGTCACCTGTCCGCTCAAGCCGCCCGCTGGCAAGCAGCGGGTGGTGCGCATCGTCGGCCGCTGCCGCGACGACGTGGACGGCCGCCGCCTCTACGGCACGGTGCAGGACGTCACGCAGCAGATGTCGGCGGAGCGGCGGCTGTGGTGGGCCGCCAACCACGACCCGCTCACGGGCCTGCCCAACCGCCTGCTGCTGGAGGACCGGCTCACGGTCGCCATGCGCATGGCCCGGCGCGAGGCGCGCAGCTTCGCCCTCATCCTGATCGAGATCGCCGACATCGCGCGCCTCACCGGCCCGGCCGGCTTCGCCACCTCCGACAAGCACATGCTCGGCGTCGCCACGCGCCTCAGCGCGGTGCTGCGGGAGAGCGACACCTTCGCCCGCATCTCGATGACGGAATTCGCCCTGATCCTGGCCGATATCGACGACGAGAACGCGCTGCGCCCGCCCATGCAGCGCCTGCGCGCCCAGTTCGCCGCAATGCAGAAGCAGGAGGCCGGCGGCGACGGCATGGTGATGAGCGTCGGCATCGCCTTCTTCCCCGAGCACGCCGACGGGCAGGCCGAGCTCATGCGCGCCGCCGAGACCGCTCTCGTCCAGGCCCGCCGCAAGCTCGACCAGTCGGTCATCATCTTCAACAGCCACATCACCGACGGGCCGACCCGCCGCCGCGCCACCATCCTGATGCGCGCCCGCGAGGGGCTGAAGAAGAACGAGTTCGTCCCCTACTATCAGCCGCAGTTCGACATGAACTCGGGCGAGGTGGTCGGCGTCGAGGCGCTGGTGCGCTGGCGCACCCCGACCCTCACCCTCGACGCCAAGGACTTCGCCTACGTCCTGGAGGACCACGAGATCGGCAGCCAGCTCGGCCATGCGATGCTGGACGCGGTCATCGCCGACATCGCCGAGCTGCGCAAAATCACCGACCGGCCGTTCCGGGTCTCCATCAACGCCTCGCGCAGCGAGGTGCTGCGCAACGACTTCCTGGAGACCTTCCTGGAGAAGGCCCATCGCGGCAACCTGAAGCCGACCGACTTCATCATCGAGATCACCGAAGACGTCATCATCGGCATCGACGATCAGACGCTGCACGACAAGATTTCCTACCTGGTGTCGTCCGGCGTCGAGTTCTCGCTGGACGATTTCGGCACCGGCTACGCCTCGCTGATCCACATCACCAGCTTCCCGATCAAAGAGATCAAGATCGACAAGCAGTTCACCCTCGGAATCGAGACTGATCGCCGCAAACGTGCCATCGTGCGCGGCGTCCTGCAGATCGCGCAATCGATCGGCCTCGACGTCATCACCGAGGGGGTGGAGACGCTGGCCCAGCAACGGGTGCTGCGTGAAATCGGTTGCCGTTACGGCCAGGGCTACCTTTTCTCCTATCCCGTGCCTTTCGAGCAGTTCGCGGCCATGCTGGATAAAACAGACTGATGGACGAAACCGGACTGATCCGCCGCGACGCCAACAGCGCGCCGCTGACGCCGCTCGCCTTCCTGGCGCGCACCGCCCTCGTCTTTCCCGAAAAGACGGCGGTGCTCCACGGCCCGCACAGCGCCACCTGGGGCGAGGTCGATCTCGAGGTGCGCCGGGTCGCGGCCGGGCTGCGCGTGCGCGGCCTCGGCGCCGGCGACGTGGTCGCCGTGCTCGCGCCCAACACGCCGGGCTTCGTGACGCTGAATTTCGCCATCCCGATGGCCGGCGCGGTGATGCTGACGCTCAACACCCGGCTCGATGCCGGCACGCTGCGCTACTGCCTGGAGCATTCAGAGGCGCGGCTCGTGTTCTGCGACCGTGAGCTCCTGCCCCGCCTCGGCGAGGCGCTGGCGGGCATGGCCTCCCCGCCCCAGGTGGTGCGCATCGACGATGCGCTGGCGCCCGAAGCGGACGGCCCGGCCGATCACGCCTTCGCCGATTTCATCCACGACGCGCCGCTCACCCAGGCGCCGATCGACGATGGGTGGGCGTCCTTCTCGCTCTCCTACACGTCCGGCACGACGGGGCGGCCCAAGGGTGTCGTCACCTCGCACCTGGGCACGGCCACCAACGCCATCTCCAACGCGCTGGACTGGGCGATGCCGCACTTCCCGGTCTATCTGTGGACGCTGCCGATGTTCCACTGCAACGGCTGGTGCTTCCCCTACACCATCGCGATGCTGGGCGGCGTCAACGTGTGCTTGCGCGCGGTTTCGGCGCAGGCCATCGCCGATGCGTTCGCGCACCACGGCATCACCCATTTCTGCGGTGCGCCGATCGTCATGCAGATGGCGATCGAGGGGGCGCAGGCGGCCGGCTTCGTGGCCGATCCGCCCGTGCGCATGATGGTCGCGGCCGCGCCGCCGCCCGCCTCGGTGATCGCCCGGGCCGACAGCGTCGGCATCGACGTGACCCACGTCTACGGCCTCACCGAAGTGTACGGGCCGTGCGTGGTGTCGGCCTGGAAGCCGGAGTGGAACGCGCTGTCGCCGGCCGAGCGCGCGCGGCTCAAGGCGCGCCAGGGCGTCACCTACACGTTGCAGGAGGGCCTGTCCGTGCGCGACCCCGAGACGATGGCCGAAACCCCGCGCGACGGCGAGACCATCGGCGAGATCATGCTGCGCGGAAACATCGTGATGAAGGGCTACCTGAAGGACGAGGCCGCCACCGAGGCCGCGTTCCGGGGCGGCTGGTTCCACACCGGCGACCTCGCCGTGCGCCATCCCGACGGCTACGTCGAGATCAAGGACCGCGCCAAGGACATCATTATTTCGGGGGGTGAAAACATCTCATCCATCGAGATCGAGGACGCGCTCTACGCCCATCCCGCGGTAGCGGGGGCGGCCGTCGTCGCGATGCCGCACGACAAGTGGGGCGAGACGCCCTGCGCTTTCGTGGAGCTTGTGATCGGGGCCAGCTGCGACGAAGCGGCGCTGATCGCTTGGTGCCGGGAGCGGCTGGCCGGCTACAAGATGCCGCGGCGGGTGGTGTTCGAGCCGCTGCCGAAGACCTCTACCGGCAAGGTGCAGAAATTCGCGCTGCGTCAGCGGGCCCGCGCGCTTGCGGATACCCGCTGACGGTCCGCGTCACGCCGCCTCGGCGCGCTGATCGTCGGCGGAGAATTTCATCCCCAGCGCCTGGAGGTAGAGCTCCAGCACGGCTTCCTGCTCCAGCCGCTCGTTGGTCTCCTGCTTCCGCAGCCGGACCACCTGGCGCAGGATCTTGACGTCGAATCCGTTGCCCTTGGCTTCCGCGTAGACATCCTTGATGTCATCGGCCAGCGCCTGCTTTTCCTCTTCCAGGCGCTCGATCCGCTCGATGAATGCCCGTAGCTGGTCGCCCGCCACGCCACCATTAACCATGGTCAACTCCTTTGTCTGAACTACAACCCATCAAGGCCCGCCGTTGGCGGCCGATCAATGGCGGCGACGGTCATCGTCCCCACTCTTCTCGCTAGACGGGGTAAATTGGTGAATCAGTGGTTACCGTCGCGGACGGGGGATGCTATCGATAGGCGGGCGCGCAGAGGAGAATACGACCTTGACTGTTGCATCGCCACAACGGATCCGGCATACCGGCGCCTCTCAAATGCCGGCGGCGGCACACGCAGAAGTCGAGAAACCACAAGGGCTTTCACAGAATCCGTTGCAGAAATAGAACATTGACGCTCTTAGCGTAATGAGGCATCCCTGTGTTGGCCATAGTGATGCGCAATTGCAACGAGTCGCGTCTTCGGAGTTCTCTTGTCATCAAGGAATGTTACAAGGATATCCCGAACTAAAATCTGCCGATTTTTCAATGTTAATAATAAATAATAAGTCAAATCGGAGGGTGGCGTTACGAAGTCTATGAACTTCGTTCGTATTGGTGAGTGCGGCGCGAGGGTGTGGACATCCCAGCTTCGGGTCAGCCAACGGGACTATGAGTTGGTAACATTGAGTTGCGAGTGTGATTCGAAATCGTTAACCACGGCCATGCAAGTGTCATGGTTGACGAGTTGTAGAGTGGCGGCGCGATTGACAAGCACAACCATAGCCAGCATGACAGCTAAGGTTTGCGCCGCGAACACGTTGATGACGAACGAAAAAAAGGACGGCTCGCAGCAGATGTTTCGATTGGCTCGCCAACTAACCATAGCGCTCCTGTTCGCCGTAGTGGTCGCCGCCGCACACCTTTCCACCGCTTCCACAGCCCAGGCCGAGCTTCGGCTCTGCAACAAGACGCCGGTTCAAGTCGGGATTGCCATCGGTTATAAGAACGATGCCACCTGGGTGAGCGAGGGCTGGTGGAATCTGGAAGCGGAATCCTGTCAGGTCGTTGTCGACGGTCCGCTTCCCTCCCGCTTCTACTACCTGTATGCCCTCGACTATGAGGAAGGCGGGGCCTGGGGCGGAACCGCCTTCATGTGCACGCACGACAAAGAGTTTACGATTGAAGGCACGGCAGATTGCGTTGCCCGCGGCTACGAGAGGCGCGGGTTCGTCGAAGTGGATACGGGCGACAAATTGTCATGGACCGTACAGCTGACCGAGCGCCCGAAAGTGGGTATCGGCGGACAATGATTCGCGGCCGACGGGTCCGGATTGTCGCGACCCTCGGGCCAGCATCCTCGGAACAGCACCAGATTCAGGCCTTGCACGAGGCTGGTGTCGACGTTTTCCGCATCAATATGAGCCATGCGGACCACGCGCACATGCGCACGCTGGTCGGCCGCATCCGCGCGGTCGAGACCGAGCTGGGCCACCCCATCACCATCCTGGCCGACCTGCAGGGACCGAAGCTTCGCATCGGCACGTTGCAGGACGGGTCCGTCGACCTGGAAAATGGCGCGTCCATCACGCTGGACAGCGACAAGACGCCCGGCGACGCCAGCCGCGTCTACCTCCCCCATCCGGAAATCCTGCGCTCGCTGCGCGTCGGCCACCGCCTCCTCATCGACGACGGCAAGCTGTCGTTGAAGATCACCGACGTGCGCGAGGGCGCGGTCACCGCCGAAGTCGTGCAGGGCGGCGCGCTGTCCAACCGCAAGGGCGTCAGCTGTCCCGACACGCTGCTGCCCGTCGGCGCCCTCACCGCCAAGGATATGAGCGACCTCGAGGCCGTGCTCGCGGCCGATGTCGACTGGGTGGCGCTGTCGTTCATCCAGCGCCCGGAGGACCTCGCCGAGGCCCGCAAGATCGCCCGCGGCCGCGCCGCGCTGATGTCGAAGATCGAGAAGCCGCAGGCCATCGAGCGGCTGGACGAGATCATCGAATTGTCCGACGCGCTGATGGTCGCCCGCGGCGACCTCGGCGTCGAGATGCCCATCGAGCAGGTGCCCGGCCTGCAGAAGCGAATCACCCGTGCCGCCCGCCGCGCCGGCAAGCCCGTCGTGGTCGCCACGCAGATGCTGGAAAGCATGATCTCCGCGCCGGTTCCCACCCGCGCCGAGGTGTCCGACGTCGCCACCGCCGTGTTCGAGGGGGCCGACGCCGTCATGCTGTCGGCCGAATCGGCCACCGGCGCCTTCTCCATCGAATCGGTCGCGATGATGGACAAGGTCGCGAAGGAGGTGGAGAAGGACGAGAATTATCACAGCATCCTGCGCGCGCAGCGCTTCGAGCCGGAAGAGACCGGGGCCGACGCGCTCGCCGCCGCCGCCCGCCAGATCGGCGAGACGCTGAACGTCGCCGCCACCGTGTGCTTCACGATCTCCGGAACCACGGCGCTGCGCATGGCGCGCGAGCGGCCGTTCTCCCCCGTCCTCGTCATGAGCCCGTCGGAAAAGACCGCGCGGCGCCTGGGCGTCGTGTGGGGCCTCCACACGGTCGTGTGCGAGAACAAGGACGATCTGGGCGAGATGATCGCCGACGCCGGCGCTGCCATCGCGTCGCAGGGGCTGGGCAAATCGGGCGACCGGCTGGTCGTCGTCGCGGGCCTGCCGCTCAACACGCCGGGGCTTACCAACTTCCTTCAGCTCGCCTTCGTGCGCTGAAGCGCCAATCGCCGCGGCACCCGTGGGGCGAATATCCCCCACGCGTTCCGCACCGCGGCTTCAAAACGCGCACAACGCACTATATATAAAGAGCGCGGCGCGCTGACGCCTTCCATGAGTTAATCACTGGGTACGAATGCAAGGCACACCCCTTCCCGAGGACGAGTACGGCGCTGGTTCCATCAAGGTCCTGAAGGGCCTCGACGCGGTTCGCAAACGCCCGGGTATGTACATCGGCGACACGGACGACGGTTCCGGCCTGCACCACATGGTCTACGAGGTGGTGGACAACGCCATCGACGAGGCCCTCGCCGGCCATGCCGACACCGTCACCGTCACCCTCAACTCCGACGGCTCGGTCTCGGTGACCGACAACGGCCGTGGCATCCCCACCGACATCCACCCCGAAGAGGGCATCTCCGCGGCCGAGGTCATCATGACCCAGCTGCACGCCGGCGGTAAGTTCGACCAGAACTCGTACAAGGTCTCCGGCGGCCTGCACGGCGTCGGCGTCTCCGTCGTCAACGCGCTGTCGGCCGAGCTCGATCTCACCATTCGCCGCGGCGGCCGCGCCCACCGGATGCAGTTCAAGCACGGTGTCGCCGTGGCGCCGCTCGAGGATATCGGTCCGTCCGAAGGCTCGGGCACCGAGGTGCGCTTTCTGCCCTCGCAGGAGACCTTCACCAAGGTCGATTTCGATTTCTCGATCCTGGAGCGCCGGCTGCGCGAGCTCGCGTTCCTCAACTCCGGCGTGCGCATCACGCTGACCGACCATCGCGGCGTCGAGCCGCGTGAGGAAACGATGATGTACGACGGCGGCCTCGCCGCCTTCGTGCACTATCTGGACCGCGCGAAATCCTCGCTGATCCCCGTGCCCATCACCTTCTCCGACGAGCGTGACGGGGTGACGGTCGAGGTCGCCATGTGGTGGAACGACACCTACCACGAGAACGTCCTCGCCTTCACCAACAACATCCCGCAGCGCGACGGCGGCACCCACCTCGCCGGCTTCCGCGCCGGGCTGACGCGCCAGATCACGCAATACGCCGATCGCAACGGCACCTCGAAAAAAGAAAAAGTCACCTTCACCGGCGAGGACTGCCGCGAGGGGCTCACCTGCGTCCTGTCCGTCAAGGTGCCGGATCCCAAATTCTCCTCGCAGACCAAGGACAAGCTGGTTTCCTCCGAGGTGCGCCCGGTGGTGGAGGGCCTCGTCAACCAGGGCCTCAACACCTGGCTCGAGGAGCACCCGCACGAGGCCAAGATCGTCGTCGGCAAGGTGGTCGAGGCCGCATCGGCCCGCGAGGCCGCCCGCAAGGCGCGCGAGTTGACCCGCCGCAAGGGCGCGCTCGACATCGCCTCCCTGCCCGGCAAGCTGGCCGACTGCCAGGAGCGCGACCCGGCCAAGGCCGAGCTGTTCCTGGTCGAGGGCGACTCGGCCGGCGGATCGGCCAAGCAGGGCCGCCACCGCGGCAACCAGGCCGTGCTGCCCCTGCGCGGCAAGATCCTCAACGTGGAGCGCGCCCGGTTCGACCGGATGCTGTCCTCCAACGAAATCGGCACGCTGATCACCGCGCTGGGCACCGGCATCGGCAAGGACGAGTTCCGCCCCGACAAGCTGCGCTACCACAAGATCATCATCATGACGGACGCCGACGTCGACGGCGCCCACATCCGCACGCTGCTGCTCACCTTCTTCTACCGGCAGATGCTGGAGCTGATCGAGCGCGGGCATCTCTACATCGCCCAGCCGCCGCTCTACAAAGTGCGCCGCGGCAACTCCGAGCAGTACCTGCACGACGACGACGCGCTGGAGGACTACCTCACCGCCGCCGGCCTGGAAGACACCGCCCTCGCGCTCGCCTCCGGCGAAGTGCTGGTCGGGCCGGACCTCGCCGCCGTGACGCAGAAGTCCCGCCAGATCTCCGGCATCCTCAAGGGGCTGCACACCCGCTACAACCGCTCCGTGGTCGAGCAGGCGGCGATCGAGGGCGCCCTCGTGCCGCAGTCGCTGGCCGACGCCGAGGCGGCGGCGGCCATCGCCAACCGCATCGCCCAGCGCCTCGACGTCCTCGCCGAGGATTTCGAGAAGGGCTGGGAGGGCACGGCGACGCCGGACGGCCTCGTGTTCGAGCGCACCGTCCGCGGCGTCAAGGAGTACTGCTCCATCGACACGGCGCTGCTGGCGTCGTCCGATGCCAAGCGGCTCGCGGCCTTCAGCGAGCATCTTGCCGAGGTCTACGGCGGTGCCGCCACGCTCAAGCGCAAGGACAAGGAGACGGTGATCCACGGGCCGATGGCGCTCGCGGACAACGTCTTCACCGCCGGCCGCAAGGGGCTCTCCATCCAGCGCTACAAGGGCCTCGGCGAGATGAACGCCGATCAGCTCTGGGAGACCACGCTGGACCCCAACGCCCGCACCCTGCTGCAGGTGCGCATCTCCGAGGCCGACGACGCCGACAGCGTCTTCACCCGCCTGATGGGCGACGCGGTCGATCCGCGCCGCGAGTTCATCCAGGAGAACGCGCTGCAGGTCGACAACCTCGACGTCTGAGGAGGCCGGCCCGCCCGCACCCGCTCACCACCCGTGAGCGGCCGGGCGCGCGCCCCCTCGCCCGGCCTTACTCAGGCCACATACTGCTAGTCCGACGCACTATCTTGAAATCATGTGGAACCCGTAGGCCGATAAGCGGGTTGTGCAATAAGATGAACGATAGGAGCGTTTCAATTGGACTTTCTGACCTGGGCGATCATCTTCGCAGTGATCGCAGTCGTCGCCGGCGTTTTCGGCTTCACCGGCATCGCGTCCGGAGCAGCCTCAATCGCTCGAATCCTCTTCTTCGTATTCGTTGTTATCGCCGTCATCTTTCTTGTCATGCTTCTGCTTGGCGGCGCAGCGATCTCCGCTCCGCTCGCAGTAGCGCTGTTGTGACGGCGAACGTCTGAATCAACGAACGATCCGATCGGGGGCCAACGCCCCCGGTCGGACACCTCTTTTTTCCGCACGAAACCTTACGCGCACATCGAGCCGCCGCACGTCTCGGTGACGTAGATGGCCTCCCTCAGCGCCTTGATGGCGTCCGGTTTCATCGGCTTCATCGTGCCGAGCGAACCCACCCCCTGAGACAATTGAAAGTCGCCGTGCAGCACCGGCATCGTCAGCACCAGATCGCTGCGATCGGGCGCCGCGTCGACGATCCGCAGCGTCAGCGTCTTGCCGACCACGCGTGGATAGATCGCCTTGCGGCTCAGCCGGTCAAGCAGCGCCGGGCTGGGGAAGGTCGCCTCCCCGCTGCCGGCGAAGACGAGGTCCGTGCTCGGCAAGCTCGGTGTCCACGCCTTGGTGACGTCGTCCGGCTTCACCGTGAGCCCGCTCGACGACAGGAACCACCCCTTGTAGCTGACCTCGCCCTTGTGCTTGTAGCGAGCGTACAGCTCGCCCTTCCACTTGGTCACGTTGAACCAGTGGGCCCGCTCCGCATAAAAATAGAAATCGACCGCGATGGCCTGGGTGGGCGGCGTGATCGGCGGCTGCCGTGGCGGGAGCGCGGCCGGATGCGCCATCGACGCGACGTACACCGCGCGGTGCGCCATGTTTTCCGTCTCGTCCTTGTCGCCCAGGTAGGCGGCGCGCAGCTCGCTGAGCGCGTGGGTGCGGATGGAAAACACCACCGACACATGCTGCAGCACCGAGGCGAGATAGGCCCGGACCACGGCGGCGCGGCGGCTGGAAAGCCGCAGGTTGTGGTCGTAGGTGCCGGTGCGGCTCGCGCTGCCGATCACCCAGACCGTGTGGTGGGAGCCGTCGGACGTCTGCTTGCCCGCGGCGACGTTGCGCGCGTCTTCGGCCAGCAGCGGCTGCACGACGGCGCGGTCGAGCCATTCCTTGTGCTCGGCCTTCAGGACGGTGCTGTCCACCTTGAAGTCCATCAGCCAGGCGGCTTTGGTTTTCCCGATTGTAACGTCGTTGACCGACATGATGGATGCGTCTCCCAAAACAAGATGCCACGCCACGCGGCAGCATCCATTGCGGAGACGCACATAATGAGGTCGGTCACGTCATCAACGCGACTTCGCCGATCCCGTGCTCGACATCACAGGGCGGTGCAGGCACCGCCCTCCGGCGTCAGGTGTTCATCGAGTCGAAGAACTCGGCGTTGTTCTTGGTCTGCCGCAACTTGTCGAGCAGGAACTCGATGGCGTCGACAGAGCCCATCGGGTTGAGGATCCGCCGCAGCACGAAGACCTTCTTGAGGTTCTCCTTCGGCACCAGGAGCTCTTCCTTGCGGGTGCCGGAGCGCTGGATGTCGATCGACGGCCACACGCGGCGGTCGGAGATCTTGCGGTCCAGGATGAGCTCGGAGTTGCCGGTGCCCTTGAACTCCTCGAAGATCACCTCGTCCATGCGCGAGCCGGTATCGATCAGCGCGGTGGCGATGATGGTCAGCGAGCCGCCTTCCTCGATGTTACGCGCGGCGCCGAAGAAGCGCTTCGGCCGCTGCAGCGCGTTGGCGTCGACACCGCCGGTCAGCACCTTGCCGGACGAGGGCACCACGGTGTTGTAGGCGCGGCCGAGGCGGGTGATCGAGTCGAGCAGGATGACGACGTCGCGTCCGTGCTCCACCAGGCGCTTGGCCTTCTCGATCACCATCTCGGCGACCTGCACGTGGCGCACGGCCGGCTCGTCGAACGTGGAGGAGACCACCTCGCCGCGCACGGAGCGCTGCATGTCGGTGACTTCTTCCGGCCGCTCGTCGATCAGGAGCACGATCAGGTAGCAGTCGGGGTGATTGGCGGTGATGCTCTTGGCGATGTTCTGCAAGATCACCGTCTTGCCGGTGCGCGGCGGCGCCACGATGAGGGCGCGCTGCCCTTTGCCGATCGGGGCCACCAGGTCGATGATCCGACCCGAGAAATCCTTGGTCGGCGGGCCGTCTATCTCCAGATTGAAGCGGTCGTCCGGATAGAGCGGCGTCAGGTTGTCGAAGTGGATCTTGTGGCGGGCGGCTTCGGGCTCTTCGAAGTTGATCGTGTTGACCTTGAGGAGAGCGAAGTAGCGCTCGCCTTCCTTCGGCGAACGGATCTGCCCTTCGACCGTATCGCCCGTGCGGAGCGAGAAGCGGCGGATCTGGCTGGGGCTGACGTAGATATCGTCCGGCCCGGGTAGATAATTGGCGTCAGGTGAGCGCAGGAAACCGAAGCCATCCTGCAGAACTTCGACAACACCTTCGCCGATAATATCGACATCTTGCGCCGCGAGCTGCTTCAGGATGCCGAACATCAGCTCCTGTTTACGCAGTGTCGAGGCATTCTCCACGTCATGCTGCTCGGCGAACGCAATAAGATCGCCGGGGCTCTTCGCTTTGAGCTCGTGGAGTTTCATTTCTTGCATGGGCATGTCCTAATCACCAGCGCTGTGCTGGGAAACACAAACCGTTTGAGGACCAGAAAGGAGGCGGGGAACTTGGATGACGGTCCCGTCCGCGTGCGGGGCACACATACGTTGGACCATTGGTCAACTCGGAATGTATCCGCGCCGGGTCCATTTTGCAAGCCCAGCGCGAATCGACCTCAAAACGGCTTGACGATCACGCAGATCACGATGGCGATCATCAGCAGCGTCGGCACCTCGTTCATGAAGCGATAGAACCGCGCCGAGTGCCGGTTTTCGTCCTGCGCGAAGCCGCGCATCCAGCGTGCGCAGGCCATGTGCTGGGCCGACAGCGCCACCACGGCGGCCAACTTCAGGTGCAGCCACGGCTGGCTCCAGAAGTTGGCCTGGTAGGCGAGCGTCAGGCCGGTGATCCAGGCCACGATCATCGCCGGCGTGCCGATCGCCCGCAGCAGCCGCCGCTCCATCACCTTGAACGTCTCGGACTGGACCGAACCGGTTTCGGCCCCCGCGTGGTAGACGAAAAGTCGCGGCAGGTAGAGCAGCGCGGCCATCCACGAGATGATCGCCAGCACATGCAGCACCTTGACCCACAGGTAGGTCACGCAGCGCTCGCCTTGAGCACGTCGATGGCGCGGGTCACGTTGTCGGGCGGCGTCTCCAGCGAGATGCCGTGGCCGAGATTGAACACGAACGGCCCGTCCCCCAGCGACTTGGCGATCCGCCGCACCGCCACGTCGAGCTGCTGCCCGCCTTCCTTGAGCCGCGCCGGATCGAGGTTGCCCTGCACGCAAACGCCCTTTCTCTGCAACGCCTTGGCTGCACTCATCGGAACCGTCCAGTCCAGCGACACGGCATCGACGCCTGTGCGCTTGACGAACTCTGCGTAGCCGAACCCGGCCCCCCGCGGGAAGCCGATAATCGGCACGCCGGGCGCTTGTGCCCGCACTCCACCGACGATGCGGGCAATGGGCTCGATGGACCAGCGCGCGAACGCCTTCTCGTCGAGCGCCGAGGCCCAGCTGTCGAAGATCTGCACCGCGTCCGCGCCCGCCTCGATCTGGGCCACGAGGTGCCGGATCGCCGCCTCGACCACGATGTCGATCAACGCCGCCATCTTGTCCGGCTCGCGGGCGGCGAAGGTGCGGGCCGGCCACTGGTCGAGCCCGCCGCGCCCGGCGATCATGTACGTCGCCAGCGTCCACGGCGCGCCGCAGAAGCCCAGCAGCGCCTTGTCCGGCGGCAGGATCGCGCGCACGCCGCGCACCGCCTCGTAGACCGGCGCCAGATGCTCATCGAACCCCTCGAAGCTGAGCCGGCCCGGATGGGTCAGCGGGTCGAGCCGCGGCCCCTCGCCCTCCACGAACCAGACCTTCTGGCCGAGCGCATGGGGCAGCACCAGGATGTCGGAGAAGATGATCGACGCATCGAAGGCGAAGCGGCGCATCGGCTGCATCGTCGCCTCGATGGCGAGCTCGGGCGTGTAGCAGAACTCGAGGAAGCTCCGGGCCTGCTTCCGCAACCCCCGGTACTCGGGCAGGTAGCGACCGGCCTGGCGCATGAACCAGACGGGCGCGGGCTTCACCGCCTCGCCAGCCAGAGCGCGCAGGAGGTCGGGTCGGTTCGGAGCTTTTTCCATCAAAACATCAGTTCTTATTTAAATAGGGTTGATGATGTTGTTGGGCGGTGATCGGCGGGGACAAGTGCGCCGTTCACAGGCAGGGGTCGCCCGTGCTGCGCGGGAGGCGCGACGAGGGAGTGTGAGTTCACATGTTTGTCTGCCGACCCGCAAGGGGCTAGAACGGGGCGGCGGCGCTGGCCGCGATCGCGTCAAGCCCGGCTTAACAAATCGGGCTTGCGTTGTGGAGGACGCAGCAGCAACCTTTGCCGGACCTTGTCATGTCCGGAGTCGCACAGGGTTTGTCCACGGCCAGGCGGAGGTGGACCCATCGGTGGATGAACGCGCATGCTGTCCACAGGGTTGCATGGGCCGACAGCCGGCGGCACGAATTGTCCCAGTTTCATCCCCAAGCAGAAGGCAGGGCCGTGAACCGCAAACGCACATTCGTGCACGTCCATCTGGTCTCCGATTCCACCGGCGAGACGCTGATGACCGCTTCGCGCGCCGCCGTCGCCCGCTACGAGGAAGTGGAGGCGATCGAGCATATCTACCCGCTCGTGCGCTCCGACCGGCAGATCGACCGCGTCATTTCCGAGATCGAGGAAGCGCCGGGCATCGTGATGTTCACGCTCGTCGACCCCACCATCCTGGAGCGGCTGCAACAAAAATGCGGCGAGCTGGGCCTGCCCTGCATCGACGTGCTCGACCCGCTGGTCGCCGTCTTCCAGTCCTACCTCAACGTCCAGAAGGCGGCCCGCATCGGCGCGCAGCACGAGCTGGACGCCAGCTATTTCCGCCGCATCGAGGCGCTCAATTTCGCCATGCGCCATGACGACGGCGCGCTGCCGGACGATATCGACGAGGCCGACGTGGTGCTCGTCGGCGTCTCGCGCACCTCCAAGACGCCGACCTCCATCTACCTCGCCAATCGCGGCGTGCGGGCGACCAACCTGCCCATCGTCACCGAGCTTGCCCTGCCGCCCAACCTGTTCGAGGCCAAGCGCGCGCTGGTGGTGGGCCTCACCGCCTCGCCGGACCGGATCGTCGCGCTGCGCGAGAACCGCCTCCTCACCATGAACGCGGACAAGCAGCACCGCGCGTCGTCCTACGTGAACCGGCAGGAGGTGGCCAAGGAAGTCGCCTTCGCGCGCAAGCTGTGCGCGGAGAACGGCTGGCCGCTGATCGACGTGTCGCGCCGCTCCATCGAGGAGACGGCCGCCGCGATCATGGCGCTCCTGACCCACCGGCGCTACGGCTCGGGCCTGGCGGAAAACTACGAATGAGGCGGGTCGGCGTCGTCGGCCATCCGGTCGCCCATTCCCGTTCGCCGCAGATCTTCGGCCATTGGTTCGACCGCTACGGCATCGTCGCGCGGTACGACATCATCCCCGTGCCGCCGGAGGAGGCGGATGCGTTCTTCGCCGACCTGCCGGCCGATCTCGCCGGCGTCAACGTCACCGTGCCGCACAAGGAGACGGCGGCGCGCCATGTGGCGACCGAGGGTGCCGGCGCGCGGCTCGGCGTGGTCAACACGCTGTGGCGCGACGGGGCCATCGTGCGCGGCACCTCCAGCGATGGGACCGGCTTCCTCGCCAGCCTCGATGCCGGCGCGCCGCAATGGCGGGACGGCACGGGTCCGGCGCTGATCGTGGGGGCAGGGGGCGCGGCCATCGCCGTCGCCGACGCGTTGGTCGCGGCGGGGCGCGAGGTGGTGCTGGCCAACCGCACGTTCGCGCGCGCGGCGGAGGTTGCCGCCAAGGTCGGCGCCCGCGCGGTGCCCATGGCCGACATCGCCGCCGCGCTGGCTGAGGCGAGCCTCCTCGTCAACACCACCTCGCTCGGCATGGTCGGCAGCCCGCCGCTGGCGCTCGACCTCGCGCCGCTGCCATCCGCCGCCGTGGTGACGGACATCGTCTACAACCCGCTGCAGACGCCGCTGCTCGCGGTCGCCGCCGCCAAGGGCCACGCCACGGTCGATGGCCTCGGCATGCTGCTGCATCAGGCGACGGTGGGCTTCGAGAAATGGTTCGGCCTGTTGCCCGAGGTCGACGCGGCGCTGCGCGCAAAGGTCGCGGCCACGTTGTGATCCTGCTCGGCCTCACCGGCTCCATCGGCATGGGCAAGTCAGCCACCGCGGCGCTGTTCGCCGCCCATGGCGACGCGGTGATCGATGCCGACGCCATCGTCCACGCCCTTTACGAGGGCCCCGCCGTGGCGGCTGTCGAGGCGGCGTTTCCGGGCGTAGCGGTGGACGGGGCGGTCGACCGCAAGCGGCTCGCCGCGGCCGTCTTCGGCGATGCCGCCGCCCTGGCCCGCCTCGAGGCCATCATCCACCCCATGGTGCGCGCCGAAAGCGATGCCGCGCTCGCCGCCGCGCGCGAGCGGGGCTGCCGCATCGCCGTCCTCGATATTCCGCTGCTGTTCGAGACCGGGCGCGAGGCGGGCGTCGACGCCGTGCTGGTGGTGAGCGCGCCGGCGCCGGTGCAGCGGGCGCGCGTGTTGTCGCGGCCGGGCATGACCGAGGCGCGGTTCGCGGCGATCCTGGCCAAGCAGATGCCCGACGCGGACAAGCGCCGGAGCGCCCACTTCATCATCCGCACCGATGCGGGCGAGGCGGCCGCGGCGGCCGACGTCGCCGCGGTGCGCCGCGCCTTGATGGGCATCAGCGGCCGGGCCGACCGGAAGGCGCGGTAGGGGAAAGGGCCGCCCCGAGGATGCACCGCCAGGCGCGCTGTGGCACAATCCGCGCCGGCACGGAGGCCAATGTGCGCGAAATCATCCTCGATACGGAAACGACGGGTCTCGACCCCACCGGCGGCGACCGGGTGGTGGAGATCGGCGCGGTCGAGGTGCTCAACGCCATTCCGACCGGCAACGTCTACCACGTCTACATCAATCCCGAGCGCGACATGCCGGACGAGGCGTTCCGCGTGCACGGGCTGTCGTCGGAGTTCCTGGCCGACAAGCAGGTGTTCGAGCAGATCGCCAACGAGTTCGCGGCGTTCGTGGGCACCGACAACGTGATCGCCCACAACGCCAGCTTCGACGTCGCCTTCCTCAATGCCGAGCTGGGGCGCTGCGGCCTGCCGCCGATCCCGCAGCACCAGGTGATCGACACGCTCACCATCGCGCGCCGCAAGCACGCCGGCGGCTCCAACTCGCTGGACGCCTTGTGCGCGCGCTACGGCATAGACACCTCGCGGCGCACCAAGCACGGCGCGCTCCTGGACGCCGAGCTGCTGGCCGAAGTCTACCTCGAGCTGACGGGCGGCCGGCAGGCGGCCTTCGTGCTGGGCGGCAGCGGCGAGGAGCGGCGCGGCGGCGGCGTGGTGGTGACCATGCGCGCGCGCCCGGTGCCCCTGCCGGCGCGTCTGTCGCCGGCCGAGATCGCCGCCCACGAGGCGTTCATCGCGACATTTGCCGAGCCGCTATGGCAAACCCTTGGCGTGATCGACAGCAACACCGCGATTGCTGCCGAATAGCCATTCCCGCGCTGTTAATACTTAATTAATACTAACAATCTGCTTCTCCCAGATCGTCTCGCTCACGGCTTCCGGTGCGGTCAGCGGCAGCGAGCACGTTCCACGGCGGCACACGATGGCCTTGCCGGCACCGAGCCCGGCGGCCGCCTCGGGCGAACCCGGCGGCGCACGATCCACCGCAATGGCCGCCGGATGCGCCGACCGCCGCACGGCCGCCGCCAGGTCCGGCGCGTCGTTGACCGTCACCACGGCGAGATTGTCGAGCTGATCGATGCCGTTGAACAAGCTGGCGCAAGCGAAGACGTTCTCGGCGGCCGCGCGGGCGTGGGCGCGGACGATGGCGCGCGCGCGTTCCTCATAGTGGGCCGTGCCGGTGAGCGCCCACAGCGTGGCGTAGTTCTTCACCATCAGGCCGTTGGCGTTGGGCACGGCTTCGTCGGTCGGCGATTCGGGTCGCATGACGAGCGCGGGGGCATCGTCGGCGGTCCAGAAAAAGCCGCCCGACGGCGCGAGGTAGTGCGTTTCGAGCGCCTCGGTGAATGCGGCCGCGTCGGCGAGCAGCGCCGCGTCGGCGCTGGCGGCATGCAGCGACAAGGCCGCATGGATCATGGCCGCGTAGTCGAGCGCAAAGCCCTGATCGCCGGCGACGGGACCGCGCACCGCATGGATCAGGCGGCCGTCGGGCCGGCCGAACCGCGCCTTGGCCGCGCCATAGGTGCTTCGGGCGAGGTCGAGCCAGGCATCGTTGCCGGCGGCGGCACCGGCCTTGGCGAGCGCGGCGATCATCAGGCCGTTCCAGTCCGCGAGCAGCTTGTCGTCGCGGCCGGGGCGGGGCCTTGCCTCGCGGGCGGCCAGCAGCTTCTGCCGCCCCGCGTGCAGGAATGCCTCGGTCGCCTCGTCCGCCAGCCCCTCCGAGTGGAGGCGGTTGGGAATGTTGGTGCCCTCCCAGTTGCCGGCGGGGGTGATGTCGTAGGCGGCCATGAAGGCCTCGGCATCGGCGCCCAGAACCGCCGCCACCTCGTCGGCGGACCAGACGTAGAAGCGGCCTTCCTCGCCCTCCGAATCGGCGTCGAGGCTGGCGGCGAACAGGCCGTCGATGGCCATCTCGCGGTTCGCCCAGTCCACCGTCTCCGCGATCCGCGTCAGGTAGAGCGGATCGCCGGTTGCGCACCAGGCATCGCTCATCAGCGCGATGAGCTGCGCGTTGTCGTACAGCATCTTCTCGAAGTGCGGCACGAGCCAGCGCTCGTCGGTGGCGTAGCGGGCGAAGCCGCCGCCGAAGTGGTCGTAGATGCCGCCCATGGCGATGCGGTTGGCCGACCGCAGGACGGTGTCGCGGAAGGCCGTTTCGCCGGTGCGGGCATAGGCGCGCCACAACAGCTCGAACAGGCCGGCGTTGGGGAATTTCGGCGCGCCCCTGGTGCCGCCGTTCACCGGGTCCATCACGCCGAGAAGCTGGCGGGCGGCCTTGTCGATGGCGTCGCCCGGCATTTCGCCCGGCGCCGCGGTGACGGCGATGCGGTCGCGCAACGCCTCGACGTTGCCGGTGACGATCGCGGCGCGGTCGCGGTAGGCGTCGGCCACGGCGTTGAGCACGTCGACGAAGCGCGGGCGCCCGTAGCGTGCTTCCCTGGGAAAGTAGGTTCCGCCGAAGAAGGGCTCGGCATCGCTCGTCAGAAACATGGTCAGCGGCCATCCGCCTTGCTCGCCGGAGGCGTGCAGCGCGGCCATATAGATCTGGTCGATATCGGGCCGTTCCTCGCGATCGACCTTGATGTTGACGTAGCGCTCGTTCATCACCGCGGCGGTGGCTTCGTCCTCAAAACTCTCATGCGCCATCACGTGGCACCAATGGCACGCGGCGTAACCGATGGAGAGCAGAATGGGCTTGCCGGTTGCCTTGGCGTGGCGCAGTGCATCCTCGCCCCATTCCCACCAGTCGACGGGATTGGCCGCATGCTGCAAAAGATAGGGGCTGGCAGCGTCTGCGAGCCGGTTTCGATGGGCCATCGGGTTCTCCGAACGTGAACATGTCATCTGAGACAATTGTGGCATTGTCCTCCGGTCCGCCACCCAGCGGCATCGCCGTGATCCGGGTGAGCGGCGCGGAGGCGGCGGCAGTGGCGGCGGCCTTCGGTGCCGGCGATCTCGCGCCGCGCCGGGCCACCTTGCGCCCGCTGACGGCGCCGAGCGACGGCGAGCTGATCGACCACGCGCTGTGCCTGTTTTTCCGCGGCCCTGCCAGCGCCACCGGCGAGGACGTGGTGGAGTTTCATTGCCACGGCAGCCCGGCGGTGGTCGACCGCATTCTCGCCGAGGCGGTGGCGTTGCCGCAAGTGCGCGCGGCCGAGGCGGGCGAATTCACCATGCGGGCGGTGTTCAGCGGCTGCATGGACCTCGCGGACGCCGAATCGCTGGCCGACCTGATCGATGCCCGCACCGAGGCCGAACGGCGCCGGGCGCTGCGGCTGTCGCAAGGCGCGCTGTCGCAGCGCCTGGCGGATTGGCGCGCCCGCCTGATCACGGTGCTGTCGCTGTGCGAGGCCCACATCGATTTCGCCGACGAGAGCGACGTGCCCGACGGTGGACCGCCCGTGGATGCGGCGACGGGGCCGATAGCGGACGAAATCGCTGCTGCCCTGCTCGGCAGCCGCGATGCGGACAAGCTGACGGATGGCTTCCGCATCGTGCTGGTGGGCCCGCCCAACGCGGGCAAGTCGAGCCTGATCAATGCCTTGGCTGGGCGGCGGGTGGCGCTCGTCAGCGACGAGGCGGGAACCACGCGCGATGTGGTTTCGGTCACGCTCGACCTCGGCGGCTATCGCGCCGTGGTGTCGGACACGGCGGGGGTTCGCGAGGCGGCGGCCGGCATCGAGGCGTTGGGCATCGCCCGCACGCGCGAGGAACTCGCCGGGGCCGACTTCGTGGTCGAGGTGCGCAGCGCCGATACCGTCCCGCTTTGCCTGGACGAGGCCGACCTGGTGGTGGGCCATAAGGCCGACGTGGCGCCCGTCGCAGGCGCGGATCTCGCCACCGGCCTGGCGGACGGTGCCAGCATCGAGGCCTTGGCGCGGCGCCTGTCGGAGGCGACGGCCGCTGGTCTGCAAGGCGCGGAGCATGCCCTGGTCACGCGCGCGCGCCAGCGTTCGGCGCTGACGCAGGTGGCCGATGCGCTTGCCGATGCGCTGGCGACGCCCCACCTGGAGCTGAAGGCGGAGGCGCTGCGGGCGGCCTGCCGGGCGATCGGGCGGCTGACCGGCGACATCGATGTCGAGGAAATTCTCGATGATGTTTTCGGGCGCTTCTGCATCGGCAAGTAGCGATGTTTCACGTGAAACATTGCCGCTGAGGTGCCGGCGCGGCGGCGGCTTGACAGAGCCGGTCGCAGTCGAGTTGATCCTGGCGCAATGAACCTGGCGGATCGGGTCGGATGGCGATGTTTCACGTGAAACACGATGTGGTGGTGGTCGGTGGCGGGCACGCGGGCTGCGAGGCTGCGGCCGCTGCGGCGCGTGCCGGCGCGCGCGTTGCGCTGGTCACGCTCGACCCGGCGGCCATCGGGCGGCTGTCGTGCAACCCGGCTATCGGCGGCATCGGCAAGGGCCACCTCGTGCGCGAGGTCGATGCGCTCGACGGCGTGATGGGCCGCGTCGCTGACCGTGCCGGCATCCAGTTTCGCCTCCTCAACCGAAGCCGTGGCCCGGCCGTGCGCGGCCCCCGCGCGCAGGTGGACCGGGCCGCCTATCTCGGCGCCATGCAGCAGCTCCTCGCCGCGGAGCCCAATATCGAGGTCGTCGCCGGTGAGGTCACCGACCTCGTGGTGCGGGACGGTGCCGTTGCCGGGGTGACGCTCGGGAGCGGCGAGGTGCTGGCGGCCGGCGCGGTGGTCCTCACGACGGGCACCTTCCTTGCCGGGATGATCCACCTGGGCCAGCGGCATTGGCCGGCCGGGCGGATGGGCGAGGCAGCGGCATCGCGTCTCGCGGCCCGGCTCGCCGTCTTGGCGCTGCCCCTGGGCCGGCTGAAGACCGGCACGCCGCCGCGCCTTTCCGCCGCGAGCATCGATTTCGCCGTGCTGGACGAGCAGCCAGGCGATGCCGAGCCGAGCTTCTTCGCCGAGGACACGCAGCGCGCCGCCCTGCCCCAGCGGCCGTGCCACATCACCCGCACCACGACCGCGACCCACGCGCTGATCCGCGACAATCTCGGCCAGTCGGCCATGTACAGCGGCAACATCACCGGTGTCGGGCCGCGCTACTGCCCGTCGATCGAGGACAAGGTGGTGCGGTTCGCCGACCGCGAAAGCCACCAGATCTTCCTCGAGCCCGAGGGCCTCGATTCCGATCTGATCTATCCCAACGGCATCTCCAACTCGCTGCCGGAGGATGTGCAGCTGGCGATGGTGCGCTCGATGCCGGGCCTGGAGCGCGCCGAGATCGTGCAGCCCGGCTATGCCATCGAGTACGACTTCATCGATCCGCGCGCGCTGGACCGGACGCTCGAATTGCAGGCCCTGCCGCGCCTTTTCCTCGCCGGCCAGATCAACGGCACCACCGGCTATGAGGAGGCGGCGGCGCAGGGGCTGATCGCTGGGCTCAACGCGGCGCGGCGGGCGAGCGGCGCGGACGGCGTGACGCTGTCGCGGACGGATGCCTATATCGGTGTGCTGGTGGACGATCTCGTCGCCAACGGCGTCGACGAGCCCTATCGCATGTTCACCTCGCGCGCGGAGCATCGGCTGTCGCTGCGGGCCGACAACGCGGCGGACCGGCTGACGGCGTGGGGCATCGCTCATGGCCTGGTGGGCGCCGAGCGGGCGGCCGCCTTCGCGCGGCGCAGCGCGTGCCTGGCCGAGGCGGAAGCGGCGCTGGCGTCGCTCTCGTTCACGCCGCAGGACGCGGCGGTGCATGGCGTGCGGTTCAAGCTGGACGGCCGCCGGCGCGACGGGTTCGACATCCTGGCGCACGACGATGGTGGCTGGCCGGCCGTCGAGCGCCTGCTGCCCGGGCTCGGCGCGTTCCCGGCGTCGGTGCGCGAGACGCTCTACGCGGCGTCCCTCTACCGCGTCCATACCGCGCGCCAGGCCAAGGAATCGGCGCTGGACGCGGCGGCTGAGGCGCTGGCCATCCCCGCCGCGCTGGTCGAGGCGCCGATCCCCGGCCTGTCGAACGAGCTGCAGCAGAAGCTGTTGCGGCGCCGTCCGCGCACCATCGCCGAAGCCCGCCGCATCTCCGGCATGACCCCGGCCGGCCTCGCCCTGCTGGTGGCGCACGCCCGCCGCGCCGCCTGAGCGGGGGACGGTGGCCGGTGTCGCGCGCCGACAAATGACGCGCGCCGCCGGTTGTGGCATTGAGTCCGGCGGGCGGGCGAACGGGGAGAGCCGGATGGACGAAGCGGAAGTCGCGGCGCGCGAATGGGCCCGCGGTGCGCTGCCGGAGGCCGATTTTCAGAATCTGTTAACCTTTATCGGGCTCTGTGAAAGTTGGGGCGCGGTGTCGAACCTCGTCAGCCGGGCCGACCGCGAACGGCTCTGGTCGCGGCACGTCGCCGACAGCCTCCAGCTCATCGATGCCGCGAGCGGCCTGGGGCGGCGCTGGATCGACCTCGGCTCGGGGGCCGGCTTTCCCGGCCTCGTCGTTGCCATCGGCCGGGCGGAGACCGACATGGTTCTGGTGGAATCCAACAAGAAGAAAGCAGCTTTCCTGCTGCGGGCGGCCGCGTTGGCGGATGGGCGCGTGCACGTCGAGCCGCGCCGGGCCGAAGACCTCCCGGCCAGGCCCTACGATGTGGTCTCGGCCCGCGCGCTCGCACCTCTCCACAAGCTTTTCCCCCTTTGCGAGCGGTTTTTCGGGGGCGAGACCGTCGGCCTCTTCCCAAAAGGCAAAGACGCCGCCAGTGAAATAGAGATGGCTCGCAAACAATTCCGCTTCGACCTCGAGACGAGGCCCAGCCGAACAGATCCCGGCGGGGTCATCCTGACCGTCGCCAACCTGGTGAGGGTGTAACGATGCTGCCTGGCCGCCCACGCGTCATCGCCGTCGCCAACCAGAAGGGTGGCGTCGGCAAGACGACCACCGCGATCAACACCGCCACCGCCCTCGCCGCGCTCGGCGAGGAGGTGCTGCTGATCGACCTCGACCCGCAGGGCAACGCGTCGACCGGGCTCGGCATCGACCCCGCCGACCGCGAGACGTCGACCTACGACGTGCTGACCAAGTCGGCCACGCTGGTGGAAGCCATCAAGGCGACGGAGGTGCCGCACCTTTCCATCGCGCCGGCGACGATGGATCTCCTGTCCATCGACATCGAGCTCAGCACCGCGTCCGACCGCGCGTTGCGGCTGCGCCAGGCCGTCGCCGGGCTGCCGCAGGACCGGCGGCCGCATTATGTGGTGATCGACTGCCCGCCCTCGCTCACCATGCTGACGGTGAACGCGCTCGCCGCCGCGCACGCCATCCTGTGCCCGCTGCAGTGCGAGTTCTTCGCCATGGAGGGGCTGTCGCAGCTCATGCGCACCATCGCCGAGGTGCGCGAGAGCCTGAACCCCGAGCTCCGGATGCATGGCATCGTGCTGACCATGTACGACGCGCGCAACAACCTCGCGAACCAGGTGGTGGCCGACGTGCGCGCCACCATGGGCGACCTCGTGTACGAGACGATGATCCCCCGCAACGTGCGCCTGTCGGAGGCGCCGTCCTACGGCAAGCCGGCGCTGCTCTACGACCTCAAATGCGCAGGCAGCCAGGCCTATCTGCGCCTGGTGTCGGAGCTGATCGACCGCGAACACAAGATGGGAGCATGACAGTGAGCGCCGCGCCTGAAAGCAAGAAGCGCCTCGGACGCGGCCTGTCCGCGCTGCTGGGCGACATCGAACCGCCCCGTGCCGCCGCCGCCGAGGGGTCGGAGCGCAACTCCAAGATGATGCCCATCGAGGCGCTGGCGCCCAACCCCTACAACCCGCGCTCTTCGTTCGAAGATGAGCCGTTGGAGGAGCTGGCCCAGTCGATCGCCAAGCACGGCATCATGCAGCCCATCGTGGTGCGGCTGGTGCACGACCATTACGAGATCATCGCCGGCGAGCGGCGCTGGCGGGCGGCGCAGCGGGCCGGCCTGCACAAGGTGCCGGTGATGGTGCGCGACGTCTCGGCAGGCGAGGCGCTCGAGCTGGCGCTGATCGAGAACGTGCAGCGCGAGGGGCTCAACCCCATCGAGGAGGCGACCGGCTACCAGCGCCTGATGGGCGAGTTCAAGCACCGCCAGGAAGACCTCGCCAAGCTGATCGGCAAGAGTCGCAGCCATGTGGCCAACACGCTGCGCCTCCTCAACCTGCCGCCTTCGATCCGCGCCAGCGTGTCGGACGGCTCGCTGTCGGCCGGCCACGCGCGCGCGCTGATCGGCGCGCCCAACGCGGAAGCCCTGGCCGACGAGGTGATCCGGCGCGGCCTGTCGGTGCGCGCCACCGAGGCGCTCGTCGCCAAGGAGGCGGCCAAGGACGAGGCGAAGGCCAGCGCCAAGGTGAAGAAGGTGGACGACGCCAACACCCGCGCCCTGACGCGGCGGCTGTCCTCCCGCCTCGGCCTCGCCGTGAGCCTGTCGCACAACGCGGACGAAAGCGGCGCGTTGACGATCAAATATTCCTCGCTCGATCAGCTTGACGCCGTCTGCAAGATGCTCGGCGAGGGCTGAGCCCCGCCGCCGCCTACGCCGGATCGAGCGGCGGCCGCTTGCCGAAAATCGCCGAACCGACGCGCACCCAGTGCGCCCCTTGGTGGACGGCTTCCTCGTAGTCGCCGGACATGCCCATCGAGGTCTTGAGGCCGTGCTCGTCCGCCAGCGCCTTCAGGGCCGCGAAGTGGGGGCCGGGCGGCTCGTCGACCGGGGGGATGGTCATCAAGCCCTCCACGGGCAGGCCCAGGGCGCGGCAACGGTCCAGCAGCGCGGCGGTCTCCTCGGGCGCGACGCCGGCTTTTTGCGGCTCGCGGCCGATGTTCACCTGTACCAGGCAGCGCGGCATCCGGCCCACCGTGTCGGCGGCCTTGGCGATGGCGGTCGCGATCTTCTCCCGGTCGACGCTCTCGATCATGTCGAACAGCGCCACCGCCTCCTTGGCCTTGTTGGATTGCAGCGGGCCTATGAGATGGAGCACGATGCCCCCATATTCCTCGCGAAGGGCGGGCCACTTGGATTTCGCCTCTTGGACACGGTTCTCGCCGAAGACGCAGTGACCGGCGGCGAGCGCAGGACGGATCGCGTCGGCATCGAAGGTCTTTGAAACGGCGACCAGTTCGACCTCGTGCGAACCGCGTGCGGCGGCGATCTTCGCCAGCACCTCGCGGAGCCCCACCACGGTCGGATGGTGCTCGTCGATGGCAGCGACGTGCGTCATGATAGTTGACCCTCCAAGCGGCATCACCCATGGTCCCGCGGCACTCTTCAACCCGGACCGGACATGAGCATCGAGCGTTACAACGCGCCCGCCGTAGAAGCCAAGTGGCGCGCGGAGTGGGACGACCAAGGGATCTACCGCACGGACAACGACGACAGCCGTGAAAAATACTACGTGCTGGAGATGTTTCCCTATCCCTCGGGCCGTGTCCACATGGGCCACGTGCGCAACTACACCATGGGCGACGTGGTCGCGCGGTACCGGCGGGCCAAGGGTTTCAACGTGCTGCACCCGATGGGGTGGGACGCGTTCGGCATGCCCGCCGAGAACGCGGCGATGCAGAACAAGATCCACCCCGCCAAGTGGACCTACGACAACATCGCGGCGATGCGCGCGCAGCTGAAGTCGATGGGCCTGTCGCTGGACTGGAGCCGTGAGTTCGCCACCTGCGACGTGGCCTACTACCACCAGCAGCAGCGCCTGTTCCTGGCCTTCCTGGAGGCGGGGCTGGTCACGCGGCGCTCGGCCAAGGTCAACTGGGATCCCGTGGACATGACCGTGCTCGCCAACGAGCAGGTGATCGACGGCAAGGGCTGGCGCTCCGGCGCGCCGGTGGAGCAGCGCGAGCTGTCGCAGTGGTTCTTCAAGATCACCGACTATGCGGACGACCTGCTGGAGGCGCTGGAGGGGCTCGACCGCTGGCCCGACAAAGTGCGCCTGATGCAGAAGAACTGGATCGGGCGCTCCGAGGGCATGCGGCTGCGCTTCGCGTTCACCACGCCCTCGCCCGACGGGGCGGAGACGGTGGAGGTGTTCACCACGCGCCACGACACGATCTTCGGCGCGAGCTTCATCGCCATCGCGGCGGGCCATCCGCTGGCCAAGGCGGTGGCCGGGATCAACCCCGAGGCGGCCGAGTTCATCGCCGAGTGCGAGCGGATCGGCACGTCCGTCGCCGATATCGAGAAGGCGGAGAAGCGCGGGTTCGCGACGCGGCTGCGCGTGGCCCACCCGTTCGACGAGACGCGCACGCTGCCGGTCTACATCGCCAACTTCGTGCTGATGGACTACGGCACGGGCGCGATCTTCGGCTGCCCGGCGCACGACCAGCGCGACCTCGATTTCGCGCGCAAGTACGAGCTGCCGGTGCTGCCGGTGGTGCGCCCGCGCGAGGCGGACGACGATTTCGCGGTGGGCGAGGAGGCCTACACGGGCGACGGCGTGCTGTTCAACTCCGCGTTCCTCGACGGCATGAGCGTGCCGGACGGCAAGGAGGCCGTGGCCGAGCGGCTGGAGGGGCGCACCCTCGCCGGCGCGCCCGAGGGCGAGCGGCGGGTGAATTTCCGCCTGCGCGACTGGGGCATCTCGCGCCAGCGCTATTGGGGCTGCCCGATCCCGGTGATCCATTGCCCGGCGTGCGGCATCGTGCCGGTGCCGGCCGACCAGCTGCCGGTGAAGCTGCCGGAGGACGTCTCCTTCGACGTGCCGGGCAACCCGCTCGACCGGCACCCCACCTTCACCAAGGTGGATTGCCCCAAGTGCGGGGCCGCCGCGCGGCGCGAAACCGACACGATGGACACCTTCGTCGACTCGTCCTGGTACTTCGCGCGCTTTGCCAACCCGGCGGCCGACGTGCCGATCGACAAGGACGCCATGGAGGCCTGGCTGCCGGTCGACCAATATATCGGCGGTGTGGAGCACGCGATCCTGCACCTCCTGTATTCGCGCTTCTTCATGCGCGCGGTCGAGAAGGTGGGCTACGGCTCCTGTCCCGAGCCGTTCAAGGGCCTGTTCACCCAGGGCATGGTCACCCACGAGACCTATAGCGACGAGGCCGGCGAGTGGGTGCTGCCCGAAGAGGTGGTGTTCGAGGACGGCAAGGCGCGCCATGCCGGGACCGGCGGACCCATCGTCGTCGGCCCGGCCGAGAAGATGTCGAAGTCGAAGAAGAACGTGGTCGATCCGGACCAGATCATCGGCAACTACGGGGCCGATACGGCGCGCTTCTTCATGCTGTCCGACACGCCGCCGGAGCGCGACATCGAGTGGACCGATGCCGGCGTCGACGCCGCGCACCGCTTCGTGCAGCGGGTGTGGCGGCTGGTGGGCGAGGCGCAGGCGCGGTTCGGCGATGCGGGCGAGGGCGACGGCACGGAGCTGCGCAAGGCCTCGCACGCGGCGCTGCGCGACATCGGCAAGACCATCGAGGACCTGCAGTTCAACCGTGCCGTGGCGCGGCTGTACGAATGGAGCCATGCGCTGCAGAAGGCGATCGGCGATCCCGCGACGCCCGGCGCGGCGCTGCGCGAGAGCGTCGACCACCTGATCCGCGCCTTCGCCCCGATGATGCCGCATCTGGCGGAGGAATGCTGGCGGGTGATCGGCAACGAGGGCTATGTCGCGGCCACCGATTGGCCGGCGTTTGACCCGGCGCTGCTGGTGGAGGACGCTGTCACCCTGCCGGTTCAGGTGAACGGCAAGAAGCGCGCGGAGGTCACGGTGCCGAAGGATGCCGTCAACGGCGATATCGAGCGGGCCGTGCTGGCGCTCGAGGAGGTGCAGCGCTACCTCAACGGGCCGCCGCGCAAGGTGATCATCGTACGCGAGCGGATCGTCAATGTGGTGGCGTAGCGCCGCCCTGGCGCTCGTCCTGCTGGCGGCCGGCGCCTGCCAGATCCGGCCGCTCTACATGGACGCGTCCACCGGCGGGCCGCTGTCGCCCACGCCGGACCTCAAGGCCATCGTCATCGATCCGGTGGCCAACCGGCCCGACGAGATCGAGGAGAACCGCGTCGCGCAGGTGGTGCGCAACGAGCTCCTGTTCCTGTTCCGCGGCAAGGGCGGGCCACCCGACGAGGAGCGCTACCGCCTGCGCATCATTTCGAGCGTGTCGACCGACCAGCTCGCGGTGGAGCTGGAGGAGGACCTGCCCTCGGCCGTGCTGTTGACGCTGCAGGCGACGTTCATCCTGTCGGAGATCGCCACCGAGCGGACGCTGCTGACCGGCACCTCGAGCACCAGCGCCTCCTACGATTTCTCCTCGCAGCGCTTTTCCAACGTGCGGGCCGAGCGGGACGCCGGCGAACGCGCCGCCCGCGTGGTGGCGCAGAATATCGGCACGCGCATCGCCTCCTACTTCGCGGCCCGGCGCGGGACGTGAGCGCGCTCAAGGCGTCCGACGTCGGCAAGCGGTTCCGCGCCGTCAAGGATCTGCCGCCGGTCGTCGTGGTGTTCGGGCCGGACCGGGGGCTGGTGACGGAGACGTCGGCCGCCATCGCCGCGCTGTTCGACGAGGCGGACGACCCCTTCGCCGTGGTCAAGCTGGACGCGGCGACGGTGACGGCCGAGGCCGGACGGCTGGTGGACGAGGCGCGCACCGTCTCGATGTTCGGCGGGCGGCGGCTGATCTTCGTGCGCGACGGGGCGGGGCGGAACCTGTCGCCGGCGCTGGCGCCGCTGCTGGCGGAGCCCTCGCGCGACGCGGTGGTGCTGGTGGAGGCGGGCGACCTCAAGCGCGGCGTCGGCCTGCGCCGCGACGTGGAAGCCCACGCGGCGGCCGTCGCCATCTACTGCCCGGCCGACACGGTGCGCGACCTGGAGCGCATGATCGACGAGGAGGCGGCGAGCCTGGGGCTGACGGTGGAGCCGGAGGCGCGGGCATCGCTGATCGAGCGGCTGGGCGCGGACCGGGCCGCCTCGCGCGGCGAGGTGCTGAAGGCGTGCCTGCACGCGCTCGGCAACGAGGCCGTGACCCTCGCCGACGTCGACGCGGTGGTGGGCGACGTCTCGGCCAACGAGATGGCGGAGGCGGTGGATGCGGCCTTCCTCGGCGAGCGGACGCGGCTCGACCGGCTCCTGGGCAAGCTGCTGCGCCAGGACACGCAGGCGGTGCAGCTCCTGATGACGCTGCAATGGACGCTGCAATCCCTGGAGCAGGCGGCCGGCGCGGTGGCGACCGGCGTCGCGCCCGGTTCGGCCATCGAGGGGGTCCGGCCGCCGCTGTGGGGGTCGCGCAAGATCGCCGCCGCGCGGGCGTTGGAGCGGTGGACGCCGCAGACCTTGCGCACCGCCGCCGAGCTCGCCAACGAGGCGATCTTCCGCACCCGCGTGATGCCCAACCTCGCCGCCGTGCTGGCGCGCGACATTCTGCTGCGCATCGTTTCGCAATCGGCCGCCCGAGGCCGCTGAGCGCCGCCAGGGGCGGCCGCGACGTCCTGGCAGGCCGTCCGATTGACCAAACGCAAAGGCATCGCCGGGGACCCTCATAGGCAGGGCGCGAGACCTCTTTGGAGAAGCCCCCAATGCCGCAGATGATGAAAGCAGCGATCTTCGTGGAGCCCGGCCGCATCGTGCTGGACGACAAGCCCCTGCCCGATGTCGGCCCGCTCGACGCGCTGGTGAAAGTGACCACCACCACGATTTGCGGCACGGACGTGCACATTCTCAAGGGCGAGTATCCGGTCGCCAAGGGGCTCACGATCGGGCACGAGCCGGTGGGCGTGATCGAGAAGCTGGGCTCGGCGGTCCAGGGTTTTGCCGAGGGCGAGCGCGTCATCGCCGGGGCGATCACCCCGTCGGGCACCAGCGCGGCGTGCCTGTGCGGCTGCCACTCGCAGGACGGCGGCTCGTCCAAGCACGGCTTCAAGCCGCTGGGCGGCTGGCGCTTCGGCAACACCATCGACGGCGCGCAGGCCGAGTACATCCTGGTGCCGGACGCGATGGCCAACCTCGCCCGCATCCCCGACGGGCTCGACGACGAGCAGGTGCTGATGTGCCCCGACATCATGTCGACGGGCTTTTCCGGCGCCGAGAGCGGCGCGGTGCGCATCGGCGACACGGTGGCCGTGTTCGCGCAGGGGCCGATCGGGCTGTGCGCCACGGCCGGCGCGCGGCTGATGGGGGCGACCACCATCATCGGCGTCGACACGGTGCCGGCGCGCATGGAGATCGCCCGTCGGATGGGCGCGGACCACGTGGTGGACTTCGCCGTGGTGGACCCGGTGGAGGAGATCATGCGCCTCACCGACGGGCGCGGCGTGGACGTCGCCATCGAGGCGCTGGGCACGCAGGCGACCTTCGAGGCGGCGCTGCGGGTGCTGCGGCCGGGCGGCACGTTGTCGTCGCTCGGCGTCTATTCCAGCGACCTGACGATCCCGCTGGCGCCGTTCTGCGCCGGCCTCGGGGACCACACCATCCGCACCACCTTGTGTCCGGGCGGCGCGGAGCGGATGCAGCGGCTGATGTCGGTGATCGCCAACGGGCGGCTCGACACGCGCCCGCTCGTCACCCACCGCTACAAGCTTGACGATATCGAGGCGGCGTACGACCTGTTCGCCCACCAGCGCGACGGCGTGCTGAAGATCGCGATCCAGCCCTGAGGCCGAGGCCGGCGTGGCCGTCAGCCGAAATTGACGGCCGCGTCGAGCGCCGAGAGCGGGGCGAGGCCGGCAAGGGCGGCGCGGGCATCCGCGCTGTCCCGGTCCATCTGGGCGATGAGGGCGGGCATCCCGTCGAACTTCAGCTCCGGGCGGATGTAGGCGACGAGGGTGACGGGCAGTGTCCGCCCGTAGAGGTCGCCATCGTAGTCGAACACGAAGGTTTCCAGGAGTGGCGGACCGTCGGCGTGGAAGGTGGGGCGGCGGCCGAAGCTCGCCACGCCGTCGCGCCAGGCGCCGTCGATGCGGATGCGCACGGCATAGATGCCGTGGCGCAGGCGCGAGGTGGGCGAGAGCGCCTGGTTGGCGGTGGGGTAGCCCATCTCGCGGCCGCGCTTCTCGCCGTGGAGCACCGGGGCGCAGACCTGGTAGCGGTAGCCCAGCAGCGCGGCAGCCGCGTCGACGGCGCCTTCGGCGATGAGGTCGCGGATGCGCGAGGACGAGACGACGCTGCCGTCCGAGGCGAAGGGCGTCACGATGTCGGTGGTAAACCCATACCGCACGCCCGCTTCGGCGAGGAAGGCGGCGTTGCCGGAGCGCTTGGCGCCGAAGCCGAAATCGTGCCCGACCACCACGTGGCGCACCTTGAGCCGGGCCACCAGCATTTCGGCGATGAAGGCCTCGGCGGTGAGCGCCGCGAGGTCGGCATCGAACGGCGCCACGACGACGCCATCGAGCCCGAGGGCGGTGACGAGGCGGGCCTTCTCCTGCGTCGGCGTGAGGCGGAAGATGGGCGCCTTGCCGAAGAACTCGCGCGGGTGCGGCTCGAAGGTGAGCGCCACGGCCGGGCGCGGGCCGGCGAGGGCCGCCGACAGCACGGTCTGGTGGCCGCGATGGACGCCGTCGAAATTGCCGATGGCGACCGTGCCGCCGGTGAGGGCCTGCGGCAGGTCGTCGAAGGTCGTCGCGGTCGTCGGGTCGGCCATCTTACCAGGCGAGCGTCGGCATGAAGTGGGCGGCGCCGAGCCCTTCGGCGGCGAGGCGGGCGCGCACCTTGGCGGGGTCCGGCTGGCCGGGCCGGCCCAGCTCGTGCTGGTGGATGCCGTTGGTGATGAACAGCACGTCGAGCCCGTTGGCGTTGGCGCCGGTGATGTCGGTGGGCAGGCCGTCGCCGATGGCGAGCAGGCGCGTGGCGTCGGGCGCATAGTGGCGGACACGCTCGCGCGACAGGTCGTAGATCGGCCGGTGCGGCTTGCCGAACTGCATCGCCGTGCCGCCCTCCTCCTCGAACACCTTGGCCAGCGAACCGCCGCAATGGATGATCGTCCCGCCGCGCTCCACCACGATATCGGGGTTGGCGCAGATGAACGGCGCGGGGTGGTTCACCAGGGCAGCGAGCTCGGCGCGGTAGTCGTCCGGCGTCTCGGCGTCGGAGCGCAGGTCGGTGGCGACGATCACGTCGGCCCCCTCGCGCTCGTTGGCGAAGGGGATGCCGGTCTCGTCGAACAGGCTGTAATCGCGCTCCGGGCCGATGTGGAAGGCCTTGGTGTAGCCACCTTCGCGCAGGTGCCGGCGCACCACCTCGCCGGAGGAGACGACTTCGTCGTACGCGTCGCCGGGCACGCCGACGCGGGTGAGCTGCGCGATGATCGGCGCGGCCGGGCGCGGCGCGTTGGTCATCAGGATGACGGGCTTGCCGAGGGCGCGGAAGCGGCGCAGCGCCTCGCCCGCGCTCGCGTAGGCGGCGACGCCGTTGTGCACGACGCCCCAGACGTCGCACAAAATGGCATCGTATTCGTCCGCGATGGCGGCGAGACCGGGAAGCGGGGCATCGAGCATGTGCGAAGGTCCGTCACGACGACAGGAGGTTGCGAGCGGCCGCGCGGCCGCCGGGTGAGGCGTAGAGCAAGGACGGGGCGACTGTCCACAGCCCAGCGTCCCCCAATGGGGGTGAGAGGGTTGCGCGGCGTGCTACCGTCCCGATCTCTTCGCCGTTGGCTTATGAATGAGGACACGGGATGGCCCTTGCCGCGGATCTTGGCGTTGCCGCCCGCCCGGTGGCCCGGCTCGACGACCGGCTGATCGACAAGATCGCCGCCGGCGAGGTGGTCGAGCGCCCGGCGAGCGTGGTCAAGGAGCTGGTCGAGAACGCCATCGACGCCGGAGCGCGGGCCATCGACGTGGCGGTCGAGGCCGGCGGCACCGCGCTGATCCGCGTCAGCGACGACGGGCACGGCATCCGCGCCGAGGAGCTGCCGCTTGCCGTGTCGCGCCACTGCACCTCCAAGCTGACGGACGCGCGGGGGCTGGCGGCCATCACCACCATGGGCTTTCGCGGCGAGGCGCTGCCCTCGATCGGCGCGGTGGCGCGGCTTACGGTCACATCCCGCGCGGCGGATGCGGCCGAGGCGGCGGCGATCCGCGTGGAGGGCGGGCGCGTGGGGCGGGTGGAGCCGGCCGGTCGCGCGGTGGGCACCACGGTGGATGTGCGCGACCTCTTCTTCGCGACGCCGGCGCGGCTCAAGTTCCTGAAGAACGAGAAGGCCGAGGCCGCCGCCGTGTCCGACACGGTCAAGCGGCTGGCGCTGTCGGCGCCGGGGATCGCGTTTTCGCTCAATCTGGGCGGGCGCACGGTGCGCTTCGCCGCCGGCGATGCGCTGGAGCGGGCGCGCGCGGTGCTGGGCGCCGATTTCGCCGGCGAGGCGATCCGGCTCCTGGCCGAGCGCGACGGGGTGCGCGTCAGCGGGCTGTTGGGGCTGCCGACCAGCGGGCGGGCGAGCTCGCTGTTCCAGTTCGCCTTCGTCAACGACCGCGTGGTGAAGGACAAGCTGATCGCGCAGGCGATGCGGGCCGGCTACCAGGACGTGATGGCGCGCGACCGCTACCCGGTGGCCGTGGTGTCGATCACGCTCGATCCCGAGCTGGTGGACGTCAACGTGCATCCGCAGAAGGCGGACGTGCGCTTCCGCGACCCGCAGCTGGTGCGGGGGCTGATCGTGTCGGCGATCCGGCGGCAGCTGGCGGCGGAGGCGCCGCGCACCTCGCGTGTGGTGTCCAACGCGGCGCTGGCGGCGCTTCAGATGCCGCCCCGTCCCGAGGGGGTGGCCGAGCCCGAGTCCGCGACCGCGTTCCGCACGCCGCCCCCGGCCGCCGCGCCGCCGCGCGCCTGGGCGCAGCAGCGCTTCGCGACGCCGCCCAGCGCCCGCACCGCGCGGCCGATGCCGCAGGCCGAGGCCGAGTCCGAGGGGGAGCCAGCCGCGCCGGGCGAGGATCACCCCCTGGGCGCGGCGCTGGCGCAGGTGCACGAGAACTACATCGTGGCGCAGACGGCGCACGGCGTCGTGATCGTCGACCAGCACGCCGCGCACGAGCGCATCGTCTATGAAAAGCTGAAGGCTTCGCGCGGGGCGCCGCAGGGCCAGGGCCTCCTGATCCCCGAGGTGGTGGAGCTGGCGCCGGAGGACGTGGCGGCGCTGGCCGAGCACGCCGAGACCTTCGCCGCGCTGGGGCTCGGCCTGGAGCCGTTCGGCCCGGGCGCGGTGGTGGTGCGCGAGACCCCGGCGGCGCTCGGCACCTTCGACATCGCCGCGTTGGTGCGCCAGCTCGCGGACGAGATCGCCGAATGGGGCGCGGCGGAAGAGCTGCCCGCGCGGCTCGACCGGCTGGCCGCGACCATGGCCTGCCACGGCTCGGTCCGCTCGGGCCGCCGCCTCAATGCGCAGGAGATGAACGCGCTGCTCAGGCAGATCGAAGAAACGCCCTCGGCGGCGCAATGCAACCATGGCCGTCCGACTTTCGTTAGCTTATCACTAAACGAAATAGAGAAACTTTTCGAACGCCGATGACCCGACGCGAAACTGACCTTCGAGCCGGCGCCAATCTGGCTAGAGGTATCGATGCGCGTCATTCTTCATGCGGGAATGAACAAGACCGGCTCCAGCTCAATCCAGCAGACGTTTGCCAATCAAAGGTTCCCGGAAGTCGACTATGTGAACTGGCGTAGTCACAATCACTCGGGAATGGTCTCGCTCCTCTTCGAGAGTGCGCCGGAAAACTCGTTCAACTTCAGGGACAAAGGCCGAGATCGGGCGTACCTGCTCGCCGAACGTGACGAGTGGACCAAGAAGCTTGCGGCGCAGCTCGAAGCGGGCAAGGATCGGTGTTTCCTGCTGTCCGCCGAACTGATTTCGAGCCCGCTGAGCGACGCGGTGCCCACGATGGCGGACTTCTTCGCGCGCTTCACCGACGATATCCGGGTGATTGCCTATGTGCGGCCGCCGATTTCGTTCATGCAAAGTGCGTTTCAGCAGCGCGTGCGCGGCGGGCAGGCGCAGAAGCTGCGGCCGGCCGGTCTGTGGCCGGACTACCGCAAGCGCTTCGAGAAGCTGGACACCGCGTTCGGCCGCGAACGCGTGACGCTCAAGAAATTCACCCCCGACGCGCTTCTGGACGGCGATGTGGTTCACGATTTCGCGCGCGAGATCGGCGTGACGCTGGATCCCACGACGGCGGTGCGGACCAACGTCGCCGTCAGCCTGGAGGCGCTGGCCTTGCTGTTCGCCCAGCGCAAGCTGGGTGACGGCTACGTGCGCGGCATCAAAGGGGCGGCCAAGGGCAACCGGCGCTTTCTCGCGGCGCTGGAAAATGTCGGGACGCAGAAATTCGCCTTCGCGCCCTCGCTGACGGCGCCGACGGTGAAGCGGTTTCGCGACGACCTGCAGTGGATGGAGGCCCGGCTCGGCGAGCCGCTGCTGGACACGCCGAGGACGGGCACGGTCCGCCAGATCGCATCCGAGGAGGACCTTCTCGCCGTCGCGGAAGAAAACCAGGACAAGGTGGAGAAGTTGTTGATCGACCTGATCCAGGAGAACGATCCGAAACCCTACGGCCGGCTCGTCCGCAACCTCGATCTTTTGCGCAAGCTCTATTATTGATGCACCGCACATCGCGGGGCATCGATCGAGTTCAATGGCATTGGGAAAGACCGACATCCGGGTCTATTTCGAGGACACGGATTTCACCGGGCGCGTCTATCACGGGGCGTTCGTGCGCTTCCTGGAGCGCGGGCGGACGGAGTGGCTGCGCTCGCAAGGCGTCGATCACCAGATGCTGGCGAGGGCCGAACGGCCGGTCTATTTCACCATTCGCAACATGAGCTTGACCTTTCATGGCCCGGCGCTGATCGATGATCTCCTGACGGTGGAGAGTGAGCCCAGCGCCGCGCGTGCCACCATGATTTTCCGCCAACGCGTCCTCAAGGCGGACCGGTTGCTCCTGAGCGCGGAGGTCGAACTTTGCCTGATCGACGGGGACGGCCGGCCGGTGCGCCCCCCGCGCGAGATCGTCGCGCTGATGGTGGGCAGTTGAAATAAAGCCGGCGAGGCTTTAGCACGCAGCTTGCTAGCCAATGCGAAAATGGCTGGTGCAGCGTGTTGCTGCGACGTGCGATCAATCGAGGTTCGCGCCGGAAATTCGGTGACGGCCGTGTTGCGGGTCCGCTTGGGAGTTCGTTTTGAGCGCGTATTTCGTCACTCCTTGCTCGTGGTGTCTCTTTGATGAGTGACTTCGTGACGTCCCTGTGGACGCATCTGGGCGATTTCTTCGTGACGGCCGCGCAGGCGCAGACCGGCGCCGTCACAGCGGCCGAGCTGGACGCGCCGGACTTCTCGCTGCTCGCCCTGTTCATGCAGGCGCAGCTGATCGTGAAGATCGTGATGATCGGGCTGGTGCTCGCATCCGTGTGGTGCTGGGCGATCATCATCTACAAGGCCGTCGCGTTCCGGCGGCTGCGCGCCCGCATGGCCGCGTTCGAGGACGATTTCTGGTCCGGCCAGTCGCTCGAGGAGCTCTACCAGCAGCAATCGACCGACAATTCGGACGGGCTGGCGGCCATCTTCGTGGCGGCGATGCGCGAATGGAAGCGCAGCCACGAGGGCGAGAAGCCGGCGCTGTCCTCCCTGTCCCAGCGCATCGACCGGGTGATGACGATGACCCTGGCGCGCGAGGGCGAGGACATGGAGCGCGGCCTGATCGTGCTCGCCTCGGTCGGCTCGGCGGCGCCGTTCATCGGCCTGTTCGGCACGGTGTGGGGCATCATGACCTCGTTCCAGGCCATCGCCGCGTCCGAATCCACCAATCTCGCCGTCGTGGCGCCGGGCATCGCCGAGGCGCTGTTCGCCACCGCGCTCGGCCTGCTCGCCGCCATCCCGGCGACCATCTTCTACAA